>JAJZVZ010000159.1 GCA_021846945.1 Acidobacteriota bacterium | reverse complement strand
ACAAGAAGAGGAACCAATTTTATGAATCGCAGGAATTTTCTGGCAGGCAGCGCCGCATTGGCAGGGCAACACAAACTACTTCGCTCCATGGGAGCCCTCTCCTTCGGCGGGCAGATGAACCAGCCGCTCGTGGCTCCGCACAATCTCCTGAGCACCACTTACACTGAGGAGTTTCTCCAGAGCAAGCTGCTCCCGCTCAACCAGTGGCATCCGTATCCCCGATGCAGCGAGCGCGCCGCCTGGGAGGCCGTTCCCGCCGACATCCGCACCGCCATCGTCGACAAGGCACTGGCCGAGCGCAAAGAGGGCTGGCAGGTTCTGCTGGCCACCAGCTTTCTTGAGTTCAAGCGCAACGGCAATCGCACCCGGTATCAGGACGTGAACTTTGGCCGGCGCTCGAAGCTGCAGCACCTTGTTCTTGCCGAGTGCCTTGAAGGCAAAGGCCGTTTCCTCGATGACATCACCAATGGCGTCTGGCTGATCTGCGAAGAAAGCTTTTGGGGAGCGCCCGCGCACCTCGGCATGCAGAAGGCCGGGCCCGGCCTGCCCGACGTGACCGATCCGGTTGTGGAGCTGTTCGGCGCGGAGACTGTGCAGTTGCTGGCGTGGACGAAGTACCTGCTCGGCGAGCAACTCGATACGGTTTCGCCGCTCATCAACAAGCGCATCGTGCTCGAGTCGGAACGGCGCATTCTCGGCCCCGCGCGCAACCGCAACGACTTCTGGTGGATGGGCTTCGGCGAGCCGGGGCACGACGATCGGGTGAACAACTGGACGCCGTGGATCAACTCCAATCTGCTGATAGCCAATCTGATTCTCGAAGAAGATCCGCAACTGCGCCTGCACGAGATCACGCGCATCACCCGGAGCGTGGACGCCTACCTGAACGACTATTGGCCCGACGCGGGCGAAGAAGAGGGGCCCGGCTACTTCAGCCGCTCGCCTTTATGCTTTTTTGAATGTGTGAGCACGCTGGAGTCGGCTACGGGGAACTCCACGAAGATCTTTGCCGACCCGTTTATCGACGCTATGGGAAGGTTCATCCTCAACGTGCACATCGCGGGGGATGACTACGTGGACTACGGCGATGTCCACGGCAAGGCGGCGCCGGAAGGAGATGTGCTCTACCGCTATGGCAAGGCCGTTCACGATGCGCAACTCGAAGCCTTCGGAGCCTATTACGCAATGAAGTCAGGCTGGGCGGCGCGCGGCGAAGGGTTGCAACAAGCATTGAACATGCACCTTCCCAGCCTCTCGCGGTCGCTGCCCGCCATTCTGGCGGCCAATGAGATCCGCAGCGCGCGGCAGGAGGATGTGCTGGTCCGCGATGCGTGGTATCCGGACTTCGGCCTGATGACGGCGCGCGTAAAAGCGGGTTCCACAGATGGCATGTATGTCGCGGTGCTGGCAGCGAACAACGGGCGCAGCCACAGTCATAACGACACCGGCAATTTTGTCATTTACGAGGACGGCCAGCCGGTGGCGATTGATGTGGGTGTGGAGGCGTATACCGCCAAGACTTTCAGCGCCGACCGTTACTCCATCTGGACCATGCAATCGGCATATCATAACCTTCCGACCGTGGGCGGCGTGATGCAGCACAACGGCGTCCAATACAGGGCGACCGATCGACGCTATGAGACCAGCGACCGGCAGGCGAAGGTCTCCTTCAACATAGCCGATGCCTATCCCAAAGACGCCGGGATCCGTTCGTGGATGCGCACGGTGACGTTGGATCGCGTCAACGACAAGGTGACGATTGAGGAGAACTTCGACCTGGAGCGTGCGGTTCCCGTGAGCCTTTCGATCATGACCTCGCGCATACCTGCGGTGAGCGCCGATGGAAGCATCACCATGAGGCTGGCCTCGGGTGAGGGCAAAGACGCCCTGCTCAGATTCAGCGGCGCAGAGCTGAAGCCAGTGGTCGAGAAGATTGCGATTACGGATCCGAATCTGCGCGAGGATTGGGGGAGCGCAATCTATCGCATTCGCCTGAATACGAGGCAGTCCGTTGCGAAAGGGAACCTTTCCTACGAATTCTCAAAGGCATAGGGGATTTTTGGGCGGCGTCGCGACAGCGCGGCTGCTGCTGCAAGAGGCGCATTCAGCGCAGCATCGCCAAAGTTGCGGCAGTTATCGTAAAAGTAACCCTGGAAGGGGTGCGGAAAACACTCCCCATATCGGGGTGTATATTTCATCTTGGACGAAGCTTCGATAGAAGGAGATCATTGCATGGCAGTACCCGGAAACGATGTCGCCAAGCCGGCGGCCAGTGAAGTATTGCTCATCACCAGCGGAGATTTGCGGCTTTCGGCTAATCAGGTGTGCTGGCCCGCGCAGCGCGACATGGAAGAAAAGCTGACGGCAGCCTTCGCGCAGAAGGGCATCAAGCTGGTTCGCGCGCATGCGTATAGCGAAAAGGACAAGCACGGTTTCATCTCATCCCAGCGCATGGGGATGGACGTCTTCATGAAGATTCATCCCGAAGCGCGGCTGGTTTTTGCCACGGCAGCGTGGCAATACAGCCATCATGTGCTGCCCGGCCTGCGCAGCCACAAGGGACCGATCCTCACCGCGGCCAACTGGTCCGGCCAGTGGCCGGGGCTGGTTGGCCTGCTCAACCTGAACGGCTCGCTCATCAAGGCCGGCAGGCAGTTCTCGACCATCTGGAGCAAGGACTTCACCGACAGCTACTTTCTGAACGCGCTAGACCAATGGCTGCGCGAGGGCAAGATTACTCACGATCTCAGCCACGTGCGCGCTCTCGACGTCAGCAAACTGCCCGCCGAGAGTGCCAGGCTGGGCGCGGAGCTTGCCGCGGATCTTCGCTATCGCAAGTCGATCATGGGCATCTTCGACGAAGGCTGCATGGGCATGTACAACGCCATCATCGACGATGAGCTGTTGAACCCCGCCGGCATCTTCAAGGAGCGGCTGAGCCAGTCGGCGCTGGTGGCCAAGATGCGCACCGTCTCCGGCGCCGAAGCTAAGGCTGTCTACGACTGGCTGGTCGCCAGGGGTGTCAAGTTCGCCTTCGGCAAGGATCCGGTAACCGAACTGACGCTCGACCAGGTGCTTGATCAGTGCAAGATGTATATTGCGGCGATGCGCATCGCCAGCGAGTTTGGCTGTGATGCAGTGGGCATCCAGTACCAGCAGGGGCTCAAGGACATGGTGCCCGCCTCCGACCTGGCCGAGGGCCTGCTGAACAACGCCGACCGTCCGCCAGTGTATGCGGAGGGCACGAAGGAAGAGCTATATGCGGGCGGTCCGCTGGTGCACTTCAACGAAGTGGACGAGTGCGCCGGCATGGATGCCATGATCACCAACCGCTGCTGGAAGGCGCTCGGCCTCGATCCCTCGACGACGCTGCACGATGTTCGCTGGGGCGAGCACTATAAGGGCGACGGCGTCGATGACTTTGTCTGGCTCTTGCAGATCTCCGGCGCAGCGCCTGCCAATCACTTCGTCGGCGGCTATGCCGGAGCCACCAGCGAGCGCCAGCCGGCCATGTACTTCCCGCTGGGCGGTGGATCGCTCAAGGGAGTCGGCAAGCCGGGCGAGATTGTCTGGAGCCGCGTCTTTGCTGAGGGTGGCGCGCTGCACGTGGATATGGGCCGGGGCACCGTAGTGAGTCTGCCGGAGGCCGAGACCGCGCGGCGCTGGCGCGAGACCACCACGCAATGGCCCATCGTCCATGCGGTGCTGCACGGCGTAAGCCAGAACCAGATGATGGCCCGCCACCGCGCCAACCATGTGAACATAGCTTACGCGCCGACGGCCGCGCTGGCCGACAAGGCACTCGCCACCAAGGCTGCCATGTTCGCGGAGCTGGGCATCAACGTCCACCTCTGCGGCGTCACGCAGGGCGCATAGTCGGAAGGATCGCGTCTCGGCGATAATGTCTTTGCCAACAAACCTCGATACCCAGGTCCCGCTTTTGGGACCCGGGTATCGAGGAAGTAGATTCCCAGGTTTTGCCGCTGTCCAGAACGAATTGCTTTCTGCCGTTCCGTTACACCCCGTCAAGTCTCATGGTTTGTCGGGAGGGCAAGACCCTCCCAGGTCTCATCCGCCGCGGCGAACGAGACCTGGGGGCGCCCAGATGAGAGGATTGGTGCAAATTGAGATCCGGGACACCCGCCAGTCGCGATTTTTGTCGCCCGGTGGCCCGGCTCTCGCGACACATCTTCCATCGAGAATTCCGAGGAGCCCACTGACCGCACTCGCGCAAATTGAAGCCCGGCCCCCCGGCCATGCTATCTGGGATGATCTGCCACCAGCGTCGTCTTGGGGTGAACGGGCAAGACCACGGGCGGCCGAGGGCTTTGCGAAAAATCAAAATCGTTCATGAGATTGCCCAGCTTCGGATTGTCTTCCCGCACGCCTGGCCTGGAGTCCGGCCGCCCATCGGTCCTGGGGTCGAGCCGCTGACCATGGAGAAACACATCTTCGATAAATCTCAGATAGGCGTCGAAGCTCAGCGTCTGATGGTCGATGTACCCGCGCCTCGCATAAGGACTGATCACAATGCCCGGAACGCGGATGCCGTAGCCCAATGAATCAACGGTGGGCGGCACGACGTGATCGTAAAATCCTCCCCAATCGTCCCAGGTAAGGAAAATGGCCGTACTCTTCCAGTCGGGGCTTTGCATCGCGGCATTCACAATTTGTGTCACGTAGGATTCCCCCACGCTCACTTTGCCGGGAGGGTGCTCACTATCTGCCCTCTGTGGGCAAATCCACGAAACGGAGGGCAGAGTTCCTGCTTTGGCAGCCGCAAAGAAACGGCTCAGGTCTTCGATATTGGCTACTTGCTTGTCCTCATGGACGTCTGTAAAGCCGGGCAGCACGTTCCAGATCTCGGGAACCCCAGGACTGCCTTTCCACGAGGCCTCCTTGGCGCCGGCAGCCTGCGCAGATCCTTTCGCGGCCTGGTTAGCTCCCTTGCGCCGAGGGCGGTGTGGTTGCTCCGCGCCGTGGTCCAGGTAGTAGACCCAGCTCACTTGCCCTTTGTGCAACAGCCAGGTAATTTCCGTCCACGCAAATGGCGTAGGATTCTTGAGATTTCTATCCTTGGGCGACAGAGCGCTCACGCAGCTCCCGGGGTCATCGACGTTGCTGCAGTCGGCCGACCACGCGGAAACAAGAAACAGGTGCGATGGAAAACTCCAGGAGCGAACTGATTCGAACATATGGTCCTGGAGCACAAAATCTCTCGCATAAGCCCAGTAATTCGGAATGTCTCCACCGTTGTGGTATCCCATCACCTGATCAGAGTCTTTCGGGTCAGTGGGATGATGACAGTTTATGAGGGGCCCCGCATATCCATGTTCATTGAAACCGAATGCCCCTTCACTCTGTACTTCACTGATGAACCCATTCATCGCGCCATTTGCGATATCACCCAAAACCGATTTGGCCCCATGCGGGCCGCCACAATTCACATCGTCGTGGTCAAGATAAGGCTTGATGCATTGTCCCGTCTTCGGATCGGGGACACAGACCGTGGGCACGCCGTTTTGCATTGGAATGCCATCCGCTCCCGGGAACGTGCCGAAGTAGGAGTCAAAGGAACGATTCTCCTGAAAGATAATAATGATGTGACGGATGGGCATATCCTTCGGGGCCGGCTTCGCGGCCTGGGCTTCAGTGCGAAGAGCACAAGCGATAAGCACACTCGTTGCCAGAACAAAGATCGCAGAGACTGGAATCCGCCGGCTGCAGAGACCCTTCGGTTGCTTCATTGTGAAATCCTCCTCGTTGTCCGCAGATGCTTGCTTTCCTGGCGATCATTTCTAAGAAGGCCCAAGTCTACCACTCCACTGCTGGATCAGGTCAGGGGGTGTCAATGTACCTTGCGCCGCTCATGCGTCCGGTCCGGGGCTCTGGGAATTTCTTTTACCGAAAAATCTGGGAGAGCCGCAATGCACGAACCGGGGAAAGCATGGGTAAACACGCCGCGGTCAGGTAACTGTAATCGCGGCGACTTCGTAAGCTTCCACGCGCGGCACGGTAAAGCGCAGGAGCTGCTCCTGCTGGGTGAAATGAATCGATTGGCCGGCTTGGAGTAACTCTACTGATTTGGCGCGGACATTGGGTGGAAGCTTCATCGTCACAGCCTGAGCGCCCACCGGGTCAATCGATTTCAGCCAGCCATGCTGCGCGTCGGGATTTGTGTAGTTGAGCATGTGGACGGCGTAACCGGGTGCGGTTTCCCAGCAGAGCATCTCCATGAAGCCAGGGCCATCGACGTGCACGATGCTCTCATCGTTCGTGAGCCAGCGGATGGTGTTGTGGAGAAGCTGCAGCAAATCGCCGTGTCCGGTGAGCCAATAGGTTCGCTCGATGTCGCCCGGGAAGTAGGCCAGGCGGCTGGAGCCGGTTTCGCGCAGCACAACCGCAGGCTCGTCAGTGTGCGAAATCGGAGGATAAGCCAATTCGGGTGGATAGCTCACAAAACCGGGCACGACTGTAAGCACGGGGTTGGGCACGGGATTGAGAGGAATGCGATTCTGCGCGCCCGGAAGCCAGTTGGTATTGGTGAAGCCTTCGAGGACAGGGCTGGGGCT
Organism: Acidobacteriota bacterium; assembly: GCA_021846945.1. Lineage (GTDB taxonomy): Bacteria > Acidobacteriota > Terriglobia > Terriglobales > Acidobacteriaceae > Telmatobacter. Next base: position 4,273 of record JAJZVZ010000159.1, on the reverse strand, counting down.
GGCCGCATTGGGATGTTCGATGCGTGCGTAATAGGCATTTCCATTGGTGCCCACGACGTCGCCGGCCTTGCGAATTCCAAAGAGATCGCCGAGCGCGAAGTCCGCGCGTGGCTGCAGGTTTTCGTCATAGAGGCTCGTCTCAAAGCTGGCCATCACCGACCCACCTGACCGCGCGTAGTCGCGGATCTGCTGGCACTGGTGGTCGCTGAGCATGGCCACGTTGGGCAGGATAAGGGCGCGGTACTTGGCGAGGCGTTCCGGTTCAAGGCGTTCTTCGTGCACATAATCAAAGAAGAAACGGCCGCGAAGCAGCGCGTCGTAGATGCCTTGGGTGGTTTCGCTCATGTAGCCGCGGCCACGCGCGGTGGCCGGTCCGGGGTAGAGCAGTTGTGTGCTCTGGCCCATCACAACGCCGATATTGGCAACGGTGCGCCGGCCAGCGAGATGGTGGTCGTATTTCGCGGTCCAGCGAAAGTAATCGCTGCCGATCTTCTGCCACCGCCGGTCCTCGCAGAAGCCGTCTTCAGAGCCGACGAAGTGAAGATAGGGCACAGTTCCGCCAGCAAGTGATTCGCTCAGCCAGATGCGGGTCTCGTCTGGACTCTTTGAGCTATTCCGCCAGGTGACGGTGCCGGTGGAATAGGCGCCCGTGACGTTGGTGGCGAACTTGCCATCCATGATGGCGGTGCAGACACGCCCTTGCAGGCTGCACTCCCAGATGGATGGCGAGGCAAAGTTGCGGCCCTGGTTGTCAGCCTGAAACCACTCGGCGATGGAGCCCAGGCGTTGCAGATTCGGTCCACAACGCACGTTGCCGCCGAGGTTCGGGAAGAAGAAGCTATCGGGGCTCTTCTCTTTGGCAATCGCATCGTACTTCCGCCACAATTCGAAGACGCGGTCGTTGAAGACACGCCAGTAGGCCGGCGTGCCGGAAGGCGGGAGTTTGCTGCAGATGGCGCAGTGGCAGTCGGGGAGGCTGCCGCCCGGCGGCCAGCCGTTGGTGTAGAAACAATCGACATCGTAGAGCGAGTTGATCTCGCGCATGATGGCTGGAACATAATCATCCATGTAGCTGGAGAACATGCATGTCTTGAAGAGCCGCGAATCCTGCGTGTTGTGCTGCACGCTGCCATCCCGGTTGCGCATGGCCCATTCAGGATGTGCGGCAAGTGCATCGGGCCAGTTAAGGTCTGGGCTCATGCGAGCCACCGCGCGCATACCGCGCTTCTTGGCGGCGGCAAGGCACTCGCCAAAGAAGTCGCGGCCATGAAGATATTTGCCGTGGCGATGAAATTTCACCTTCGACGGATAGAAGGCAAGGATGCCAGTGACGCTGATGAAGACGATGTCGGCTTGCGCGGAATGCCAGAAGTCGGCCCACTCTTCGATGTTCATCACAGCAGGGTCGTGCTCGGTCATGTTGGATTGGCCGACGCGGCGGATGCGCCGTTGCCACGGTTCCGAAGATGGGTCAACCGGCGCGAGGCGCGACGGCAGCGCAATGAGTTTTGGAGAGGGGCCGGAAACAATGGCGCCTGCGGCGAGTTCGGCTGCGTGCGCTGAGGCAGGATGGATGGCGCCGAACGCAGCGGAGACCGGTACCATGGCGGCGCCGGTCTTGAGAAAAGTACGGCGATTAAGCATGAGTATTCCCCCGGGATTTGCCTGCGAAGGAAGTCTAATGCGTGGCAGGCACGGCAATCCAGCGAAGAATGGAGCGTCGAGGTGTGTGTCCAGGACTCGCAATGCCGATCGAACCACAACATAAGGGCGCCCCAATCTCGCCCGAGCAGCGCCTGTCTCAAGACTGGAGTCCCCGGCAAGCCCCTGGTGACAAGATTGGTGCCAATTGAAAACCTGAGCCAGTTCCCTCTGATATACCTAGATTCATGCGTGGCTTCATCCCCGGGCGCCTGATAGGTTTGGCTGCACTTCTACTGGCCGCCGCGGTTTCGCTTTCTGCCCAGGACCAGGCGAGTTCGTTCCACTGGATCGATTTTCACTCGCCGAAAGATCAGAGCATTGTCGTCTGGGTGACGCGTTCGCTCGAAGCCGAGAAGTGGACGGCGATCCGCGAGATCGGTGTGACCTACGACGCCGCGCTGGTGGTCACCTCGCTGCGCGCTACGCCGGAATCATCGCCCGGTGCCGACACTTTCAATATATGGAGCGTCTCGCTAACCAACCACTTGGTCACGCCGCTGCTCAAGGGCGTGAATTTGCGCTGGTTCGATCCGATGCGCTTCGCTCTCGGCAAGCCGCCGGAGCCCGTCATCCTCTATGACAACTGCCGCAACTGCGCTGCTGATACCTATTTCACGGCGTTCTACTATGATCAGCCGCGCCATGCTTGGACGGCCCGGTGGATACACGGAGGCGAGGGCGCGCACGTATGGAGCGCCAATCCGCCGCCGGGAGTGGCATGGACGCAGGTCTACGCTGTGATGTCAGAGGACGACGGCCGCGTTGTCCTGGGCACCTGGAACCGCTTCGACCACGGCAAGCAGAGACCGCCTGAGGACGTTGTCTACCGCTACGACGTGGACTCCTACAGCGGCCTGGAACGCGCCATGCAGCTGACCGATAAGGACGCGACCGCCATGGAAATGCGGCTCTGCCTCGGGGAAAATGCCGTTGCTGGACTTGCTCGTGGACAGGATTCGCCGCTCTGCCGGATGATGGCCGGGCCGCAGAACCTGCGCCGGCCGGTGACCACGCCGCCGGCCAACAACCGCGGCCAATCCTTGCCGCCGGGCAGCCGCCGTTGAAAACTCGCTCCGGTGGCAAGGCCCGTGCATGCGCTCTTCACCCGCGAAATCCGATTTTCGTCGCGCCAGCCCGGCAGGTGTAATCAATCCCTTCGATTCCTTGGAGTTAGCCCGCAACGGCCGGGCTCAACATGAACTGGGGCCGTCGATCGTCGTATACTGGCCGTATGTCGATCGTTCGTAACGTTGCCGGCATTGCCAAAGGCATGAGCATCACCTTCCGGGAGATGCTGCAGCCCACGATTGTGGAGAATTACCCTGACGGACCGGGCCCCCTGCGCGGCGCTGTCTTTCAGCCACGCTTTCGCGGTGCGCACGTGTTGCAGCGCGACGAGAATGGCCTGGAAAAATGCGTCGCGTGCTTTCTGTGCGCAGCGGCCTGCCCCTCCAACTGCATTTACATTGAGGCGGCCGAAAACACGGCGGAGAACCGCATCTCCTCATCCGAGCGCTACGCCAAGGTCTACAACATCGACTACAACCGCTGCATCTTCTGCGGCTACTGCGTAGAGGCCTGCCCCACCGACGCCATCACCCACGGCCACGGTTTTGAGTTGGCCACGCTGAACGCCACCAACCTGGTGATGCGCAAGGAAGATATGCTGGTGCCGGTCGCCTCACTGACGGCTAAGTAGTTACCGGCACAGATCATTGGCGCGGTAGCAGTTTCATGCCCTCGATAAAGATTTGAACTGCTGCCTGGAGGAGATCGTCTTTCCTCGGTAGGAAGTCCTTGATGCTCGGTTTGATCGCTGTCTTATAGGCTTTAATTACCTGAGACGTGACATCTTCGCAACGATCTCTCAGGATCGCTTCAAAAAACGCATAATACTCTTTCGCATAAAGCTCTTTTCTCTTGGTATCACCAACCCGTAAATGCCAGTTGAGTTGTGCAAATTCGGTCTGGAAGCCCTCGCCCTGCAAGAGAATTTTTAGCCGATCGAGGTCGGTGGCCTTTACCGCCGCACCATCGATGAAAAACATCTCGCAGCCGTCATATGGAAGAACAACATCTTCCATCAATCTCTCCCAGGGAAGATTGATTTGAATCAGTGCGGTCGGACTGTTCTTCCGCACAGCGTAAAGAGCAAATCGACGGTCATCTGCAGGATTAGATCCATTCATCACAGACGCTCCCTTCCGATGACTGAGACGATGGGGCGTTATTGCGCCCTTCGCGCCAGCCGTTGCCGATCGAGCGCCTGCCGCAGCAGCGATTTGATCACCGCCTGGCGGCTGATATTCAGCGCCCGCGCCTCATCATCCAACTCTTTCAACATCCCAGCGGTGAAGTCCACGTTCACGCGCTGAATTGGCGGCATCATCCTGCCCTGATTAGTGAAAAAGCGCGAGATATCCTTGCCTCGCTCAGCCAGCTTCGCTATCGCATCAGCAGAAATCGGCTTCCGTGCTCTAACTGTTTTCGGCATAAAGTTTCTCCTCCTCCCGCGTTGACTTCCAAAGCGTGACGAGGTGGTAGTATTCACCCTCTTTGTCTTCTCTAA
>JAJZVZ010000158.1 GCA_021846945.1 Acidobacteriota bacterium | reverse complement strand
CTGCGTCTCAGCCGCGGAAACGTAGACGCCCAACTGCTGCTCGGTGTGGGCGATTGACGCTTCGACGCGCGGAATTTCTTCTTCGAGGAAAGCGCAGCGGTCTTCCATTTGCTTCTGCTTGATGGGATTCAGGCGGCGGGGTTTGAACACATCGCTTACGTTGCCTGCGCCATTCGACGGTTGAGCGGCGGGCTGATTTTGAACCGCAGATCCTTCGACTCGCTCCGCTCGCTCAGGATGACAATTCGTGGTAGAACTGCCCGGAGTGGTTGAGGCGTTCTCTGTGAGGACAAGCGATGGAACTGTGAGCGCCTCTTTGCGGCGCAGGTAGTCCTCGTAATTGCCCTCGTAGGCGGTGACGGCGCCATTCTCCACTTCAAGCACGCGCGTGGCCAGCCGGTCGATGAAATAGCGGTCGTGCGAGACGAAGACCACCGTGCCGCTGAAGGCCGCAAGCGCTTCCAGCAGTACATCCTTGGCGCGCATGTCCAGGTGGTTGGTGGGCTCGTCGAGAAGCAGAAAATTCGAGGGCGAGACCAGAATCCGCGCCAGCGCATAGCGGTTACGCTCGCCGCCGGAGAGCACGCCCAGCGGCTTAAAAACGTCGTCGCCGCGAAACAGAAAGCAGCCCAGCAACGAGCGCAGTTCAACTTCAGGCACTTTGCGCGCGGCGCGGCTGATGTCGTCGAGCATCCGTTCGTCGCCATCCAGAACCTTGTACTGATCCTGCGCAAAGTATTCGCTCACGACGTTGTGGCCCATGCGTATGGCGCCTGCCGTAGGCGCTTCCGCTCCGGTGAGCAGCCTGATCAGCGTGGATTTGCCCGCGCCGTTCACGCCCACAAGGGCCACGCGATCGCCGCGCTCGATAGAGAAGCGCACATCGCTGAATACCTGCTTGGAGCCATAGCTCTTTGCGAGTCCTTCGGCCTCCACCACCATGCGCCCCGAGGGCGGCGGCTGGGGAAACTTGAAGTGAATCATTGGTTCTTCTTCGGGAATTTCGATGCGCTCGATCTTTTCAAGCTCTTTGATGCGCGACTGCACTTGCTTCGCCTTGGTGGCCTGATAGCGGAAGCGGCTGATGAAGGCTTCAAGGTGCTCGATCTGATCGCGCTGGTTGCGATAGGCGGCCTCCAACTGCGCGCGCCGTTCTTCCTTCTGCTTGAGATATGTCGTGTAGTTGCCATGATAGATGCCGAGCCGATTATTCCAGATCTCCACGGTGCGGTCGATGGTCACATCGAGAAAGTAGCGATCGTGAGAGATCAAAATGTAACCGAAGGGATAGTTCTTGAGATAGTCTTCGAGCCAGTTGCGAGTCTCAAGATCCAGATGGTTGGTCGGCTCGTCGAGCAGCAGCAGGCTCGGCTTGGCCAGCAGCAGCTTGGCCAGCGCAATGCGCATCTGCCAGCCGCCTGAAAACTCCTCGGTCCGCCGCGTCCAGTCTTCCTTGAAGAAGCCTAGCCCGGTGAGCACGCTGCCCACCTGCGCGTCCAGGGCGTAGCCGTCGAGGGCGTGAAAGCGATCCTGCAGCATGGAATAGCGCTCGGCAACGGCCTCGTATTCCGCGCCGGCGTGGTCCAGTTCGGCCAGTTGGCCGCTGAGGTGCTCGATCTCGCGCTCCATCTCCCGGACCTCGTCGAAGACTGTAAGGCACTCCTCAAAGACGGTGCGCCCGGCCAGTTGCAGGCCCTCCTGCGGCAGGTAACCAATGCTCATGCCGCGCGTCTCCTGAAGCTCGCCGTAGTCCAGCGTCTCCATGCCTGCCAGCACTTTCATCAGCGTGGATTTGCCGGCGCCATTGGCGCCCACCAGCGCGGTTTTCTCGTTTCTGCGGATGAGCCAGTCGGCCTCAAGAAACAAGACACGAGGACCGAACCGCTTGCCGGCATCTTTAAGCGAAAGCATCCCCTCTATTTTCGCAGAGAGGCCGCTGCAGCCGTAAGCCGGCGAAAGACGCCATGCGCAATAGAAATATCCGCCCCATGGCTGGGACGAGGCGACAGCTCAGAGCTATTTCTTTTCCTCGTGGTACTCCTGCTCGGTATTGATCTCCCATAGAGCCTGCTTGTCGGTTATTCCGGCGGCGATCTGATCGACGGCAGTCATGGCGGTGAGCATGGAGTGGTCCTGGTTGTTGTATTTGTGCATGCCGTTGCGGCCAAGCAGATAGAGATTCTCAAAGCGATTCATGTAGCGGACGATCTCGTCAAAGCGGTCGTAGGTGCCAAAGTAGGCGGGGTAGGTCTTTGGCACTCGGACTACATGGGTGTCGAGAACATCGGCGGCGCGCAGGATGCCAATCTTCTCGACTTCGGCGATGGCGAAGCGGGCCAGATCGGCGTCGGCCATCTTCCAAAGGCTGTCGGTTTCGTAACAGAAGTATTCCAGGCCGATCCAGACTTTGGAGGAATCGCCAACCATCCAGGGGCTCCAGTTGTTGAAGATCTGGAGGCGGCCGACGAGAACGTCGGGCTCCTGGATGTAGATCCAGGTATCTTTCAACGGCGCGCCGTCAGGTTCGGTGACCGCGAGCCTGTTGACGAGCAGGCCAACGGTGATGAAGTCGCGGTAGATGAGGCCGTCTGCCACCTCGCGGATCTCCGCCGGCGGCTCCATGTCAAAGCTGTGCATCAGTTCGCGCACGGGCATGGTGGAGAAGACGTAATCGGCATCGAAGCTGCGCAGTTCACCGGAAGGACTCGTCGCTTCAACCGAAGTGACGCGCTCGCCTTCAACATGGAGCCGGCACACTCTCCATCCTTTGCGGACTTCTCCGCCCTTCTGCTCGACCAGGCTGGCGACATGCTCCCAGAGCTGACCGGGGCCGAATTTGGGATAAAGAAACTTCTCGATGAGAGAAGTTTCAGTGCCCTTCTGAGCAATACCGGAGCTTCTATTGCCGGCGAAAGCCTTCTTCATGAAGTGCGTGAGCGCCGTGCGCAGCGAGAGCCCCTTGATGCGTTGCGCTCCCCACTCGGCACTGATTTGATGGCAGGGAACGCCCCAGACCTTCTCGGTATAGGACTTGAAGAAAGTCAGATACAGCTCATGGCCGAAGCGATTGATCAGGAAGTCTTCCAGCGTCTTCTCATCGCGGCGGGGAAAGAGCCTTGCGGCAAGATAGCTCACGCCGATCTTGAGGGTGCGCCACGCGCCAAGCTGGCGCAGCGTCTGCGCATTGAGTGAAAGCGGGTAATCAAAAAAGCTGCGCAGAAAGTAGATGCGGCTCTTGCGCGGGCGCACCAGCATCACCAGGTCAGCGCCATCCTCGGCCTGATCGCCGGCCGCGACAGTGCGCTGCTGATTCTGGTATTGGATTGTCTGCAGCCCAGCACCGTCGTCCCCGGAAAGAACCGGCATCAGTTCGGTCCACCAGTTCATGACGCGGTCGGACTTGGAGAAGAAACGGTGGCCGCCGATGTCCATGCGGTTGTCGTTGTGGCGAATGGTGCAGGAGATGCCGCCTATGCGATCGGTGGCTTCGAGAACCATAGGACGAATGCCCGTGCGGCGAAGCAATTCGAGCGCCGCGGTGAGTCCCGCGGGACCGGCGCCGATAATCAGGGCAGTTTGGGAACGGCTCATGGAATGGGGGGCTCCATCGACTAAGCTGGGGGCCTGGGCGAAGATTTGTTGCTCGCAATTGAATCATACCGGCCAAGGCCCGCAGGAGGGTACAGCCCCTGGGCCGCTGCTGCATTTTCAGCGATCGCGCACCAGTTCCGGATCGCTGCAGCGCCGTGCTTAGTCCACGTGAAAGACCTCTTCCATTTCGGCCCACCACTCGCCTTCTTTGCGGCTCGCCAAGGGAGATTGCATGGGCATCATGATGCTCCACCACTCCTGGGTCGTCTTGTCGGCGGCCATTTTGGCCATGTCGGCGGCAAAATCAGTGCCGTGGTACTCAAAGTAGCTGAAGAGCGTGTGATCCTTCAGATAGATCGAATAGTTGCGGATATTGCATTGACGGATCATGTCGAGAACCGCAGGCCACACAGCGGCATGGTATTCCCGGTACTTCTCTTCGGCCTCTGGCTTGAGGCCAAGGACCATTCCGTAGCGAATCATCGTTGCTCCTTAGAAATAGAATGCCGATGGCGTCCGCATGTATCGGGCAGATTGGGCTCTTCGAACCGAAGGAGGCTCATTCATGCTCGCCCGTCAGCCAGCCACATCATCGCATCTCTCGCCGGGCGCGCAGGGGTCCGTTTCGATCGCCCTTCCAATTCCTCATTCCGCCGCCGGAGGACCCGGCAATTCACGGAAGCCGGCTCAAGTGGTTATGATCGAGGGAAATGGAAATGGCGAAATACTCCGCGCTGCGGATTCTGCGCTTGGATGCGAAGACAATTCGTATGCGCGCATTCGTTCATCCATGCAAAGAATGCGGTTGTGGAACGGAGGAAAGATGGAGAACATATCCACGGGACGGCGTGATTTTCTGATGCAGGCGGGATTGATGGGGTCGGTGGCCATGATGGCCGGGCTGCCGCAGCGTGCAATGGCGATGGGCGGCGGGCACGGCCGCATAATCGAGGATGCGGTGCTGCCGCAGGCGCAGGAGAGCGATGCGCCGAAGTACCATATCAAGTTTGCTGTGTGCGGAATGAGCCACGACCACATTTACGGCATGGTGGGCGCGGTGCAACGCGGCGGCGGCGAGTTGGTGGCGGCGTGGGGCGGCGAAGAAGACAAAGTAGCGGCGTTCAAGAAGCGGTTCCCTGACGTGAAGATCGTCAAGACGCAGGAGGAGATCCTGGATGATCCCTCAGTGCAGCTTGTGCTCAGTTCGCAGATCGCCAACGAACGCGCTCCGCTGGCGGTGCGGGCCATGAAGCAGGGCAAGGATTTTCTGTCGGACAAGCCGGGCATGACGACCCTCGAACAGCTCGCGGAGGTGCGCAGGACGATCGCCGAAACCGAGCGCATCTACGCCATCATGTACAGCGAACTGCTGGAGGTAAAGGCCGCGGTCTACGCGGGCGTTCTGGTGAAGCAGGGCGCCATCGGCAAGGTAATTCAGACCATCAACATCGCGCCGCATCAGATTGTGCAGCGCGGCGGCGATGCCGGCGGCGCGGCGCCGCGGCCGGCTTGGTTCTGGAATCCGGAGCAGTACGGCGGCATCCTCTGCGACATTGGCTCGCACCAGGTGGATCAGTTCCTGTTCTATACGGGGTCGCAACAAGCTGAAGTGGTGGAGTCGCAGGTGGCCAATGTGCGGCATCCGGAACATCCGCAGTTCCAGGACTTTGGCGACATGGTGCTGCGCGGAGACCGCGGCCTGGGCTACGTGCGGCTCGACTGGTTTACCCCCGACGGCGTGGGTACATGGGGCGATGGACGGCTGTTCATTCTGGGCACTGACGGTTATATCGAGGTTCGCAAATATACCAACATAACCGTGAAGCAGCAGGGCAACAATCTTTTCATTGTGGACAACAAACAGGCGCGCTACATCGACTGCAATAATATGCCGCTGCCGTTCGGTTCACAGTTTGTGGCCGACATCGTGAACCGCACGCATCTTGCGCAGAACCTGGACGAGTGTCTGCTGGCTGCGGAACTGGTGCTGAAAGCGCAAAAGAACGCGCAAGTGGTTACGCTCAAGGCCTGAGTTCGCCTGCAACCGCCGGAGAACCATTGCTCCAGGTCCCCGCTCGGGGACCTGGAGTATGGCGACACTTCATTGCGGCGCGCAGAATCGCACGGCCAAAACCTGCGGAGTGAACCATCTGCTGCGGTAAAGCCGCAAAGTATAAAAGCGCGAAAAAGAGCATGAAACGAACTGCTTATGAAGCCTTCGCGCGAAGCTCCTGCTCTGCGCGGAACCAGTCTTCTGCGTCATATCCGTGCTGGCAACCGCGCTCGGTCCAGAACCGATGTGCAAGCTCGGCCACCTGTTCATGAGAGGTTGGCATCTGCGCTATTTTCGCTTTAACGGCAGTCTTTTTAGTGGGGGTCTTGCGTGGTTTGGTGGACGCGCTGGTCTTTCTGACGGTCTGTGCCATGCAAATATCCTCCTGGTTGTGGGGGCCAACGAGTGGGCCGTCTGCTTGAAGAATACCCGGAAATCGCCCTGGTCAGACGCGAGAACGCGGCCAGGGAACCACCGTCGTCAAGACTTTCCTGCTCTTCGCCGCATCAGCCATTGAGCGCCGCTCTCGCAGCGCGGCACTTTGCCGGCAACTTCCCCGCATTGCACAGGAGAGACGAAGCGCAAAGCCTTGTCAGTTCAACCGCTCGAAGATGCCCGCCGCGCCCATGCCTCCGCCGGCGCACATGGTGACCATGCCATAGCGAACCTGGCGGCGCTTCATCTCGGCAAGCAGCGTTGCAGTCAGCTTTGCACCGGTGCAGCCCAGCGGATGACCGAGAGCAATAGCGCCTCCGTTCACGTTGACGATGGCCGGGTCGAGCCCCAGTTCGCGAATGACGGCCAGCGCCTGCGCGGCAAAGGCTTCATTGAGTTCGATGAGGCCGATATCTGCAAGCGTGAGCCCTGCCAGACGCAGCGCCTTGGGGACAGCCGTGACGGGCCCCATCCCCATCTCTTCCGGCAGGCAGCCGGTAAAGGCGTAAGCCACAAGGCGGGCCAGCGGGCGAATGCCCAGTTCCTTTGCCCGGCCGGCTTCCATCAGGACACAGGCCGCCGCGCCGTCTGAGGTCTGCGAGGCGTTGCCGGCAGTCACCGTTCCCATAGCATGAAAAGCGGGCTTGAGTTTCGCCAGCGCTTCGGCGGAAGTATCCGCCCGCGGGCCTTCGTCAGCCGCAAAGACCCGCTCCGTGACTTCCGGCTTGCCGTTGGAACCCGGCACGGCAAACGTGACGGGGACAGGAATCAGCTCATCGGCAAAGCGCCCGGAGGCGCGCGCGTCCAGGGCCTTCCGGTGGCTGGAGAGAGCAAAGGCATCCTGATCTTCACGGCTAACGTGATAGTGGCGGGCGACCCGCTCAGCGGTCAGACCCATGGTGAGGAGCGACGCGGGATAGTGCTCGGCCAGCCAGGGATTCGGGCTGGGCTTCATGCCACCCATGGGGATCAGGCTCATGGACTCCACGCCGCCCGCCACCACGGCGCGCACGCCACCGGCGCGAATGCGCAGATCGGCAAGCGCAATGGCCTCAAGGCCCGAGGCGCAAAGGCGATTCACCGTTGCGCCGGGAATCTCAACCGGAAGGCCTGCGCGCAGGGCCGCCCAGCGGGCGATATTCCAGCCCTGCTCTCCTTCGGGTTGAGCGCAACCGAGGATCACGTCTTCGATTTCGGATTTGTCGAGCGTGGGAACTCTCTCCAGTACCTTGCCCACGGTGAGGGCGGCCAGGTCGTCAGGGCGGGTGGTGGAAAGCGCGCCCTTTGGAGCGCGGCCAACGGGGGTACGAACGGCGCTGACGAGGACGGCTTCCGGCATGGGGTGCTCCTTAACGATATGAGATGAGATCAGTGTTGACTGGCTGCAAAAGATCGCCGTCTTGCGCCGTGGTGGAGCACGGGTGGATGGCGGGGAAAATCATGTTCAGTTTGACGTAGCGAGCAGCGTCCAGGCTCCCTTGGAATAAAAGTGATAGACCGTTTGCTGATCGATCACACTGTCCGCCACGGCATCGTGATCCACGAGCGGCGGGCGCGGGTCCATGCCTGCCTGTGCGTCGTGGATCTGTCGCGGCGAAGCGGAATTGATGCCCCAGTTAAAGCCGAGAGAGCCATCCGCGCCCTGGGCTTGCAGACGCTCCGTCTCGGGCGCCGAGGCTAGCAAGAAGGGTTGTGTGGCATTGCTCCCGAGGAAAACCAGCAGCGACACCGTTCCCTTCACCGAACAAAGTACCGCCCAATCAGAGGAACCGGGGCGCTCAAGGCTGGCATGAATCACGTTTTCCGGGCGGTGCGCCTCATAGGTTTGCGGAATCAGGCAGCCGCGGCTGTTGAGCAGATCCTGCACCGCGGGTGGCAACTGAGGGAAGGAGCTAGGCGGCAGATGGCGGATCAGGTACGGCGCCGATCGCCCATTGACGACAATCTTCCCCGACTCATCAAGTCCGGCGAAATCCGATTGCAGCGAATGCGCAGGAACGAGGGCACAGAGGCACAGCAAAGCGCCCACCATCCAGGCGCACCACTTCACTCCAATACAAAAAGAATCTGAGCTGACCATTTCTTTGCCACCATCTTCCGTTCCCGTACCCATGCAATCGAGCTTGTGATTTGGCGGCGCGGTTACGAACCGGAAGCCGCGCCTTGGAACCGTTCTCTTTCCTTGCTTGCGCTTCTTAGTTCCGCAGCGGCTTACCGGTTTTGAGTGTATATGCGATGCGCTCCTGCGTCTTGCGCTCGCCGCAGAGCGACAGGAAGGCCTCGCGCTCCAGGTCGAGCAGATACTGTTCACTCACCGCGGTGCCTGGAGTCACGCGGCCGCCCGCCAGCACATACGCCGCCCAGCGCGCCACCTTCTGGTCGTGCTCTGTAGCGTAGCCGGCCTCGCCCATCAGGAAGATGCCGGTTTCCATCGCGGCCAGCGCCGCCGTGCCTGGAGCGGAAATCTGTGTGCGCGGCTGCGGCGGTGTATAGCCCACGCCAGCGAGCGCAGCCGCCTGCGCCTTGGCATCGAGAAGCAGCCGCTCGCGGTTCATGGTGATGCGGTCGGCTGAGGCCAGCAGGCCCATCGAGCGGGCCTCCGCCGCCGAGGTGGAAACCTTGGCCAGAGCAATCAATTCGAGGGAACGCTTGAGGGCCGAAGCCAGTTCCGCCGACTGCGCAAAGCGGGAGGGCGGATCGCGCGGATCGGGTGGCGCCAGAGCGATGGCGGCATCCACGGCGCGCAGCAGCATCTCCTTGGTGCCGCCTCCGGCTGGAATGAGGCCGACGCCCGTCTCGACCAGTCCGATGTAAGTCTCCGCATAGGGCTGGCGGCGCGTGGCGTGGAGGCATATCTCGGCGCCTCCGCCGAGTGTCAGGCCGAAGGGCGCCACTACGACCGGGCGCGGACAGAACTTGATGGACGCGGTCATCTGCTGGAAGGCATGAATGATCGCGGCAAGCTCCTCCCACTCGCCTTCCTGCGCGATCAGCAGCATCTGCATCAGGTTGGCGCCGACGCTGAAGTTGTCGCGGTCGCCGGTGATGACGAAGCCGGCAAAGTCGCGCACCGCATCAGAGGATGGGCTGAGCACGCCGGAGATCAAACTCAGCACATCGCCGCCGATGGCGTTCTTGAGCGAGTGCAGCTCGATGCAGCCGATGCCGTCGCCCAGATCGACCAGCGAAGCGCCGGCGTTGGAGCGGACGATGGCATGACTGCGGCGAAAAGCGGCAACGCGCGCGTGACCGGGAGCAGCCGGTACCGGCTCCAGTTTGCCGGTTTCAGGCTGGAAGCATTCGCGGCCATCGCCGGAGTACCAGGAGGAACGGCCGGCGGCCAGAAGCTCCTGCGCGCGCTGGCTGGCCGTCAGGCCAAGCGTCTTCATGCGGGCCGCAGTGGACTCGACGCCAGCCGCGTCCCACATCTCGAATGGGCCAAGCTCCCAGTTAAAGCCGGCGCGCATGGCGGCGTCGATGGACGACGCGGCAGCAGCCACTTCGCCAATGCGGTCTGCCGCGTAGTTCCAGAGCGAAGACAGGAACGGCCACAGAAAGGCTGCTGCCCTATCCTTCCCCGGATCGTTGGCAAGCAGCAGGCGCAGCCGCTCGGTCACGGTCGAGGCATTCCTGGCCATCTCAAGAGCCGGAAGGGCCCGCTTTTTGACAGGACGATATTCGAACGAGTTGAGATCCAGAACCAGCCGCTCGTCCTTGCCGTTGGCGCCACGCATTTTCTTGAAGAAGCCCTGACCTGCCTTGTCGCCCAGCCAGCCGCGCTTCATAAGCTCGTCCAGAAGCGGCGAGAACTTGCCCTGGGGCACGCCCTGCGGGAAGTTCGCGGCTACGTGGGCCAGGACGTCGATACCGACCAGGTCTGCCAGGCGGAAGGTTCCGGTTCGCGGCCACCCGAGGGCCGGGCCGGTCAAGGCGTCCACCTCCTCGATGCTTAAGCCCTGCTCCAGCATGAGGTTGGCTGCGGTAAACATGACGGCGATGCCGATGCGGTTGGCGATGAAGTTGGGTGTGTCCCTGGCGAAAACGACCTGCTTGCCCAGGATGCGGTCGGCAAAGGCGGCGAAGGCAGCCACCGCTCCGGGATCGGCCTCGCCGGTGGGAATCACCTCAACCAGCCGCATGTAGCGGGGCGGATTGAAGAAGTGTGTGCCGAAGAAGCGGCTGCGGCAAGCGCCGAGACGGGCGGCGATCTGCGCAATCGGCAGGCCGGAGGTGTTGGTGGTGAGCAGCGCGTGCGCTGCCAGATGCGGCTCAACCCGTGCCAGCAGGGCCGTCTTGATGGCGAGATTCTCGGCGACCGCTTCGATCACCCAGTCGCATCGAGACAGTTTCTGCAAATCGTCGTCGAAGGTGCCCGGGGTAACGAGCGCGGCCAGCGAAGGCTCGTAGAAAGCCGCCGGTCTGGCCTTCAGGAGCGCATCGAGCGCCGACTGTGCCAGAGTGCGTTCGCCTTTGTTCTTTGGCGGAAGGTCAAGCAGGAGAACGGGGATTCCTGCGTTCGCCAAATGAGCCGCGATGCGGGAGCCCATGGTGCCAGCGCCCAGCACGGCGGCGCGACGAACCAGAAGCGGCTGGGCGTCCAGGCTGAAAGCGGTGCTGGAAACAGGGCTGGCGGCGGGAGTTGGTGCCGGTGCGTGTGTGCTCATGCTGGCCCTCCCTGCGGGGTTAGAGTAAGAAGCCTTTCGGCCACGCGCAAACGCTGGCAGCATACGAAAGGACGGGGGGCCAGGTCAAGGCTGGAGCCGCCGGCATG
>JAJZVZ010000157.1 GCA_021846945.1 Acidobacteriota bacterium | reverse complement strand
AGACGCATTGGCAACCGTCGCCCACGGGCTTGAAATCGAGCCATTTCCGCCCGTGTCGCTGCCCGTTGTGGATACATAATAGTTTTGCGCTGCTGCTCTCTGTGTCGCTCCCACCTGCAGCGCGAACAAGATAGAAAGCGCGACAAGCGGAGCTATCGTGACCCGGGCTCTCATGCGGGAGATACTCCTTGGATGGTTTCGCCAAGACCGCATCGAACGCCGGTTGCCGGGGGAGGCGTTTGGACACGAGCTTTGGAGCCTGCGGTAGCATCTCTGTGAATTGCTGAGTTGCAGGAAACGGCGGCAATCAAAACCGACCGGAATCACGCAGGCTATTGATTCTTAATAGCTACTCAGATAACGAGAAACAGGCTCCGTTCGTCTCCAGAACGGCAGCAAGCTTGGCACTTGGATTAGTGTCTCTTTGTCAGGTAAAACCCGCAACTGATCTGTAGGGTAGATTATGTACAGTCGTGTAGGTGGCAGTTAGTACACGATTGTCGGCTGTACCATGTACAGGGATCACCTGTACTCAGTCTCTAAGTGGGCGCGGGACTCGAATGCTGCGGTCTGAGAGAATCTGGGATGGGCGTCATCAGGAAATGACGGATGGGGTGTGAGGCTGAGGATCAGGAATGATTCTTGTGGAAAAGGGGGTTTTTCCCCAATTGTGCCTTCGCGCACTCCGTGTAGTCTAACTGAAGCGAGGGAAGTGGGCTGATTCGTAAGGTCGAATGAAGGCAGCTTGTGACAGGAGGATTGTTGCATGGGTGAAGCAATCGCACTTCCCGCGGTTCGAAGTATAGGTAATGAAGTCACCGAAGCGAGCGTAATGTTCGATACGATCCCTGTTATCGAGCAAGCAGAGGCGCAGATTCCGATTGCTGACGGAAACTTTATAGAGCAGCTAAATGGCCGCAGTGCCTTTGTCGCTGCCAGCCCCTCCATGCGAGAGGTGCGCCGGCAGGTAGAGCAGGTCGCGGATACTGGCGCGGTTGTATTACTCCAGGGCGAAAGCGGAACGGGCAAAGATGTTGTTGCGAGGTTGATCCATAAGCTTTCCAGCCGGGCGTCGCATACATTTCTCAGGGTCAACTGCGCAGCTCTTCCGGCGGACCTGCTGGAAAGTGAGCTGTTCGGCTACGAAGCGGGCGCCTTTACTGGCGCCCGCCAGCAGAAAGCAGGTAAGTTCCAATCCTGCCACAACGGCACAATTTTTCTGGACGAAATTGCGGAAATGCCTACCAGTCTGCAGGCCAAGCTACTGCACGTCTTGCAGGATGGAGAGTTTTCACGCCTGGGCAGCACCTCCACGGTGCGCGTAGACGTCCGCGTCCTGGCAGCCACCAACGTCAACGTACGCCAGGCCGTGCAGACCGGAACATTTCGCAACGATCTCTACTATCGGCTGAACGTATTCAGGATCTATCTGCCGCCGTTGCGGGAGCGCAAGGAGGACCTGCCTTATCTGCTCAATTACATGATGACCACCTGGGCGGCATCTTACGGGCGGCCCTGCTTGCCCATTACGAAAAGGATTCTTGAAGCGTGCGCAAAATATTCATGGCCTGGCAACGTGCGTGAGCTCGAGAGCTTCATCAAGAGATATCTGGTTTTGGGTGACGAAAGCCAGGCGTTGAGCCAGCTTGATGGCGAGCAGGAGATCAGTCGCGCGCCCGCTTTCGCCGAAGTGTCAACCCAGATCGAAACGCCCGGCATCGCCAAGCGTGGCAATTTGAAATCTCTGGTACGCAGGCTGAAAAGCGAGACTGAGTGTGCCGCGATCCTTCAGGCGCTGGAAAAGACGCACGGATGCAAACAAGAGACAGCGAAGCTTCTTGGTATTAGCTTGCGCGCGCTGCATTATAAGATTAGGCGTTACGGCATCCAACGCTACTCATGTGCCGATCAGCCTTCATGGACTGCGATGATGGCTCCCAACACAGATGCTGCGGCTCCAGAGTCAAGATGTTAAAGGCCCGTTGACACTTTCAGGCCGCTCACTCCGGTTGCTTTAACATGTGCTGACTCGCATCCTGGGATTGTCATTTCTGATTCCAACTGCTTTGGATCTTGTGGTTTCCGCGCGCTTCGCGATAGATTTGTGGCGCGCGGGCGTCACTGTGAATCGCCGCACCGTATAACCATGTCAGGCAAATGCCCTACATGGTTATCCGGTAACAAGTGGATTGCAACCCTCCGTAAGGGTTTCCACAATGTTATAAGGTTCGTTCTTCCCGACAACCGCTGGAGGGCGCGGAGGCATCCAAGATGCTATGCGCCAGCGGAGGAGTAAGTGAAGTTACGGGTATCGTTCCACGCACCATGCAGTCTCTCGAGTGGAATACGGGCCCTGCGAGGAAGGAAGGACCGCAAGTGAGAAGGATTGATAAGAGGATGCAAAGCAGCACTGCCAACCCCGATCAGAACACGATGGCCGCTATAACTTCTAAAGCATGGCCGCCTGCAGAAAGCGAAAAGAGCGGGACGGCCTACGCACTGGCCGGAGTAGCTCGACACCGTGCTTCGGATGAATCCGGCACCGTGGAACTCCTGCGTTCCCTGGCTCACCTCCTGCGTGAAAACCGGACTCAACTATGCGAGGAGTGGTCGCGGCGCATTTCTGGAGCCAGCTTGTTGACCGCGATGACCAAGGAGGAGATCTTCGCCGAGGCCATAGCCGTCTACAACAACTATGTGGATGCGCTCGAATCCGGAACCCTTGAAGCCCTGCAAGCATATGCGCGCAGTCTGTCTGAGCGCATCATTCCGCGCGGAGTTGAAACACGAGAAGTGATCGGAATTGTGCTCCTTTTGCGCGACGTTCTGGCGCGGTCGTTATTTGCCGAATACCAGTCGGATTTTTCCATGCTCAACCGCGTTCTTGATTCCTACGAGCCGGCGGCGAACCGCATTGCCAATACCGTGGCTGTTGGATTTGTGCAGGAGAGAGAACGAGTGATCCGCGAGCAACAGGAGGCCATCCGCGTACTTTCTACCCCAGTTTTGCAGGTCCGTGAGCGCCTGCTGATCCTGCCGATCATCGGCGAGATCGATCCTCAGCGCGCACGGCAGTTAACGGAGCAGCTACTACGCGGGATCCGCACCAACCGCGCCAAGGTCGTGGTCATCGACATTACGGGTGTGCCGACGATGGACGCTACAGTTGCCAACCATCTGGTACAAACCGTTGATGCTACGCGCCTGCTGGGCGCTACCGTCATCATCACGGGCCTGTCGCCTGAAATTGCGCAAACCTTGGTTACTCTCGGCGTTGACTTGAGCAAGATGAATACGGTGGGCGATCTGCAAGGTGGCATCGAAGAAGCCGAGCGCCTGCTGGGTTACAAAGTGGTTCCAATTAGCGAGTTGGCACACGCCGAGTGAGATCCGAGTGAAAGACGAGAGTGCCGCGTGCAAGTTCCTATCCTGAAACAAGGCGCATACCTGATTGCCTCAATCCAGTCTGCACTGGAAGATGACGATCTTGTGAGGCTATGTGACGCCTTGAGCACTCAGGTCGGCAAGTCCCGTGCCCGCGGGGTGATCGTCGATGTGACTGCGCTCGACGTCATGGATTCCTTCTCTACACGCACGCTGGTCGAGTTGGCAACGATCATTCGCTTGCGCGGCGCGGAGATGGTGATTGTGGGTATCCAGCCTGAAGTGGCCGTCGCTGTGGTACGGCTGGGACTCAAGCTGGAAGGCGTGTCTACCGCTCTCGATCTGGAAGAAGGGATCGCGTATTTGGACGGCAAGGCCCGAAGTTCCGGTAAAGAGAAGAACGATCGTGGATAGAATGTCCAGGACCAGAAGCCGCATCGGTGTTGTCCAACCCGCCACGGGAGAAGCTCCGGTCGGCGAGGATACATGTGTGCCGATCCACTCTGCCGCAGATATTCTCGAGGCACGAAAACGAGGCAGAGAGCTGGCGGTTGCGCTGGGATTTGCGGCTACGGATTGCACGCTGGTTGCAACTGCCATCTCAGAGTTGGCGCGCAATATTGTGCTTTACGCAGACCACGGCGAAATTCGCCTCAATTCTGTCGCCAGGAAGAACAGCATGGGTATTGTAATCACGGCCCGCGATGACGGGCCGGGAATCGCCGACCTGCAGAGGGCAATGCGCGACGGTTTCTCTACCTCCCATGGCCTCGGGCTTGGACTGCCGGGCGTGAAGCGGATCATGGATGAGTTCGAAATTTCATCGAAGCCGAAACGTGGCACCACCGTGACGGCGAGAAAGTGGAAATGCCAGTGAGCGAAATTCTGGGAGGGATCATCGAATGGAGTGTCGCAAGCCTGCCGCGGCGCGGCGAGGTGGAATCCGGCGACTGCTCCGTCGTAAAATTTGCGGGCGACGAAGTTCTCGCAGCTGTCGTAGACGGCGTGGGGCACGGCGAAGAGGCTTTGGCGGCCGCGCGATTGGTGACCGACATTCTGCAGGAATTCTCGGGTCAGCAATCGTTAACCGAATTGATGAATAAGTGTCATGAGAAACTTCGAGGGACTCGCGGGGCGGTTGCCAGTATGGCAATCCTGAATGTTTCTTCCAGCACATTGACCTGGTTGGGTGTTGGAAATATCGAGGGCCAATTGCTCCGTAGCGAATTCCGCTTTGCAGAGTCCAGCGTGAAGGTCCAGGAAACGCTCTTGCTGCGTGGGGGCGTCCTCGGGCACCGGTTGCCGCATCTAATCTCGACCACGATTTCACTCAACTATGGTGACTTGCTGGTATTTGCGACAGACGGGGTGCGGCCCGACTTTGCCGGCGGCATTTACAACAGCTCTTCCGTCCAGCGTATGGCCCAGTCGATCCTGGACCATTTTGCCTTAGGAACAGACGATGCCCTGGTTCTGGCAGTTCGATATCTTCATGAGTGAAGTTGCCTCCATTACGGTTGGCTTCGAGCGCAGTTATGCGGCCGCGCTTGCCTCGTACATGCTGCGAGGAGGAGAAGGTCCGCTCCAGGAAGCTTATGAACTGGGACGAAAGAGCTTTGCCAAGGGCTACGGTGTGCTCGACATGATCAGCCTGTACCACGGGGCGCTTGCCAAGGTTCTCGTCGGTCATTTCCGCGGGAAGATGAAGGCTGAAGCCATGGCGAGGGCAGGCGAGTTTTTTGCGGAGTGCATGTCGCCGTTCGAGATGACCCATCGCGCCGTTGTGGATGCTAATGCCGCCTTGCGCAGGCTCAATGACACTCTGGAAGAAGAAGTGCGCCGAATTGCGATAGCTTTGCACGACGATGCCGGACAACTCATGGTCATAGCTCAATTCAAGCTCGACGAAGCCGCGGATGGCCTGCCGTCATCCGCCCAGGGAAAGATGAGAGAGGTGAAAGCAATGCTTGACCGAGTGGATGAGCGAATACGCCATCTCTCTCATGAACTCCACCCCGCTGTGCTGGATTTTCTTGGACTTGTGCCAGCGGTTGAGTTCCTGGCATCCAACTTTATGGCGAGAACCGGCCTTCGCATCACGGTGCATTCAACCCTGCAGGATCGCTTGCCGCCTCGGCTTGCGATTGCACTATACCGCATTGTCCAGGAGGCGCTGACTAATATACGACGTCACGCAAATGCGTCGACCGTGCGCATCCGCATAAGCAAAGATGGCCGCAGCGTGCGCTGCGTGGTGGCTGATGACGGAGTTGGCTTCAACGCCGACGAGGTCTTGCACTCTGGCCTTCCGACGCTGGGCCTGCGCGGCATTTTGGAACGATTGAAAGCTATAGGTGGCAGGCTTCGCATCCGATCCGCGAGGGGGCAGGGATCAAAGCTGGAAGTTACAGTTCCTTATTCGGGAGGTGAGATTTGACAATACATGTCCTTCTTGCGGACGATCATCCGATGGTTCGTGACGGCCTGCGCGCCATTCTGGAGCGCGAGGGATTCTCGGTTGTTGCGGAGGCCTCGAATGGAAGGCAGGCGCTTGAACTAGCCGAAAAGCTGAAACCCGATGTGGCAGTGCTGGATCTATCCATGCCACTGCTGAATGGGATCGATACCGCTCGTGAGATCGGACGTATCGTGCCCGCCACCAAGACAATCATGCTTACCATGCACACAGAACGCCAGTTCATCCTGGAAGGCCTGCGCGCCGGAACCCGCGGCTTCGTTATGAAAAGCCACAGCGCCGAAGAACTGGTGCAGGCGATCCGCGAAACCGCGCGCGGCGGCACCTACTTTAGCCCCGAAGTGACGCTTGCGGCAGTGGAAGCTTACCGGAACCACGGTGATCTGCCTGCCGATCCTCTGACTCCGCGCGAACGCCAGGTGCTGCAGTTAATCGCTGAAAGCAAGACGACCAAGGAGATCGCGGCACTGCTCGAAATCAGCGTGAAAACAGTCGAAACATACCGGAGTCGCATCATGGAAAAGTTGGGAATTCATGAGACTGCAGGGGTTGTTCGCTATGCCATTCGCCACGGCATTGTGCAACCATGAATGCCGTAGTGCTGGAGTAATAAGAGGAAATGCTCATTTGGAAGGTGTCTGGCTTGTCCGATTGCCGGCTGGCCGATCTTCCATGAAAGGGCGATCTTTACACGCCTCTAAAGAGAGCGGCACGATCGATAGACTCTGGCTTCCTCCATGCCGCAGGCGCGGCAACAGCGAACTCTCTATGACTGGGCCGAGGGATTGGCCTGATGGGCGGCCAATATGAGATGGATCAAGTAGTTGCGCGATCTTCGTATGTTGCAATGAATACGCGCGATGTCAATAATCCACTTAACTCGTCGTCCAAATCATTGAGAGCCGCTGCCTGACACCGGGTTCGGCCGTGCAAATTCATTTTCAGGCTGGGAAGACCGTTGCGGAGGCCTTGGGAAATCGAGTTAACAAAAGATGCTTTTGAGAATGAGGCAAGGACGAGAGGTGATCCTTGTATCTGGACAAATACATTCGCAAACAACGGGTTCTCAATCACGCCGCGACCGTTCTGGCAGCAGAAAATCCCGTTTGATGGACGTGGTTCACAGCATGTGCTATGCAGAACTCATCTTATTGGTTGTACTGAATGCCTTCGGAGGCAGAGCGTCTGGTCTGACCGCGCCATCCAGGCCGCCTTCTTCCCCTTCTTCGCCGGCAGCGCAAAACTATTATGTATCCACAACGGGCAGCGACACGGGCGGAAATGGCTCGATTTCAAGCCCGTGGGCGACGGTTGCCAATGCGTCTGCGCACGTAAGTGCAGGCGCAACCGTGCACGTAGCCGCCGGTGTCTACAACGGATCGTTTACCACGTCGGCGTCGGGCACGGCGTCGGCATATATCACCTACGAGGCAGACACTGCGAACTTCAGCGGGCCGGTCAACTGCGCGCAGGTGGCCGCCAATCACGGCGACCTGACCACCTGCGTCCGGCTGGTGGGCGGCAGCAGCACCACCTGGACCAACTCCGGCGATTACGTTCAGATCAAGGGCTTCGACGTGACCGGCGGCGGCATCAACGGCATTTATACGCAGGGCAACGCCACCGTGATCACTGAGAATCATGTGCATGACATCCTGCCCAGCACCTGCAACTCGACGGGCGGCTCGGGAATCAACCTGAACGGGACCAACGCCCAGGTGACAGACAACTACGTGCACAACATCGGTCCGTATCCGACCGCCTGCGGCTATGTGCAGGGGATCTACTATCTGACCTCGGGCGGCTTTGCCTATAACAATATCTCGTTTAACAACTCCGGATTCGGTATTCAGCTTTGGCACCAACCGTCGAACATCGCCCTGGTGAACAACACCATCTTCAACAACGCCAGCGGCGGCATCGTGCTCGGTACCGACAACACTGGCTTTACCGTCGACTACATTACCGTGAGCAACAATATCATTATCAATAACGGCGGTCCCGCCATCTCAGAGCAGGGCAGGCCCGGCTGCATCGGAACCCATAACATCACCACGAACAACCTGGTTGAGGGCAGCGCCACTCAGTTAATTTCCCTCGTCAGTGGTTCATTGGCAGAACACACCATGGATGTGAGCCCTCAATTTGTAAACGATACCGGTGATGCATCGGGAAACTACCATCTGCAACCAGCGAGTCCTGCCATCGGAGCTGGGACAAGCATCAGCGTGCCTCCTACCGACTTTGACGGTAATGCCCGCCCGCAGAATGGGGCCTTTGATCTTGGCGCTTATCAGTACATGCGCTGATGGGGAAGCCGCGCTGCATCCGTTTTCAGGGTTTTAAGGTGCGCGGACGAAAGCGGCCTGAAGGCAAATACGGTTCAGTTACGGGCCACGAAGGGAGCGCAATGTTCTCATTGCCACCCTTGGCCCCTCGTCGACGACACAAGAGCAATATGTGGGGATAAGCTTTTATATTTCAAGTTGTTATGGAGGAACTCGGACGGCGTCGAACATTCGATGCGTTCACCACGACGGGCTTGGCAGGGCATCTTGGTGGCGGAGGACTCTACTAAATGGTCGTCCAGGACTCATGCGGACGGACGATAACTGCCGTGTAAATGGCGGAGTTGGGCTGACAATCGTCCGAATTCAGTTGCCCCTGAAGTTGCCCCGAGTTCGCGTTGATCGTGCGAGGCTCAAAAAAACCTACAACTGGACAAGATGGTCTGGCGGAGATCGAACCGACACAGGATAGCTAGCGGGCTCCAGCGGTTTGTCAGCAGTCCTGTTACGCGGTGGCAGAGGGACGAGTGGGGGAACGTTTTCCGGCCGCTCTACGCCTTCGCCAGTCCCGCGTGCCGTCTGCTACACTCGACCGTTCGCAAAAAGCAGGGCTGTTCTGTGCGCGTAATCACGGCGCAGCAGCGCGTGCGTTCTTGGTTACGTTCCGAAAATCCTGGGACGGCCACTGGCAACACTTACAGGAGGCAATCATGTTTGCTCGTTTGACACTTTTCACGCAGGCCACGCTCGCCACCCTGGCCGTCCTGCTCGCGGCGCCGGGGCTAGTCCGGGCGCAGACTTACCCCGGCCTCAGCGACGCCCGCATCGCCCAGATTGCGCAGATGCTGCCTGTGCAGCCGGCTAGCTTCGGCGTGCCGTGTTCTGACCGCGCTGCCTGGGAGCCGGTGGCCCGCGACTTCCAGAGCAGCGTGGAGCAGGCTGAAAGGTTCATCGCCAGCCCGCTGCCGCCGTGGAACGACGACGCCTATCAGCTCTACTACAAGACCGGCGACCGCAAGACCGGCGAGTCCATGATGCACGCGCACGATGGCCAGCTCGGGCCGCTGGTTCTGGCCGAGTGCGCCGAGTGGAAGGGCCGCTTCCTGCCGCGCATCGAGGAAGAGCTGGACGCGCTCTCAGCCCAGCGCTCGTGGGTTGAGCCGGCGCACACGATGCATCGCGTTGACCTGAATGCCGCCAGCCAGGCGCATGTGGTGGCCGAGGCCCTCTACCTGCTGGGCGACAAGCTGCCGGCCGACGTGCGCCAGCGCGCCATGGCCGGCCTGGATTCGCACGTCTTCGGTTTCATGATGCAGTCCTTCAAGGGCATCCATCCCGACTCCTGGCTGCACGTGCACAGCAACTGGAACTCCGTTTGCCTCGACGGCACGGTGGGCGCGGCGCTGGCCGTTCTGCCCAGCCGCGAGGATCGCGCGCTCTATGTGGCCGCTGCCGAGCACTTCTCGCCCAATTACCTGTTCAGCTTCAAAGACAGCGGTTATGACGAGGAGGGCATCGGCTACTGGGTCTATGGCTTCTCAAATTATGTCGAACTGCGCCAGGAGATCTGGCAGGCCACCAGCGGCAAGCTCGATTTCTTCGACACGCCCAAGGCACGCAAAGCCGCGCTCTTCGGCTTCCAGTTCGCGATGATGCCCGGCGTTTATGCTTCGTTTGCCGATGCGCACTTTGGAAGCCGGCCTGACCCGAATCTGCTGGCCGCGATCAACAGCATCTTCCAGCTCGGCATGGGCAGCACGCTGGAGCCGCCGCGCCGCTCGCCCTTCGAAGGCGCTCTGCCTGAAGCTGTGCTTGCCGCCTTCCCGCTGCATTCCCAGTGGAAGGGCAACGGTGAAGGCAGTTCCTCTGACCTGATCGGCATCCGGACGTATTACGCGGACGCCGGCGTCCTTGTTGACCGTCCCGTTCCCGGCGGCGATCTGGCCATCACCATCAAGGATGACGGTAACGGCCCGCACAGCCACAACGACATTGGCGCCTACGCCATCGGTCTCAATGGCACGCAGCCGCTCGGAGACCCCGGCGGCCCGAGCTACTACACCGCCGACACCTTCAGCCGCAGGCGTCTTGAATCGAAGCTCATCAATTCCTGGGGCCATCCGGTTCCGGAAGTCGACGGCACGCTGCAACTGGATGCGACCAGAGTGAAGCTGCCGCCTGCTACAGCCAGGCTGACGCCGGCGGAAGACACCATCTCGATGGATATTACCAGCGCATACAACGATCCCAATCTGAAGAAGCTGGTCAGGACCATGCATTTTGTCCGCAAAGACGGCGGCTCGATTGAGATCGACGACCAGTTTGACGTAGCTGGTCCGGCCGATATCATCGAGTCTCTCCCGATCCACGGCACCTGCCGCCAGATCGATGCCAGGACGCTGGAGTTCGACTACCAGAACGCGCGCCTTCTCGTTACCGTCGATGCGCCCGTGAAGTTCACCATTACCCAGACGCCCCTCGTCGATCACGGCACCGCATTCACCCGCGTGACTGCCGAGATGCATTTTGATAAGTCCGGCCGCGTGGTGATGCACATGCGCGCCACGCAATAGAACGCCGTGCCGGAGCGGCACCGCAACTGCCGCCCGGCACGCCACTCCGGCAAGACGAGCAAACGAATCCCCACAAGAAGAGGAACCATTTTATGAATCGCAGGAATTTTCTGGCAGGCAGCGCCGCATTGGCAGGGCAACACAAACTACTTCGCTCCATGGGAGCCCTCTCCTTCGGCGGGCAGATGAACCAGCCGCTCGTGGCTCCGCACA
>JAJZVZ010000156.1 GCA_021846945.1 Acidobacteriota bacterium | reverse complement strand
ACCAGAACTTCCCACTCCGCCTCACTCAAGCCGCTCCCTGCTATAACCGCTCTCTCACCACGCATACCCCCACTTCAACATGCAATCGCTCTTGCGTACAGGGTGGCTTTGCCCGGATGGATACGGTTAAGCAGTAGTTCATGATGACGCGCAGGCGACGCATCAAGGATCCCTTCAACAGCAGGATCTTGTCCGTTGGCCAACATAGCGGCCTTCACGTAGCCGGTCTCCGCCTGGACGATTGCCTTCAGGTGAACCGTTTGGATTCTGGCCGCGGTGAGGTCCGCATCGAGACTTTGAAGCAGCGGACCAAGAACGAAAGCGGGGGAAGCGGGATTCCGAAGATCAATACTTGCCTTGGCGTTCAGCCAGGCGAGCGCCGCTTCGGCCCGCGCGTATTGTTCATAGTCGATCTCAAGCAGAAAGGATCCGCTGGAGAGTTGACCGGAAAGAACCTCATCGAGCCATGCCGCCACTCCCTGTCCGCTCCTGGCGCTGATTTGACGAACTGACTGCGCCGGTATGGTTGGCGCCGTCGGGCAAATGTCGGATTTGGTGAGGCAGATCAGGTCCGCCTCCTGGAGCTGCTTCTTAAAGAGAAAGGAGAGGTTGGGGTCAGCATCCTCGTGGAGCAGGGTCTCCGCTCGAAGCGGGTCGACAAGGACTGTGTAAGGCGCGACGCAATATGCGTCCCCCAATTCCAGCAGCGGGTGCAGCGTAGTGGCGGAGATATCCGTGCAGCTACCCACCGGCTCGGCAAAAATCACATCGGGAGCGTGCAAACGCAAGCTCTCAATTACCTCGATGAGCTGCGAAAATCTGCAGCAGAAGCAACCTCCAGTTACCGCTCCGTGCTGAACATGGTGCAACGAAGCAAGTTCTGAGTCAACCAAGGAGTGATCTTGGTCATTCAGAATCATAGCGCTGCGTAGTCCGCGCGTCTCCAGTTCCCGCACCGCTGCCAGCAAGAGCGTGGTCTTGCCCGCGCCAAGAAAGCCACCCACCAAAACGACCCAGGGCCTGATGCTCATCTGGTCACTTCAAGGCGCAGGGTTGCGCCCTCCCGTAGCATCAGGGTCTCTGCGAAACGGAACGTCGTGCCGCCTTCAGCAGCGGCTTCGGTGGTATGGCTTGCTCTCTCGTCACCTAGTCGCGCCGACGAAGTCCGGCCGCCTCCGGAGATTCGGCAGCTCCGGCAGCGAAGCGTGCCCGCGATCACCTGAAGTTCAAACCGCACGCCGTTGCCGGCGGAAGCGTAGGAGAAGACTCCCCAGCCGCTGCCATTCGACCAGAAACATCGGAAGGTCTGGTGGGGCACGCGGGGAACAGCCACAATGGCGTCCTGCCGCCCATCGTAATCAAATCCGCTGACAGCAACCACGCTGGACCATGAGGCCATAGCGCGCGCATAGTGATGACCGCACTCCGCCTCATCCCATGGATTGCGTTTTTCGCCATCAAAGCGCGCCCGGATATCTTGAATACATTCCACGCCCTCGTCTGTCATGCCGGAAAAGATCATCAGAGCGCATACTTCATGTTCACAGCCCGTCATTACCTCGGCGAAATAAGGGAATGGAATGCGCGGGCGAGCGCTCGTCCCGTAATCGCAGATGACCATCGCGGCTTCATCGTTGAGAGCAAAGACGCGTTCCACATTGTTATGCTCCACCAGGGTAGGCTTGTGGTTATAGCGGTAGATGGAGTCTAATGCCGCCCGCAGATGATCGGCTGACAATAGCTGCCCTAGGTTCGCCACCTGCGCCAGATACTGGCCGACAAGCTGGTCGATCAGACATCCCTTCCCAGCCTGATACTGCGGATCTTCTGGATTGAATCCATCGGCGCCGACGCGCAGACTGGGATGGATTTGTTCCATCCGGTAGCTGCGAACCTCCTGAACATAAAATTCAGCGTTGAATAGGTTGGCATCGATCCACCGGCTGCCCTGTTCGAAGAGCCGGCGATAAGTCCGGCCCGATGCATCGTCCCCTGCCGCCATAGCCATCTCCTCAGCAGCACGCAGCGCACCCAGATAATAGATCCCGCACAGAGGATTGGGGCCAAAGAAGGCAATGTCATAGGTATTGTTTTGGACTCCGGTGGCAATGCCGCTCTTCTCAGGATCCCAGCCGCCTTGTATCCACGCAAATGAGATGGCAAGCCGCACTCGCGGCCAAATCTCCTCTAGAAATTGACGGTCTCCAGAGAGCTTCCAGTCGAGATACGCGTGCATCACCTGCCCCCATTGTCCGTCGGCGGCGATGATCTCGTCTCGCATCACCCCGCCAGGAAGAAGTTGTCGGCAGTGAATTCCACCCTCTTCATCCTCTGAGTATCCAAAAGCCGCCCGTCGCAACGAACGTGCAAAGGTAGGAAACAGAAACGCTGTCGCCGTCTCGTAGCTCCAGACGTGCGTGCAGTTTCCGTAGCAGCAGCCGAGCTTGTCGTAGCTTCCCTCGAACCCATGGAACTCTCCGTCCGCCGTACGAAAGCATGTGGTGGATGCCAGGGTGGAAAGATTGGCGCTGGCTGCCTCGATCACTACCTCTGGAATCGTGCTCTCTCTCAACGCCCCCTCGAATGCGCGTGTTCGCGCCTCAAGCCGATCCAGATTTCCTGCCGTGTAGAGAGCCGCCTCCCACGCATCCCTGAACCGCGTTGAATAATGATTGCCGATGACCGTCTTTTCATGGCCCGCGGGAGCCTTCCAACCGCACCAATCCGGCGTACGATTCGGGAAATGCCACGCCAGCAGGAACGTATATTCTCCGGCTTGCCCAGGCGCAATCGTTCTGGATTGGCACAAGGCGCCGACCTTGCTCTGCTCTGCGGGCTGATTGTCCAGTTCTCCTGACATCGAGAACTCATCCCAGAACAGCAACGGCGAGTTCCACCACTTTCCTTTGGGCCAGCCTCCCCACCATGTAAGGCGCATCTCCGGCTCCGTAATGGCTCCAAGCACGAAGCTTCCGTGAACCGGGCTATCCTTCCCAATCCCAGGGTTCGTCATCAACAGGCCCGTCAATCCTCGCTCGGCGCGGTACTCGTTCACCCGGCTCTCCTGAACCTTCCCGCTCGCAAACCTGTCGGCGGCTCCATCCAGCACCGGATTATCGATCGAGAAGACAATGCTCACCTTCGCCGGAACCTCGCCGGTATTTTGCACCCGATAGCGAAGAATGGCGACGGGCAGCCCGGAATCGTCCGGCTCGTGAGGAATGAATGGCGAGAAAGCATCAAGGCCGATCTGCACCGGGATACCTGGCTGCTCGAAATCGATATGCGCCAGCGGATATTGGCCCGTAAACGTGGCCCCTTTCAACCGGCTCAAACCCGGCACATTCTGCCATCCCAGCCCGTCTTCGCCTTCATAAGGCGGCAGGATCCTGGATTCGAGTACGTGAGCGACGGGGGCCGCGTCTCCTGACTGCACCCAACAAGCAGGGAACGCATAGTCAGGAGAAAAGCCTTTATTGGGCCGATTGAAGATCTCCCAATCGCGTAGCTGGCCTCGTCCTCCCAAGCCGAGGCTTCCAGCGCAGACGCCCCCCAAAGGAAAGGAGATCATCTTCAACTTGGACCCACGGAAGACGCGAGGGTAACGAATCTCCCCTTCGGCTAACGCCGATGGCCGTGAAGCGGATGTAGACGCCCCCTGACCCTCGGGCTGGGGATCGACTCCGCCCGCGCCCGCCCACTGGCCGACAGGCGCAGCGGCTCCCACCGCCACAGCGGCTTGCTTCAGGAACTCACGCCGCGGCAAAGTCTTCGCGTTCTCGGCCAGAAGCTCCGCTCCCTGTCCTGCTGGACGATTACTCTTCATCTCGGCATTCTCCTTTTGGACAACTCCGCAGTGAATCGGTTGAATCGAGCCCATGTTTCGAGTTGAAAATGGTTTTGCCAGGAGCGAAGCGTGCTGTAGTCTGCCGCCCCTGCCGCATAGGGCACTGAAACCATCCGTACACAATCGCATCAGGCTCTTGCCGGACCGGTCGCGCGCCGGTAATCCACAATAGGCCATCAACCTCCGTGCCGGCTCCGTCCCATGGGAGCTCCGTCCAGCCGGTCACCCCAATTCCGTTCAATGCAGAACAGAGTATCTCTTGCAGGCGTGTGCATCAACGGGTTTGCGCAGATGCCTTGGTGGCTGCAATCTCACCAATGCACCACCGCCACGGCAAACGGGGACAACTTGACCTCGCCATTCATCGGCATTACATTCCGCGCCGGGCCGTCACCCGTCTTCTCATCTACGACCAGAACGCCGGCATGGCCTGCATCAGGCAGGGACACATCCTCCGTCCGGTTGCGTTTGTTCACCAGCAGCAGAAGGCGCGCCCCAGGTGTCCTGAAAGCCTGCGCCTCCACATCGCTGCCGCCAGATGTTATGGAAGTCTTCACCAATTTATCCCCGGGATGGAATGAATCCTTGATCAGTTTCAACGCCCAATAGCGGGCGTTCGGCTTGTCATTCGTCCAGTCCATCATGCTCACGCTCGGAAACTGCGTTGGATAACCCACGAGCTGCGACATCCCCGCAATGTCAATCCCCATGCGTGTCAAATCGATAAACAAATACGAATACAGAGCACTGCAGGCATTCCAATAAATCGGTGGAATGTTGTCGGTCGGCAGGATCACTCCTAACTCATCCAGGTCAACCTTGGTCTGTGGAGAGAGCCGCCTCCGGATCGCATCCACGAACCGAACCGTGTTCAGGAAGCCATCCGCTTGGTCGAAAAATGTGTACTGCCATTCGTTCGGCGTCTCTCCCGGCGCCGGGGTAGCATAAAAGTGGTAGGAGATGTAGTCGATCTGGGTTCCCGTCTTGTGGTTCGCGTGATTCAGAAAATACTCAAACCACTTTGGATCGGCACTCGGCGCGGCTAACGCCAACCCCATAAACTTCGTATTGGGCGATACCTTGTGTATCGCGCTCACAATCGCATCATATCGCGCCGTATACCGTTCCGGCGTCATCTCGTGCTCAAAGTCGACTTCGTTCAGCACCTCCCAAATCGGAAACTGATAATGGTAGCCGGACTCGTGGAGCACACCGTTCTCATCCCTGAACCCCCCGTCCACATACCAGCTCACCAGCCTTGCATAGTATTCGCTGAGTTGCTTACCCGTGGGATCGCGTAGCTCCGTGCCTTGCGTATAGTCCCAGTACACCTGGTCTGGATCGGCCGGATAGGTCACGGGCCGGTTCGTCTTGAACAACCATGCTGGGATAGTTGAAAAGTTCATGACCGTCGAGCGCCCCTCGGTCGAACCAAGAAACTCCTTCATCATCGGGTCAATCAGCCGGAAATTCCAAGACGTACCGGCAGGCGTCGGAGGCTTCAGTTCCGCCACCGCAAGCCTTGGATAGGGCAGCCATGGGACATAACGAACGTCGTTTGCTCCTAACGTCTTTAGCGCCTTGAATGCGGCCTCGGCCAACGCGTGGTTTGGCCGTAACCTTGGATTCACCACAACCTGTAGTGTAGCCGTTGTTCTGGACACTTCAGTCACTCGGTTCCAGTCAATCTTCACCGCTTGAGCCTGCTCACCCTGCGCCCCTTCCGCGCCGCAGGCAAGCACAATGCACGCCATGCATCCGAGAAATCTGCGAGCTGTCTTCCGCCTTTGAGCCTTCACAAGAACCCCTTATCCCACGACCCATCCTCTTACTTACAGACGCAGCATTCGCTTCCGGCTTCTGCCTTTTTGGCGTTTCAGCGGAAGAGCATCCAATGTCCGCCTCCCATTCATCCGGACTCGCGCGCCTGGAAGTTGCCTTGGAATCGCTGTGCCCAGTCTAACCGCGCCAGCAGTTTGTCGAACAAGCTCCCAAACCGCCGGCGATGCGCACAAACTTCTATACCGGAAAACAGAGGTGTAAATCGGGTGGTTCGAAACCCACACTCTTTACTCTCAGCGGTCTCACGGTCATACCCCAGGGGCCAAAGGCAGATCACGTGAGACCGCCGTCTCTGCTTCACCATCCCCGTCTAGCTCGATCGCTCCGTCTCGCCCTCCCGTTCGTGCAGCTTCTTGCCTCATGTCCATCCCAATCTGCGAAGATGGCGTACGCTTTCCTGTCGAGCGCGTCTCCTGGTCTGGCATGCAGTCAGAGCCTGAGCCTTAGCGGTCCTCCGCTGATTGGAGTGGTTGCGCAGTCCACTAAACCGCGAACGCTCTCCACTCCGGAACCTTTTTCATCTCACCCTGCAGCACAGCTTCTTTACCAACCGTGCATGCCATCGCGGAACCAAAGCCCACCCGCACATCGGCCACCGGCTGAGTATGGGTGCGCACGCAGTGAACAAACGAGCGGCAGGCCGTCAGGGTCGGATCTTCCTGGTTGCGGGCATCGATCCGTCTGCCTGGTCCGCGATAGGGCATTTCATCATCGGCCGCGTAGTTGTAGGTTGCGCCGGTCTTCAGACCCCGCTGCACGACATCGCTGTGGTAGGCGGCTGTGGTCGTAGGATGAATTGGTCCATAGAACGTAGCGTCTTCGACAGTCAATTGCATGCTGCCCTTGGTCCCGTACACCCAGAGTTGATTTCCCATGAAGGCGTTGTCCGTAAGCGATGTGAACACCAGGCGCCGCCCTTTGGAATAGCCTAGAATGGCTTGAACGTTGTCGCCAACCGTTCTGCCATCGTGATACAACACGATACTGCTGGCGCCAACCACGGTCCGCGGCTGTTCGCCGAATATCCAATTGGCGATGTCGATCTGGTGCGACCCTAGCTCTTCGAGCAGGCCACCGGAGGACTCGCGATAGAGCCGCCAATTCATCAGGTGCTCCAGGCTGGGATCAGGCACGCTGCGGCGCCAATTGTCTCTGCGAAACCAGTACGCAAAGACATGCGTCGGCTCACCGATCTCTCCTTCGTGAATCCGTCGAACGGACTCCTGAAACCACCCGGCGTAACGGAGCTGATGCCCCACCTGGTAGATCTGCCCGGATTTGGCGACAGTCTCGACAACTTTGTAATTATCTTCCGCGGAGAATCCCATGGTCTTTTCTCCATAGACGGGGCGTCCGCTTTGCAAGGAGTCGATGACCTGCCGCGCATGAAAGAACGGAGGCGAAGCAATCACCACGGCGTCGATGTCTCTGCGTTCCAGCATGGAGCGATAGTCCTTGTAAGAAGGCACTGTCTTGCCCACCAACTCGTTGACCTGAAGAAAGCGGGGCTCGTACACGTCGGCTACAGCAGCCACCTCCACACCAGGCACGCGCAGCATTTGGCGGATAAGCTCCCTGCCACGGCTGCCTGGCCCAATCACGCCAATGCGAAAACGGCCCGCAAGGCTGGAGCTCTGCTCCTTCGCCGCCTGGACCTCCTCTGCCTGTCCGTAGCCGGACCCTGCGCCCAGCGTGGCGGAAAGAACGCTCAGCGATAGCCCTTGCAGTAAGCTCCTTCGGTTCATCTTTCAGTCCCCCTCGATCCTCAATGACAAACTACCCTCTTCCGTAACGATGGGCGCCGGCCAGCGGGTCGCCTCAGGCAGCGCAGTCCCTTCTCCCGCAGTCATCACCAGCGCCGACACCTCCAGCAGGCTTTCCAGTAGAGCGGTTCTGGCCGGACCGGAGAGCACAAACAGCACATTCGAAAGCGCGTCGCTGTCTGTCGCAGTTGGAGCAACTGCAGTCACCTGAGCAACGCTCTCGACCGGCGCCAATGTTTCGGGGCTCATGATGGAGCCATATATTCGTTCACCCACCGAGAAGCGCTTCTCCGTGTAGCTGGCCGTGGAAAGCGACGTGTCGCGCAGATAAACCGTGGAGAGGATCTGCTCGGGTCTTCCTGGAGCAGGAACATGCACCTTCCAGCCGGGCTCGCCCGGCGGCGCGGCGACGGCGTAGAGCGTGCTGCTGCCTGCCGAGATCAGAGCCGCCGTGACCGCCTCGTCTTCTAAGACACGAACCATCCGATCCACGGCATAACCTTTGCCGATTCCACCAGGATCCAGCTCAATCCCGGGTGCCAGAAATCGCACCGTCCTCCGATCCGGATTGAGGCGGACGTAGCGCCAGCCCATCTGTCCTCGGAGACTGGAGATCTCCTGCTCCGTGGGAACCCGACCGGAATCCCCGAAGAATCCCCACGCCTTCATCAGCCGTCCGACAGTGATGTCGAATGCGCCCCCGGACAATTCGCTCCACCCGAACGCCGACTCCAAAAAGCCGAAGGTCTCCGGATCGGTCGTGACCTCGTGATCGAATGCCTCTCGGCTGATCCTCGATAGTTCGCTGTCGGGCCGGTAGTGACTGAGAAGACGTTCAATGCGATGCACCTCTTCAAACGCGTCCCGCGCCGTGCAATAAGCCGCGTTTTGAGACGAGGCATACAAATGCAGGGTAAACTCGGTGCCCATTGCGGGCGATCGGAATGCGTAAAGCGAAGACGCGCCAAGCTGTTCTTCCTTGCGCTTCCCAGCAGAAGCCACAACAGCAGGCTCTTGAGAATGTTCGCGGAAGGAAGAATCTAAGCTCATCGATACAGAGTTGCGTCCTATCACCATTTCCTTGAACGTGTTTCCTCAGACCGCTCGGCCACCGTCTGCTAACCCCGGCCTGGGCCGCCCGGCCTCATTAACGTCTTGCCGCAGCAAGATGCGCTCTGAGAGATTAAACCATCCAGAGCGGAGACGGCGCCAGCCCGGATGAACCCGCCAGCCCCCATCGCCTCTGCCAAAGCGGATCAGGTTGCCGAGAGATCTCCAAATCACGTTTAAAACTCTGCCGATTGCGGGCTCGGATTGGAGCCCGCAATCGGCAGGGCAGGAGGCGAGAGCAACCACGACAACACTGCACGGCAAGTATCTCCACTGAACCTCATACAGATTCAGGAAAAGCAAGCTGCGCGAACTGCCATGCCGCCACCGCCACGTGAGCAGCGCCGTACCACCTTTTTTACGAGCCAAGTCTCTGAACGCTTGATTTTGCACCATCGTTGGGTGTCCCAGGTCTCGATTTTGAGGCCTGGGACACCAAGATACCAAGGTATGAATTCACGAGGTCAAAGACCTAGAACTGGTAAACGCCCGAGATCTGAATCTGCCTCGCCGGAGATGCCGTTCCGGTAATAATGCCATAGGTGCTGCTTTCGATATTCGAGTTCGGAGCTGCATAGCTCGAAATATTGAATGCATTGAAAAAATCGACGCGGAATTTGAACTCTTGCCCTTTGATCGTAGGAAAGGCTTTAAAGAGCGACAAATCGATCTGCCGATACCCTGGCGCTCTTTCCGCATTCTGTTGCTCGGTCCCAAACTCGTTCGTGGCGGGCTCTCCGAAAGTACAGGTGCTCGGCGTGTTGGTGCCATTCAAGACCCTCTGCCCGCCAGTTAGGCACGGTATCGAAGCAGGATCTGTACCAAACCAGTGATTAAGCCCCCGGTTAGCATGTATCTCTGGGCCATATTGGTTAACTCGTTGGACAAAATCTTCCAGTCCTGGCTGATTAAGGTCTGCAGCAACAGGATTCGTGGTGATGGTGATAGGCAAACCGCTGTAGAGTATTGCATCCCCGGACAATTCCCATCCGCCCGCGATCTCATTCATCAACCGGTTCCAATTCCGCCCGAATGCCTGTCCGTGCCCGAAGGGAAGATTATAGATAGCCGTACCTGTCAGGTTTTGTCGTACATCAAAGTTGGATGGGCCGTAGTCCGCTGCTGGGTCGTACGTGTTTTGCCAGAACGAATCGCCGCCGTTGACTCCCTGCACGCCGAAATAGCCGCCGGCGTTATTGGTCATCGACTTCGCCCAAGTATAATTCAAGCTAAACTCCAAGCCATTGCTCTCCCTATGCTGAATAATGGCTTGCAACGCGTTATAGTTTTCTACGCCTTCAGAGACCGTCTCGATAAGGTTTCCCCCGCCTACCACGGAGTAGTAGGGAGCGTTCACTTCAAGGCATGACGGCGCGCCGTTTTGGCCACCGGCGCATGGGGCTATAAACTGGTTTGCCTGTACCGGAACAGCCAGATGTTGACCGATCTCGCCAACATACCCGAGCTGGGCGGATGTGCTGTCATTGATCAAATATTGTGTCGTCAAGTTAAACTGCTGAACGATTGCTGGCTTCAGATTTGGGGCCCATACATCGTACTGTGTTCCTGTGGTGGGAGAGCTGCCGTTGCTAAAACCGTTTACCACGTGGACCGGCGTCCCAGGTGAATTTGGCAGGGGTGTCCCTGAACTAATCGTAAAGGATGTTTGGAAGGGAGCGTTTTGCGTCATGCGGAGACCGTTCCCAGTGCCTTCCAGGAAGTCCGTCACTCCGTAGCCGCCCCGAAGCACAACCTTCGGCGTAACGGAGTACGCGAAGCCAAGACGTGGCATCAACCCAAGATAAAACGGGTTGTAAAGAGCGCGACTATTACCATCTTTCCCTGCAAATTCCAGCAGTGAGGTTAGTGGAGCTGAAGGGTTAAACAGTGCTTTGGCAAGATTGACGGACACCATTTTGTTATTTGCTTCATAAAGCGGCTGGTCATATTCATATCGTAGACCTAAGTTTACCGACAGATTCGGCCGCAC
Source organism: Acidobacteriota bacterium (assembly GCA_021846945.1). Taxonomy (GTDB): domain Bacteria; phylum Acidobacteriota; class Terriglobia; order Terriglobales; family Acidobacteriaceae; genus Telmatobacter. Next base: position 420 of record JAJZVZ010000156.1, on the reverse strand, counting down.
CTTCCAGTCATCTTGGACGTAGTAGGCATCTCGATACTGCCTCTGTCCGAAAAGACCGGACTGTCCGCTGATTTGCGCTCCGGTTGAGTCGTCCAGCTCGAAATCGGCATAGTCAAATCCCGGAGAGCTTCCGGCAGACGTGTATATGCCGTCATAAGTAAATTGCCCAAGAAGGCCGCCGATATTGCTCGGATTGAAATAGTCGTTCTGATAGCGAAGAATCTCAACGCCAAAACGGGTGACATGGTTCCCATGTTGCCAGGTGACGTCGTCACCGTAATAGAAGTCATTGTCAGTGGTATAGGTTCCGTCATTATAGTTGGTTCCGAAGGACTGATTTTCGTCCTCACCTGTAAAATCTTGATAGGTAAAGCCAGGAAGCGGTTGAGCTTCGTTATTGGGTAGCGGAATGTCTACCAG
>JAJZVZ010000155.1 GCA_021846945.1 Acidobacteriota bacterium | reverse complement strand
GGCGTGCTGTGCCACGTGGCCGAGTCCGGCGACCGGCTCTACACCGTGCGCGGAGGTACGCCGCGGCTGATGAGCATTCAGACGATACGCAAATTTGCCGATTTAGCCGACAAATACTCTGGCGGCCACCTGCGTTTCACCAGCCGGAACAACATTGAGTTTCTGCTGGAGGATCCTGCGAATATTGAGCCGCTCAAGCGGGACCTGGCGGCGATGGGCATTCCCGTCGGCGGCACGAACAACGCCATCAGCAATATTGTGCACACCCAGGGATGGGTGCACTGCCACTCGGCGGCGACCGACGCATCCGGGTTGGTCAAGGCGGTGATGGACGCGGTATGCGAGCATTTCACGCATGAGGATCTGCCGGCAAAGCTGCGCATCGCGCTGGCATGCTGCCTGAATATGTGCGGCGCGGTGCACTGCTCCGACATCGCCATCCTCGGCGTGCATCGGCGTCCGCCGCAGGTGCAGCGCGATCTTCTGCCGAAGGTCTGCGAGGTGCCGACGCTGATCGCCTCCTGTCCAACCGGCGCCATTCGTCCGGCCACGTGGGAGGGCAAACCGTCCGTGGATGTGATCGAGGAGCAGTGCATGTACTGCGCCAACTGTTACACCGTGTGTCCGGCCATGCCCATGAGCGATGCGGAGAACGATGGAGTCTCGATCTGGGTGGGCGGCAAGGTGAGCAATGCGCGCAGCACGCCCCGGTTCTCGAAGCTGGCGATTCCATATCTGCCGAACCATCCGCCGCGCTGGCCCGAGGTGGTGGATGCGGTGGTGAAGATTATCGATGTGTACAGCAGGGACGCGCGCAAGTACGAGCGCGTGGGCGAGTGGATCGACCGCATCGGCTGGCCCCGTTTCTTCGAGCTGACGGGCTTTGAGTTCACCCGCTACCACATCGATGATTTTAAACATGCTGGCTTGACGTTTGCGCGGTCAGCGCACATTCGGTACTGACCGGCGCCGACCATAACCTCACGCCGGAGGGGTGTTGATGGGGCTGTTCAAAGAAGTAAAGAAACCGGTGATCAAGCACGCTGCTTCGGGCAGTGCCGAGGTAAGTTCGCGCCGTCCCGCGTATGTGGCCAAAACTGCGCCCTGCATCCATAGCTGCCCCAGCGGCACGGATGTGCGGGCGTGGCTGGTGACCGTTGCGCAGCATAAGGAATACGGGCTGACTCCGGCGCAGGCCTTCGAATTTGCCTGGCGCAAGATACTGGAGAACAACCCCTTTCCGGCTATCTGCGGACGCGTTTGCCAGCATCCGTGTGAATTGAACTGCAACCGCAAAGCCAAGGACGGGCCGATCGCGATCAACCGCCTGGAACAGTTCGTGGGCGACTTTGCAATTGCACAGGGATGGCGCACTCAATTGCCCAGCCCGCCCAGGGCGGGTGCGGCCCGGATTGCGGTGGTGGGTGCCGGTCCTGCGGGGCTCTCCGCGGCTTACCACCTGGCGCGTAAGGGCTATGCGGTCACGATCTTCGAAGGCGCGCCAAAGGCGGGCGGGATGATGCGGTATCGCATCCCGCGATCGGTGATTCCAGCCGAGACCCTCGATGCCGAGATCAGTAACCTCCTGCAACTTGGGATCGAGCTGAAGACCGGATGCGTTGTGGGCCGCGATGTCTCGCTGGAGCGGTTGCGGCGCGATTACTCCGCCATTTTCATCGCGATGGGCCTGCAAAAGGCGGCGCAACTGGAGTTGAAGCCGGGGAGTAGCGGCGAAGCGGCGATTGTGGGAGAGCTGCCTGCGGAGCCGCCGGAGCTCTCTCCGCAGGAAGCGCTCGAAGCTGAGCCGCGCGTGCTGAACACCGTGAGTGTGGCGATCGCCCAGGGGCGTTCTGTGGCCGAGAAGATCGCCGCGTACTCCGAGTGCTGTTCGATTTCGCAATCTTCGACTCGGCCGGTGATCCGCGCGGACCGGCTGAAGCTGGACTGGTATCCGGCAGCGTCCCGCTTCGACAACCATGAGCCGGCTATGACTGAGGCCGAGGCGCTGGCCGAAGCCAATCGCTGCATGTCGTGCGGCATGTGCATGGACTGCGAGACCTGCTGGATGTACTGCAGCAAGAACTGTTTTGTAAAGCTGCCCAAGGGCGAGCACTACAAGATCAAGCTCGATCTCTGCAACGGATGCGGTAAGTGTGCGGAAACGTGTCCCTGCGGGTATATCGAAATGAACTGACAACGAGGTGAAGAGTGTCGATCTTTGAAGTGGAAGGAAGAAAGTACGAAGTCGATGAGGATGGTTTCCTGCAGGAGCCGGACCTCTGGACCGACGAAGTGGCCAAGGACTTCGCCAGGACCGAGTCTGTCGATGAGCTGACCGAGGGCCACTGGAAGGTGATCCGCTATATCCGCAACTACTATCTCCAGTACGGGATTGCGCCCATGGTGCGGAAGGTCTGCAAAGAGACCGGATACAAGCTGAGCGAGATCTATCAGCTCTTTCCTTCTGGTCCGGCGAAGGGTGCTTGCAAGCTGGCGGGGCTGCCCAAGCCGACAGGCTGCGTGTAGACGGCGATGAGCGTGGAAGCTGTCATCGTGGAGCGTTGGGTTGACAGGGCCCTGAAGTCCTACCCCTCGGAGATGCATTCGTTTCTGGGCGGCGAGAAGGATCCGTTTCGCAACCCGGTGGGGAACACGTTCCGGGAGAACCTGGCAGCACTGGTGCACGAGCTGCTGGGGACGATGGACAAGGAGAAGATTGCAGGCGCCCTCGACGGGCTAGTGCGGCTGCGCGCCGTACAGAATTTCACTCCCGGCGAGGCGCTCCACTTCGTCTTCGATTTGCGGCCTGTGATCGGTGAAGTATCCGGCGCGATTTCAGATCCGCTCCAGAGCCGGATCGATGAGCTTGCCTTGATGGCTTTTGACCAATACATGTCTTGCCGCGAGCGAATCTTCGAGCTGCGGATCAACGAACTGCGCATGTGGGCGCGCAGCGCTGCAGCCGGCGAAGGGGGAACACCATGAATGCGCTCTACTCCGTGCTTGTGGTGCTGGCGCTGGTTCTGGCCGGTCTTGCCGGAGGCCGGGTTGAGGCAGGACGGGCGGTGCTCACGCTGGCTGTTCCGTACGCGGCTCTCGCCATCTTTCTGGTAGGATTCTTCGCGCGTGTTCTGCGCTGGGCGTGGGTTCCAGTGCCGTTTCATATCCCAACCACTTGCGGCCAGCAGAAGGCACTCGCATGGATAAAGCCTTCGAAGGTGGATAATCCATCGTCGCGATGGGGCGTGTTTGCCCGCATGGCGGCTGAAATCCTGCTGTTCCGCTCGCTTTTTCGCAACAACCGGGCGCGCATGGCGGAGAAGCGCCTGATCCTCGGCGAGAGCAAGTATCTCTGGCTGGGGGCGCTGGCGTTTCACTGGGCGCTGCTGCTGATTCAGTTGCGGCATCTGCGCCTGTTCATCGAGCCAGTGCCTGCCTGGATCGACGGCCTGGAGCGGCTCGACAGCTTCTTTCAGGTTGGCGCGCCGCAAATCTACCTCTCTGACGTGATTGTCCTCGCCGCGCTCGCCTATCTGCTCTACAGGCGCTTTCGCGATCCGGCGGTACGATTTATTTCGCTGTTCACAGACTATTTTGCGTTGTTTCTTTTACTGGGAGTCGCCGTCTCCGGTGTGCTCATGCGCTATTTCGTGCGGGTCGACATCCTCAGCGTAAAGCAGTTTGCGTTGAGCCTGGCCGCATTCCACCCGATTGATCCGAGCACGCTCAACCCGCTCTTTCTGGCGCACCTGCTGCTGGTTTGCACGCTGGCCGCGTACTTTCCGTTCAGCAAGCTGATGCACATGGGCGGAGTATTTCTAAGCCCCACTCGCAACCTGGCTAACGACAGCCGGCGGCGGCGGCACGTGAATCCCTGGAATTACCCGGTCAAGAAGCACACCTACGCGGAATGGGAAGAAGAATTCCGCGACAAACTCAAGGCAGCGGGAATCCCGCTCGAGGCCGACGATGCCGGAAACGCTCGTACAAATTGAGCCGAAGCCGCCGCGCGGCGACTGGCGAAACCCGAAGGTCGAGTTCCGCAAGGGCGCCATGTGCTACAGCGCCGCCGCGAAGAATCTGACTTATCTCGGTCTTCCCAATCCGCGCGCCTGGCAGCCGGCCGACAGCGACTGGAAGCTGCCGCCGGACTGGAAGAAGATCATTCTGGACGGCATGAAGGACAGGCTTGCCAAGTACCGCTCTTTCCGGCTGTTCATGGATATCTGCGTGCGCTGCGGCGCGTGCGCCGACAAGTGCCACTTCTATCTGGGCACTGCCGATCCGAAGAACATGCCCGTGGCACGCGCCGAACTGATCCGCTCGGTATACCGTCGCTATTTCACCCTGACGGGCCGTCTCTTCGGCTCGCTGGCCGGGGGGCGCGAACTCACCGAAGACGTCATCAAGGAGTGGTTCTACTATTTCTACCAGTGCACACAGTGCCGGCGCTGCTCGGTCTTCTGCCCTTACGGCATCGACACCGCTGAGATCACCCTGATAGGCCGCGAGTTGCTCAACCTCATCGGTTGCAACATCAACTGGGTGATGGAGCCCGTAGCTAACTGCTACCGCACCGGCAATCATCTGGGCATTCAGCCGCATGGATTCAAGGACAGCATCGACTTCGCTGCCGACGAGGCCTCGGAGATTACTGGGCTTGACATCGAAGTGCCGATCAATCGCAAGGGCGCCGAGATCCTCTTCGTCATGCCTTCGGCCGACTACTTTGCTACTCCGCATTACTACACGCTACTCGGCTACATGATGCTCTTCCGCGAGATCGGGCTTGACTACACGGTCAGCGCCTATGCCTCCGAAGGCGGCAACTTCGGCTCCTTCGCGTCGCACGAACTGATGAAGAGGCTGAACGCCAAGATCTACGACGAGGCCCGGCGCCTGGGTGTCAAGTGGATTCTGGGCGGCGAATGCGGCCACATGTGGCGCGTGCTCCATCAGTATATGGACACCATGAACGGTCCCGCCGATTTTCTTGAAGTTCCGGTTTCGCCGATTACGGGGACGGTCTTCGAGCATGCCCGCTCGACGAAGATGGTGCACATCTGCGAGTTCACCGCCGACCTGATTCATCACGGCAAGATCAAGCTCGATCCGCGTCGCAACGACCATTGGACCGTCACCTATCACGACTCCTGCAACCCGGCGCGCGGAATGGGCCTGCTGGAAGAGCCGCGCTACATTTTGAATCACGTCTCGCGCAGATTTCACGAGATGCCGGAGAATACCATCCGCGAGCAGACCTTCTGCTGCGGCAGCGGCGCGGGACTGGGCACAGACGAGAACCTGGAGGTACGACTGCGTGGCGGTTTCCCGCGCGCCAATGCCGTGAAGTATGTGAAGCAGAAGCACGGCGTCAATCTGCTTACCTGCATCTGCGCCATCGACAAGGCTACGCTCCCCACGCTGCTTGAATACTGGGTTCCGGGTGTCGAGGTTGGTGGCATACACGAGCTTGTTGGCAATGCTCTGGTAATGACCGGCGAAAAGGAACGAACCACCGACCTGCGCGGTGAGCCGCTGGCCAGGGAAGAAGTGATGGCCGGCGGGGAAAGCGAGGCCGCTCATGCGTGATCGCATCTGGATCATTGCCGGTCTGGCTTTGTTCGCCGTAGTGGTCACGGCTCCTTTCTGGAGCGAGCGCACGCCTGCAAAGGATCTGACCAAGGTTCCCAATCTCGTGCTGCCGGTTAATCAGAAGGACTGCGTGGCTCCCGTCAGTTACATGCGAGCCTCACACATGGTGCTGTTGCTGCGCTGGAGGGAAGAAGCAGTGCGGCAGGGCCAGCGCCGCTATGTGGCGTTCGACGGCAAGGTTTACGACAAGAGCCTGACGAAGACCTGCCTCGGCTGCCACAACAAGGAGCAGTTCTGCGATCGTTGCCACACTTATGCCGGCGTTTCCGGTCCCTACTGCTGGAATTGCCATAACCAGCCGCAAACGAATGTAGCCGGCATATCCCCGAGGAGCATGCCATGAAGATCACCCGAAAGGATTTCCTGCGGCTCTCCGGGTTGTCGTTTCTGGCAGCCGGAACATTGGAGGCGGCACGCGCCGTCGCCGGGAGCGACTCCTCCGCGCAGAATTCGCCGGGCAAGCCATCGGCCCAGCCCGTGCGGTGGGGGATGGTTGTCGATGTGCAGAAGTGCCGTAAAGACCAGGGCTGCGATGCCTGCATCGGCGCCTGCAACTCGGCGCATAATGTTCCGCACCTCGCCGATCCAAAGCACGAGGTGAAGTGGATCTGGACCGAGCCTTTCGAGAATGTCTTCCCCTTTGAGCAATCGGAGTATGCGCAGCAGACCGATGCCGGCATTCCGATTCCGCTGATGTGCAATCACTGCGCCAGTCCGCCGTGCGTGCATGTCTGCCCCACGCAGGCAACGTGGAAACGAGACGATGGAATTGTGATGATGGACTGGCACCGCTGCATCGGTTGCCGGTACTGCATGGCCGCCTGTCCTTACGGTTCACGCAGCTTCAACTGGGTGGACCCGCGCCCGGCTATTGCTCACATCAATCCCGATTTCCCTACGCGTACCAAAGGCGTGGTGGAGAAGTGCAACTTTTGCGAGGAACGCCTGGCGCAGGGCCTGCGTCCGGCCTGTGTTGAGGCCTGCCCTGAAAAGGCGCTTGTCTTTGGCAACCTGGCGGATCCGAATTCCGAGCCGCGGCAACTGCTGCGCAAGCGTTTTGCCGTGCAGCGCGAGCCTGAGCTTGGAACCGGCCCGTCAATCTATTACCTGGTGTGATGCCATGTTTATGTTCGAAAAAGCGATCGCAGGGAGCCGCCGGTACTGGACATGGCTATTCGGCCTGCTTTGCGTGACTGCCGCCGGCTTTATCTCCTACTTGTACCAGCTAAACGTAGGGCTGGGCGTCACGGGCATGAGCCGCGATGTGAGCTGGGGCCTTTATATCGCGCAGTTTACGTTCTTTGTAGGAGTCGCGGCTTCGGCGGTGATGGTTGTGCTGCCCTACTATCTGCACGACTACAAGCAGTTTGGCCGCATCACGATTCTCGGCGAATTCCTGGCCATCTCCGCGGTGATCATGTGCTGCCTCTTCATCTTTGTCGATCTCGGCCAGCCGATGAGGGTGCTGAATATCATCCTGTATCCAACGCCGTGGTCGCTGATGTTCTGGGACATGATCTCGCTGAGTGGCTATCTCGTGCTCAATGTGATCATCACATTAGTCATGCTTACCGCCGAGCGCGAGGAGGTGCCAGCTCCGGGCTGGATCAAGCCCGTCATCCTGCTTTCTATTCCCTGGGCAGTCAGCATTCATACGGTCACGGCGTTCCTGTACAGCGGTCTTCCGGGCAGGGCTTTCTGGCTAACTGCGATCCTGGCGCCGCGTTTTCTTGCCTCTGCCTTCGCTTCCGGTCCTGCGCTCTTGATTCTGTTCTGCCTGGTGCTGCGCAGGTTGACAGGCTTTGATGCGGGGCAGAAAGCGATCGAAAAGCTTGCGGTCATCGTGACATATGCCACGATCATCAACATCTTCTTCATCCTGGTTGAGGCGTTTACGGTTCTCTACGGCCGCATCCCTGGGGATGTGCAGCATCTCGAATATCTCTACTGGGGACTCGATGGGAACTATCACCTTGTTCCCTGGATGTGGCTCTCGATCTCGCTCGGTGTTGCGGCGCTGATCCTGCTGCTGGTTCCTGCGTGGCGAACGAGCCCTAGCCTCTTGCCGGTGGCGTGCGTTTTTGTGTTTCTCTCGCTCTGGCTCGATAAAGGACTCGGGCTGATCGTTGGCGGATTTGTGCCGTCTCCGCTGGAAGCGGTCACGCAGTACACGCCCACGCTGCCCGAGTGGAGCATCGTGATGGGAATCTGGGCGATCGGCGCATTGCTGATCACCGTGTTCTATAAGATCGCACTTTCGGTTCGAGAGGAACTCGGAGAACTGGCAGGAGTTCAACACTCCATTGTTCCCGAGGCCGAAAGCCATCAGGCGGCGCCTTCCATCGTGTCGACGCGGATGCAGCAGGCGGATTGAGCGCGGAGTGTTCGAGCGTTTGTGATTGGGGGAAGTGAAGCGGACATGGCGAAGATGGGAAAAGTAATTCTGGTGGGCGCTGGGCCGGGAGATCCGGATCTATTGACCATCCGCGCCGTGCAGCGCATCAGCATTGGTGACGTGCTCGTCTATGACCGTCTCATCCAGCGTGGAGTGCTCGCGCTGGCGAAGTCCGATGCGGAGAAGATCTATATGGGCAAGGCCCCGGGGCATCATACCCGCCAGGATGAGATTCATGCGCTCCTGGTGCAAAAAGCGCGGGAGGGGAAGACCGTTGTCCGGATCAAAGGGGGCGATCCGTTTCTCTTCGGGCGCGGCGGAGAAGAGGTGGAGTATCTTGCGGAGCACGGCGTTCCCTTTGAAGTGGTGCCGGGCGTGTCCTCCTGCCTTTCCGCGCCGCTTAGCGCGGGAATCGCCGTGACGCACCGCGACGCCTCGTCGTCGGTCGCCATCGTCACCGGACACAACGCCGAAGGGAACGGCGATCGTGTGGACTGGCAGGCCGTGGCCGGCATCGACACTTCAGTTTTTCTCATGTGCGTGCATAACGTCGAGACAATCGCGCGCAAGCTGATTGCCGCGGGCCGCTCCCCGGATACGCCCGCGGCCATGATTCAGATGGCGTATTGGGATGGCGAACACGTTGTCACCGGCACGCTGGAGACGATCGCCGCCGATGTGCGCCGTGCCGGCATCGAACCGCCGGCAACACTGGTCGTCGGCGAGGTGGTCCGCCTTCGAGAGAGATTACAGCAACTGATTGCTTCGAGCCTGGAGCGGAAAGAGGTATGCGTATGAGCGAAACCGCGGCTGTTCCCATCGAAACACTTGCGGACGAGATGTATCAGCTGGTTGCCGAATGTGAGGGCAAGAAGAATCTGAAAGCCGGCGATCTCACCAAGGCCATGATCGCCAAACACGGCGAAGCTGCCTGCAGCAAGGATGACTGCAAGAAGGCTATCCGGATCCTGATTGATTCGGGCCGTTGTATTTACAGCTATCTGGGCGGTTCTTACATTCAGCTGCCGCCGAAGGAGGGATCGCAGCAGGCGGGGTAAGAGCGGCTGTCTGCGATTTTAATTCTATGCGCGCCATGCCGCGCCTGCTGATTGCAGGCCTCTCCGGCGGTTCAGGTAAGACTGTCGTCTCAATCGGAGCATTGCTTCTCTTGAGGCGCGCTGGTGTCGAAGTGCGCGCCTTCAAGAAAGGGCCGGACTACATTGACCCGGCGTGGCTGGCGTGGGCATCTGCCAGTCCGGTGCGCAATCTCGATACATTTCTGATGGGCCCCGAGCGCGTGTGTGCCTCATTCCTGCGCCACGGCACCTCCGAGGGAGTCAATCTGATTGAAGGCAATCGCGGCCTCTTCGACGGATTTGATGCCGCGGGGACGCATTCGAGCGCTGTGTTGGCTGAGACTCTCTCCGCTCCAGTGGTGCTTGTGGTGGATGCGACTAAAATGACGCGCACGGCCGCCGCGCTGGTTCTCGGCTGCCAGAAGCTCGACCCACGGCTTTCTTTGCGCGGCGTGGTGCTGAATAATGTCAACGGCCGAAGGCATGAAAAGGTCCTGAGCGAGGCGATCGAATCTTCCTGCGGAATTCCGGTCATTGGCGCGCTTCCAAGAGCGACATTCAACCCTCTGCCTGAGCGGCATCTCGGACTCGTGCCTCCTGAGGAGCACGGTGCCATTGACCACGTGGAGGAAGGCCTGTTGAGAATTGTGAAAGGCCGAATGGATGTGGATAGGCTGATCGAGATTGCGTACAGCGCCTTTCCACTCGAACCCTACGCGGAAGAGCGTCCACTACTGCCCAATGCGCGCGGGCTCAAGATCGGATACCTGAAAGACTCGGCATTCAGCTTTTATTATCCTGAAAATCTAGAAGAATTGGAACGCGCCGGCGCCGAAGTTGTTCCTCTTTCCGCCATGCGCTCTTCCGCCCTGCCTGATGACCTGTGCGCACTTTACATAGGAGGCGGATTTCCTGAAACGCATGCGCGAGAACTCGCGGCTAACAAAAGCTTCCTTGCCTCGTTGCGCCGGGCATGTGAGAACGGCCTGCCTGTCTATGCTGAGTGCGGCGGCCTGATGCTCCTGGCGCGCAGTATGATCTGGAAGGGCACGCGTTATCCGATGGCCGATGTTCTTTCCATCGATGTCGAGGTCTTTTCGACTCCTCAAGGTCATGGATACAGTGAACTGCGGGTTGACACGCGGAATCCATTCTTCCCGCTGAAGACGGTTCTGCGCGGGCACGAGTTTCATTACTCACGCATCATGGGTGCCGCTGAACCGCCGCATACTGCCTGCGCCGTCGTCCGTGGCGCCGGATGCTCCGATGGCCGGGATTGCCTGCTTGTGGGCAACGTGATGGCGGGATATACCCATCTGCATGCTGGCGCCACGCCGGAATGGGGCAAAGGCATGGTGCTCGCAGCTCATGAGTTTGCGTTGAGAACAAGGGCCGTCAAGGTGTAGCCAGGATTCCCTGACAGTGATTCTGCGGGCTGCGCCAGGAGCCTGCTTGCGATAGCAGGCTCCTGCGTCCTCCCTTCAGGAGGCTGAACTGATGGCCGGATGAGCCAGGTTTTCATCCACCAGATCCGCCAGTGTCTTTACCGCGTTTGCGCTGTTTTGAAATGCGCCTTTCTCCTGCTCGGTGAGCTTGATCTGCAGAACCTCCTCGATGCCGCCATCGCCAAGCTTGCACGGAACGCCCATAAACAATCCGTGGATTCCGTATTCGCCTTCGAGGTAAGCGGCGCAAGGCAGGATTCTGTTCCGAGACTGAAGGATGGCTTCAACCATCTCGGCAACCGCCGCGCCGGGAGCGTAATAAGCGCTGCCGGTTTTGAGATACTTGACGATCTCGGCGCCGCCGTTGCGGGTGCGCTGGACTAGCCTTTCAATGGCTTCGCCGTCAAGCAGCTCCGTGATCGGAATGCCGCCTACCGAGGAATATCGCGGCAGCGG
>JAJZVZ010000014.1 GCA_021846945.1 Acidobacteriota bacterium | reverse complement strand
GATCCAAGGGCAAAGAAGTATGATCGCGGCATGCGTTTGGCAAGTGTTCAGAAGCTCGTGCAAGTACCTCGAACTGATAAATCTAGACGCTCATCGACGACGACGCGGGAGTATCGTCGGCTACTCGTCAGTTCCATTTTGGTAAACGCCCGCCGCAGATGCGCAAGAGTCTCACTCTCTCTGCGATGGGCGGACGATCTTCAATAATTTCACTCTTGCGACATTGTCCGGCGAGGGATTTTTTACAGCAGCGGGCGGAAATTCAGGAAACCAGCGTAAGAGAACCCGGGAGCCGGCCTGCTTCCCTTGCGCGTTCCGCATCTCTGGGCGAAGAGAAAGAAGCAGCGCCGGCTCAACCGGGATGGATCAGAAGCCCAGCAACAGCTCAGAGAACCAGCCGGTGATCAGCAGCAGCAACGCCACCACATCCAGGAGTCCGCCAACCGCGGAGACCAACTGAAAGGTTCTGCCACCGAAACGAAAAAGCTTATGGATACGCCCGGATGGCGCCGGTCTGGCAGGAAAAGCCTCCGTATATTCAACCATCAGTGAGCCGAGCAGAAAGGCTCCGAGAAAGAAGAGTGCGCGTAGAAAATGCCTTAAAATCAACATCGGTTCCCTCCTTACACTCGCTAACAAACGTCCCGGGTACCGGCATTGTGTTAGCTGCCAGCATACATGCAAGTTAGCCGCCACACCATAAGGAACGAATATTTTTTTGGTTGAGCCTGGATAAAAAGTATCAGACTCCGGGGCAGCGCAGCCCATATCCGGCTGCCACTGCCCCATAAGCTGCTGAATTTATTGAGATTCTCTTCCACCGTTGGGACCGTTGAAGCAGAATGTGACGGTGGCCATGGGCGTGAAGAGGTGAGGGAAATCGCCCCGTTCCACGGGAAGGTTGACCCCAGCGCCCCATGTGATCGCGAAGTTTTTACGCGCCGGCCAGGTATATTCCACTTCGGGAGAGGCGGAAAGATAGGAGTAGCCGGGAGCCGTGGCCTTGCCGAAGAACAGGTTGTGCAGGCTTTGAGCCTGTCCATCCAGCTCGGCCAGCACGCCGATCCCGCGCTTTGAGTTGATGACGTACTCGACCGCAGCGCTGTAGTACAGCAGATTGCCGTCAATCATTCGCACATTCTTGCCGGATTGCACGCTGGTGATGCCGTTGTTGTAGCTGTATCCCTGTGACACTGTGGTCGGGTCTTCGATCAGATCGCCGAACTGCCCGTAGAACTCGAACGGATGCGCCCGTTTATGAATCAACAACGACAGCCCTTCCTGGAAGGTACCGTTTCCAAACTGATCAACGCCATAGCGGCTCGGCCGCAGGCCGGATGCATTCCCCGAGGGGAGAAAAAAGTCTGCAGTCAGCGCCATCGCAGGCCGCGCCAGAAACTTGTAGGGATTCGCATCCTCAGTCAGCTGATACTTGAAGTCCAGGTGCGCATCGCCCGGCCCAAACTGACTCACGGTGGTGCCGGCCGGCGTAACCGGCGGCTTCGCGATGTTGAGAATCAATGGAACCTGTGCGTCAAATTCCAGGTTGTTCCCCATTCCAACGGCCATCTTCTGGTTGTAATTCATGCTGGTTGAGCCGGTCTGCCTGTAATCGAACAGATAGGGCTCCCAATAGCGCGAGCCCATCGGCTCTACCTCTGCAGTTCCTGTGAAAAAGGGGCCGCTCGTCGTTGGTCCCCAGTAGGGCTTCCGGCTTCGTTGCGTGCCGTCGTCGTTGATCGGCCTCACGAATGCTTCGTGCCCGTCCCCTGGCTGGAGCGCGCTCTCTTGTGGGGACGGGTCCGCGCCAGCTCCCACAGCCCCGGGCGACGAGCTCGAAAAGCTGGGGACTGCGAGCGTCGGCTGCAATTGGCTTTGGCCAGGAGTCGAGCTGGTCTGAAAAGTGTTGAATAACAACTGTTGCGGCAAATGTGCGGTCTGGGCGCGGCACGCGCCGCCCAGAACCACCGAGGCAACACACCAAAGACAAAAAATGACTTCCCGCGTCTTGTACACGCAAATTTCCCCCGATCTCGACGAATTGTTGTTTTTTTAGAGCTGAAGGGTGAAGAGCATCAGGTTCCCTCCGTTCTCTTCGCCCTTACTTAAAGCAGGTAAGGGGCCAAACCCCACCCCACAGGAGAATTGCGACAATGCATAGAAAATACGATGGTTATATAGCCAAAAGAATGACGCTGGAATCTAGTTCAATCCGAATATTGGATCGGCAATGAGAGAGAAGCTTCGCGAACTGTGTAGTTTTTACTCGATTTTGAGTCAGGCTTCCCTTTTCAGAACGCGCTGAAGCGGAAGGCGGCTGATACTCTGCGAGGAAATTCGTTAAGCCCTATTTTTTCTGTCGCTTATAAAATGGAAGCGCCACCTGCCGGGCCCGCACGCGGTTGCCGCGCACGTCCACCAGCAGATCCCCGCCATCGACAGCCACCGGCGCAGGAACCGTCGCCAGCGCAATGTTGGCCTTCAGGAACGGCGCGGGAGACCCGGACGTAATCCTGCCGATCGGTTCCCCGGCCAGCGAGAGGACAGGATACCCGTCGCGTCCAATGCCGCGCTCGATCATCTCCAGGCCGATAAGCTTCCGCTGCGGCCCTCCGGCTGCCTGCACGGCCGCGAGCGCGTCGCGGCCAATGAACTCGCCCTTGTCGAGCTTGAGCCAGCGGGTGAGTCCGGCCTCAAAGACGTTGGTTTCTTCGGAGATCTCGTGGCCATAAAGGCTCATTCCCGCTTCAAGCCGCAGCGTGTTGCGCGCCCCCAGTCCGCAGGGCCGGATGCCGAACTCGGCGCCCGCATCGAGCAGCGCGTTCCACATCTTCACCGTCGTTGGTTCGTCTGACGGGATGTAAACCTCAAAGCCGTCTTCGCCGGTGTAGCCGGTGCGCGCAATCAGCACGTTGGGGATGCTGGCCACCGTACCCCAGGCAAACCAGTAATTCCGGATCGCCGCCAGATCCACCTTGGTCAGCTTTTGCAGCGTTTCCAGTGCGCGCGGTCCTTGCACCGCCAGTTGAGAATAATAGCTGGAGTAGTTGCTGATGTGGATTCCCGGCAAGCCGCCCGCCTGGCGCCGGATCCAGGCAAAATCCTTCTCCGTAGTACCAGCGTTGACCACGAGCAGGTAGTCATTCAGTCCGAGGCGGTGCACCAGGATGTCGTCCACAAACGTGCCCTCGGGCGTGAGCAGAGCGGAGTACTGCGCCTGCCCATCCTGCAGGCGAGAGGCGTCGTTCATGGTGATGTGCTGCACGGCGGCCAGCGCGCCCGGGCCGCGAAACTGAATTTCGCCCATGTGGCTCACGTCGAAGAGGCCCACGCCGGTGCGCACGGCCATGTGCTCGGCGATGAGGCCCCCACCGGCGCCCGGATATTCCACCGGCATATCCCAGCCGCCAAAATCCACCATTTTGGCCTTCAGGGCACGGTGTGTGGCATTCAGAGCGGTCTTCTTGAGAGGCGCGGAGGGTGGAGCGGAGGGTGCGGCCTGGGTCGTCATGCGGAGTCCTTTCGTGAACTTGCTTTACCCTACACACCATAGGGATTGAGTAGGGGCCGGGTCAAACGGGGCCGGGTCAGAGGGAGTGTTGCGGGCTTAGGATGAAAGAGTTCCTGAGGAAGAGAGGCGGCCGGCATGAATCAGGCTCGGGGAATCATTCTCATCGCGGCAGGAATTTTTGCGCTCTATGAGGGCTGGAGGATGCACTCCGGCGGCCGCATGTGGCTGGCCTTCATCGTGGGCTTGATGGCGATCTGCCTCGGCGTCTGGCGGCTCACCCAGAGAGGGTCCACTCCACCGCGGTAAAGTGACGGGCCTCGCCCTCCTCACCAGAGAGCGCGCAGGGAGAATCGCCGACAACCATTCCGACCCTCTACGGCCGCATTCAAGGCCGCAATCTGGAACGGCTGATGGATCTTACTTGCGCCGCGCCCGCCAGAATGAGCTTACGCTCAGGTAGAGAAAGAGCAGCATAAGGACGGCGTCGGTGACAAACTTGTAGTGATCCGCACCCTGCGTGAAGCTGGCTCTCAGATTCCAGACCCCGCGGGCAAAGACCAGCACGAATAACAAGAAGAAGACCCCGCTGACCTCAAGCCAGACAATGCTGCCCACGCGCTGGAAAGGCCGAAGAAAGCCGCGCAGGCCCCGGGCTACGCCGCGCCCGCCCTGCACGACGGTTTGCCCCGCGGTCTGCCCTGCCGCCCGGCCCTGCTCGCCGCCGATACCGGCAGAGGCGGCGACCGCCGTGGCGGTCGAGGCGCCCTGACCGGCCAGACGCTGGCCCACCGTGCGCGTCGCCACGCGTACGCCGATGCCCAGCACACGGCCGATGGTCTGCGGTCTCATCCCGTTTATGATGTTAGCAGCGACTCGTGAAGTGCGGCTTTTTTTGCACCTGCGCGAAACTTCCGATTTGCTCTTGAGCCATATCGGAAGTATGGTAAGAGGAGTCTCACGCCGCAACCTGCGCATCGCATCCTGCGCAGGGCGCCGTTTCTTGGAGGTGCCTATGACATCCCGTCTGCGTGAACTGATTCAGCAACTGGGCGAGGCCATCCACGAGTCGGTCATCGAGAGCGAGCAGATCGCCGGAGTGGTCCAGGACATCCGCAAGCATGGCTTTGACGTGCTGCTCATGCTCGAAGCCACCATCGGCCTCAACGAGGTCGGCGCGAAAGAAGGCGAGGATGGCGATGTGGAGACCGAAGAGAGCGGCCAGGCCGGCCAGTTCACTCGGAATGACGTGAACTTCCTGCGTTCGCTGCGGATCTCGGTCGAAGGTGACGACGAAAGCGGCGCAAAGAACCCTGAGTAGGGTGGCCGTACTCCCGATAAATTGAATCACGGCAGGCCTTTGGTTGGGAACTTGACCGGGGAGGATCATACGGCTGCCATGGCAGCCGTGCCCATCTGCATCGTGCTCAGCGAGGTGTTCGCGGAGCTGGACCGGCCATAGCCGCCGCAGCCTACAGCAAAATCAATCCCTCAGCGCCACCCGAATATGCAGCTCCCGCAGCTGCTCCTCGGTCACCGTGGTCGGTGCGTCGGCCATCAGGTCGATGGCCTTTGCGCTCTTGGGGAAGGCAATCACTTCGCGCAGGCTGGCCGCCCCGGCCAGCAGCATCACAATGCGATCCAGCCCCAGCGCGATGCCGCCATGCGGCGGCGTGCCGTACTCCAGCGCGTCCAGGAAGAACCCGAAGCGCGCGCGGGCTTCGTCGTCGCTGATGCCGAGCGCGCGGAAGATCACCTGCTGCACGTCTTTGCGATGAATCCGGATGGAGCCTGATCCCAGCTCCAGGCCGTTCAGCGCCAGGTCGTAGCAGTTGGCGCGCACGCTGGCCGGGTCGCTCACCAGGTTGGGCATGTCAGCCTCATATGGCGCGGTAAAGGGATGGTGCGCGGGCACCCACTTGGCCGTCGCCAGATCGTACTCGAACATGGGAAAGTCAGTAAGCCAGATGGGGAAGAACGCCTTCGAGCCGTCAACCTGATCGTTTGGACCATGCGCATGCGCGGCTTCCACGGTCTGCTCGGTTACGCGGAAGGCTCCGTGCCGGTCGGCGTACTTCTTCGCCAGCTCGCTGCGGAAGTTGCCGGCGGCGGCGTAAACGTTGATCTCGCGCTCGCTCAGGCGGCCTTCGAACTTGGTGTCGCTGGCCTTGATATGATGCGCCGGGTCGCCGGCCACGATGATGACAAAGTCGCCCTCGGCCGCACCAGCCAGCTCGCGCACCTTTACGGCGGCGTCGGGGAATCCCTTGGCCAGCCGCTTGAAGTCATCGATGAACTTGGCGCCCTTCTTCAGGTCGAAGAGCGGATGGTTGTCTTCGCGCTCCTTGCGGCTCAGCTCGCCCACGTTGGGAATGCGCAAGGCCACCACCGGCAGCGCGGGATCGATCTGCAGCGCGGCCAGGTTCTCGTCGGTAAAGGCCGGGCGCACGTCGGTCAAGCCGGGCAGGCGCAGGTCAGGCTTGTCGGTGCCGAAGCGCCGCAGCGACTCGTCGTAGCTGATACGCGGAAAGGGCGTGGACAGGGCCACGCCGGCCGCGGCGAAGGCGGCTTTCATGAACTGCTCCACCACCGCGAAGACCGTATCCTGACGCGCAAAGCTCATCTCGAGATCCACCTGCGTGAACTCAAGCTGGCGGTCGGCGCGCAGATCCTCGTCGCGGAAGCAGCGGGCGATCTGGAAGTAGCGGTCGAAGCCCGAGATCATCAGAATCTGCTTGAAGATCTGCGGCGACTGCGGCAGCGCATAAAACTCGCCGGGATGAACGCGGCTGGGCACCAGAAAATCGCGCGCGCCCTCGGGCGTGCTTTTGGTCAGGATGGGCGTCTCGACCTCCAGAAAGCCCTGCTGGCTCAGGTTGTCGCGAATGGCCAAAGTGATTTCGTGGCGCAGCTTGAAGTTGCGCTGCATCTCTGCCCGGCGCAGGTCCACGTAGCGGTACTTGAGGCGCAGCTCCTCGTTCTGGATCGCCTCTTCGGCGGGCGAGAACGGCGCCAGCCGCGTGTCGTTCAGCACCCGCAGCTCCGTGGCCTCGATCTCGATCTCACCGGTCTCCATCTTGGGATTGATGGCGTCCTTGTCGCGCAGGCGCACCTTGCCGACGGCAGCAACCACATACTCAGGCCGGACAAGCTCCCCCTTGACGTGGCCCTCCGGCGTCAGCTCCTTGTCCAGCACAATCTGCGCGATGCCCGAGCGGTCGCGCAGGTCAAGAAAGATCAGGTTGCCGTGGTCGCGGCGGCGGTTCACCCAGCCCATCAACACCACCTGCTGCCCGGCGTGCGCCGCGCGCAATTCGCCGCAAAGATGCGTCCGTTCGAGATTCCCTAGAAAATCAAGCACTGCCCTTGTCCTTTACTCGCTTGCTGATTGTGTGAGGAAGGCAACCAGGTCCGCGCGAGGAACCTTGGTTTGATTGCCGCTGGCGAAGTCCTTCACCGTCAGAATACCGGATTGGAGCTCGTCCTCGCCGAGGATCACGATGCGGCGGGCAGTCTTGTCTGCCGCTTCAAACGATTTTTTGAGCCGGAAGCCGCCCTCGCCCAGTTCCACGCGGAGGCCGGTACGGCGCAACTCGCGGGCCAGCGCCAGTGCGGCCGGATTTATGCTTTCACCCAGCGGCGCAATGTAAGCGTCCGCCACTTGCCGCGGGGCGGAGCTTTGGTTGAGTTCCTGCGTCTGAAGTGTCAGCACGAGCCGGTCGAGTCCAATCGCGAAGCCAATGCCCGGCGCTTTGGGTCCGCCGATGGCCTCGCTCAGCCCGTCGTAGCGTCCGCCGCCGAGCAGCGCATTCTGCGCCCCCAGCCCACCGTGCGTAAACTCGAAGGTCGTGCGCGTGTAGTAATCGAGCCCGCGCACGAGGCGGTGGTTGAGCTTGTATGGCACTCCCGCCGCATCCAGCGCCGCGGTCACGGCGGCAAAGTGCGCCCTTGAATCCTCGTCCAGGGAATCAGAAATCGCCGGCAGCGTGGCAATGATGGGCTGATCTTCGGGCACCTTGCAGTCGAGAACGCGCAGCGGATTGGTGACCGCGCGGCGCTGGCAATCGGCGCACATCGCCGGGGCCAACGGCTCCAGAGCCGCGCGTAGCGCCTCGTTATAGCGCGTGCGGTCGGCCGCCGAGCCGACGGAATTCAGTTCCAGCGTCCAGCCGGTGATACCCAGTTCGTCGAGGAGCGTGGCCAGCATCTCCAGCACTTCGGCGTCGCGCAGCGGGCTTTCGCTGCCTGCCGAAGGCGGCCCGATGACCTCCGCCCCAATCTGCGAAAACTGCCGGTAGCGGCCTTTCTGCGGCCGTTCACGGCGGAACTGCGGCCCGATGTAGTAGAGCTTCTGGAGCTGGCCGGTTTCACCCAGGCGGTGCTCGATGTAGGCGCGGACGACGCCGGCGGTGTTCTCGGGGCGGAGGGTCAGCGACTGCGACTTCTCACTCTGTGCCCGCGCTCGGTCCTCCCACGTGTACATCTCCTTCGAGACGATGTCGGTCTCCTCGCCCACGCTGCGGGCAAAGAGCGAGGTGTCTTCGAAGATGGGCGTGCGGATCTCGCCGAAGTTGTAGCGGGCAAAAACGGCGCGCGCGGTCGCCTCGATCCGGTTCCACAGCGCCGTCTCCGGCGGCAAAAGGTCGCGCGTCCCGCGCACAGCTTTCAGAGTGGCCATAACCTTCTAGTCTAAATGGATCGTGTGCCCGAGAAGCCTCGCGGGTAGTGTCTGAAAAGTGCGTGTATAGCTCTTAATGGTCCAGCTTAGCTTTGAGGGCATTCCAACCAGCGCCATTCAGGTATTTGGAAAGATCCAGCTTAGGATTCTCATAGGTGTCTCTTGCAATCTTGACCAGATCCTCGTTTCTAAGCGTTCTGGTCTCCCAGCATTTGCTCTTTTTTGTGGATGTGAGGTAAACCTGCAAGTTCTCTTTATGGCCGTAAATCTCGTCCATGTGCCACCGCAGTTTCACCGTTGGGATAACTATAAAATCAGGCTTATTACTTGCGAATCCCGGCAACACAAACACCCAGAATTCAGCCTCTGAACGATCGAGCTTCACCCGGCTCAACGTGAACCAACTGTGGCAGCTTAATTGTTTCCGCAATTCGGCAGACTTTCCGGGTAGGAAATCTTTGCCGAATTTCACTTGAAGCGAGACTGTTCGTTGGTTTTTCTTGTCAGTGACAAGCAAGTCTATGCCAGTGTCCTTCGACGGAGTCCACACATTCCAGCGCTTTCCGAAGGTTCGCTCAATGTAATCTCCTACCAGGTATTCCCCGGCATGGATCGTAAACATTAGTCTCATGGGGAGACAGTATAGCGCGGATGTGCGCCAGCCGTTCTCCTTATACGCACATCTCAGGCGCTACCGTACCGCGGAAGAAGCCGGACAGTGACGAAACGCGGCCAGACCGCTCGCCGCGCCTTGCACGGGCGAGTTATGATGTTCCGCGAATTCCAAAGCAATGTGGAAGGGCATCGGCACGGGAGGACATGGGAATGAGGATTCACTTGACAAGGCACAGCAGCACGGCTGTTCTGACGATTCTGGCTGGTGCCTGTTTGCTGGTCGCGCTGCCTGCCGGAGCTGCCCAGGCCGGCACGTCCGCAGCCGCGCGTGCGTGGATGAACCGCTCACTCATTCCGCTCCAGCGCGCCAATCTGCTGCTGAAGCAGATGACCCTCGACGAGAAGATCACGATGGTGCATGGCGTTGTGCCGCGGCCCATTGAGGGCTACATCGGCTACGTGCCCGGCAATGCGCGCCTGGGCATCCCCGCGCTGAAGCTGGCGGACGGCCGCGCCGCGGTCGGCAACGGCGCCACGGACATTACGCTGCTCCCCGCGCCGATCGCTGCCGCCTCCGGCTGGGACGTCAACGTCATGGGCGAGTTTGGCCGCGTGCTTGGCCGCGAGCAATGGCTCAAGGGCACGAATGTCGAGCTGGGTCCGTCTATCGACGTGGTGCGCGTGCCCGAGTGGGGTCGAACCTTTGAGAGCTACGGCGAAGACCCCTACTTCAATGGCCGCATGGCGGTGGCCGAGATCAAAGGCATCGAGAGCCAGGGCCCCATTGCCGACGCCAACATGTACGCCACCATGAACCAGGAGAGCAACCGCTTTCGTGAAGACTCGATCGTCGATGAGCGCGTGCTCCAGGAAGTGTACCTTGAGCCATTCCGCGCGGCCATCGAGGAGGGCCACGTGGGCACGGTGATGTGCGCCTACGTCAAGACCAACGGCACGTACTCCTGCGAGAACCCTTACCTTCTCCGGGACGTGCTCCGCAAGCAATGGCACTTTGACGGCTGGGTGATGAGCGACTGGGGCGCGACGCACTCGACCGTTGCCGCGGCCAACAACGGCCTTGACCAGGAGATGCCCGGCAGCCGCTACTTTGGCGATGCGCTCAAGACTGCCGTCCAGAGCGGACAGGTGAGCATGGCCACGCTCGACGAGCATGTGCGCAACATCCTGGTGCCTATCTTCCGGCAGGGGCTCTTCGACAGGCCGCAAGCCGGAACCTGGGACTCCTATGCGCGCAGCCCCGAGCGCGACGCCTTTTCGCGCCATGTGGCGGAGCAGGGCACGGTGCTGCTGAAGAATGAAGGAGGCATTTTACCGCTCGCTGCCGGGACCTCGGTCGCCGTCATCGGCGAATCCGGCGGCGTCGCGCCCAAGATCGAGGGCGGCGGCAGCTCCGGCGCGAATCCGCCGTACATCATTACGCCGTCTGAGGCTATCCAGAAGCGCTCAGGCGCTCAGGTTTCCTACGCCGACGGCAGCAACACCGAGGCCGCAGCCGAGTTTGCCCGCGGTGCCGGCATCGCCATTGTCTTCGTGCATACCGAGGAGAGCGAAGGCCGCGACCGGCCTGATTTGAAGCTGCCCGGCAACCAAAATGCTCTCGTCGAAGCCGTTGCCGCCGCGAATCCGAGGACGATCGTGGTGCTCAACACGGGCGGCCCGGTACTCATGCCCTGGGCAGACAAGGTGGCCGGCATCGTTGAAGCGTGGTACCCCGGCCAGGAGGACGGTAACGCACTCGCAGCCATCCTCTACGGCGATGTGGATCCCTCGGGCAAGCTGCCGCTTACCTTTCCGCGCAGCGCCGAGGCGCTTCCCACCGCTTCACAGGAGCAGTGGCCCGGGGTCAACGGCCTTTCACACTATACGGAAGGGCTCAACGTCGGCTACCGCTGGTACGATGCCACTCACACCGTGCCGCTCTTCCCCTTCGGCTTCGGCCTCTCCTACACCACTTTCCGCCTCAGCCACATAGTCGTCGCACCCCAAAAGTCCGCGGCTGCAGAAACGTCAGCGCTGGTCCGCGTCGACGTGGCCAATACCGGCAGGCGCGCAGGAGCTGAAGTCGTCGAGGTCTATGTCGGTCATCCCGCCGCCGACGGCGAGCCGCTGCATCTGTTGCGTGGCTTCGCCAAGGTCGAGCTGCAGCCCGGCGAAACCAAACCTGTCAGCATCACACTCGATGCGCGGTCTTTCTCGATCTATGATGCCGCCGCGCATCGCTGGACCTTCCGCCCCGGCACTTACGAGATTCTGGCCGGCACATCCTCTCGCGATTTACCGCTTCACCAGAGCCTGGTAGTTCGCTAAAGCCGCGGACGCTCAGCGTCTCTGCGCTTCATGTTGATGATTTCAGATGCCGAATTGGACAAGATTTTATGGCAGCTCGCCGGAGGAGGGTTTCATGGTGAAGAGATTATGCGGAGTTGCACTGTGGGCCGCAGGCCTGATTGTCGTGGCATTATCACTTGGCACTACGAGGCTCTGTCCGCAGAAGCCGAAGTTTGCGATCAACTATGACGAGAGCAAGGCGGGCAACTACACACTGCCCAATCCGCTCGTCCTGCAGAATGGCGAGCGGGTCCGCGATGCTGCCACCTGGACGGAGAAGCGCCGGCCTGAGCTGATTCATTTGTTTGAGGAAAACATCTATGGCCGCACGCCGCAACGCCGGTTGCCTGGCCTGCACTGGAAAGTCTTCAACGTGGACCGCCATGCGCTCCATGGCCTGGCAACCCGCAAGCAGGTGATGATCTACTTCACCCGCAACGAAGATGGTCCGAAGATGGATATGCTGATCTATATCCCCAACAGCGCGCGCAAGCCGGTTCCGCTGTTCCTGTGCATGAGCTTTGCGGGGCTGAACACAATTGTCAACGATCCCGGGATTGAGGCTGGAGAGGTGTGGAGCTTTACGGCTCCGTGGGTGCGCATGCCGGCCGCGGCCTGGGTCAAGAAATATCCTCAGGCAGCGCTCAAGTTTTCGAGCGACTGGCAGGTAAAGAAAGTGCTCAACGATGGCTACGGTTTTGCCGCCATTTATTACGGCGATCTTGAGCCGGATTTTTCAGGCGGCATCAAGTACAGCGTCCGGCGCCTGTTCTTCAAACCGGGGCAAACCGAACCTGCACCCGGCGACTGGGGAGCCATTGGGGCCTGGGCGTGGGGACTGAGCCGCGGCATGGACTACCTTGAAGCCGACAGCGACGTGGATCACCACCGCGTGATCGTGATGGGACACTCGCGGCTGGGCAAGACCGCGCTGTGGGCCGGAGCACAGGATACGCGCTTTGCGATGGTGGTTGCCAATTGCTCGGGCAAAGCCGGCGCCTCCCTGCTACGGCATAATTACGGCGAGACGGCGAAGAGCATCTATGCCTCGTTTCCGTGGTGGTTCAGCCAGAACTTTCAAAGGTACGGCGACCAGGTTGACCAGTTGCCGGTGGACGCGCACGAATTGATCGCGCTGATTGCGCCGAGGCCGGTTTACCTGGACGCCGCGGAAAAGGACCAGTGGGCAGACCCGCTTGGAGCCATCCTGGCAGCGGATGCGGCTGCACCCGTCTTCAACCTGTTCGGCGAGCAAGGGCTCGGCATCACGAAGCTGCCGCCGCTCGACCAGCCCATCATGCACACCATCGGCTTTCACTATCGCCCCGGCATCCACGCAGTGACCGAGTACGACTGGGAGCAATTTCTTAGGTTCGCGGATATGCACCTGAAGAAACGCAACTGAGGGAGGACCGCAGCGGCGTGGAATGCACGCTATTCAGACGATACGCCTTTACTCGGGAGTATCGCCATTCGATGAGCCGTTGCACTCATCCGCTCCCGAGACATTCCTGAATCGAAACTCTCGCTCCAGTTTTCCTCTAAAGAAGAGGATGGGCCCGGTTCAGCCTTGACGGGGCCTCCCCAGGTGCGTTCCTATACGATCAGAGCATCGATCCAAGCAGAATGATTTCATGGCATTAGCATTAAAAAAAATCGACGTCTATGCAGAACGAGACCAGCAAGATTATGTGGGGACCGATCTTGCCGCATTTGTACCGCCCGAGGTGTATCCACTCGCCAATCCGCAGACGGATCTTCCGCGTATTGCCAAAGATAAGCATCTGATGCAACTGATCGGCGAAGCGGTCAGAAAGGTTCCGACCTCTCACCGCCTTATCCTCGGCGACGCCCGGCAAATGGCTGATATCGCGTCGAACTCTGTCCACCTGGCGCTTACCTCACCTCCGTACTGGACATTGAAGGAGTATCGCGACACCGATGGCCAAATGGGACATATCGAGGATTACGATGAGTTCCTCACTGAACTCGACAAGGTCTGGCACCATTGCTTCCGAGCATTAGTTCCCGGTGGCCGCCTGATTTGCGTAGTCGGTGATGTGTGTCTCTCAAGGAGAAAGAACAACGGGCGTCATACGGTTGTACCTCTCCATGCATCCATTCAAGAGCGATGCCGGAAACTCGGCTTTGATAACCTTGCACCGATCATTTGGCACAAGATCGCGAACGCTGTTTACGAGGTAGAGAACGGCTCCAGTTTCCTAGGCAAGCCCTACGAGCCGAATTCAGTGATTAAGAACGACATTGAATTCATCCTGATGCAGCGGAAGCCCGGCGGGTATCGTGCTCCCGACATCCCAACGCGAATCTTAAGCGTGATCTCTGGTGACGATCATAAACAATGGTTCCAACAGATCTGGTCGGGGGTTGCTGGGGCCTCAACTCGCCATCACCCTGCCCCGTATCCGGTTGAGCTTGCCGCGAGGCTGATACGCATGTTCAGCTTTGTGGGTGACACGGTGCTCGATCCGTTTCTTGGCACGGGCACCACGGCAGTGGCCGCGGCCGCATACGGCCGGAACTGCGTCGGCTTGGAGATTGATCCACACTACTTCGAACAGGCCCACAAGCGAATTGCCAATGAAACTTCCCAGCTTTTCAGCAGGGCCACCATCCACGCCGAAAAAGTGAAAGCCGTCAGATGAATCTGGACCCGGGAATCGAAATGCACCTCACAGAAGCCGTCAAGCGCTTTTGGATTACGCGCGAAACGCAAGCAATGAAGCAAGGATCTCAGACAGGAAGCAAGGACGCCGGCGCTCGTTCCGCAGTCACGGGCGGCGCACAAATGAATGGCTTCATTGATTTGGTGCGGGAGCTTTTGTGTGCAAACGGCCTTCCCAAGGCTCACATATTTTGTGAAAAGTACGTCGAGCTTCCTGGGTGGTACCGCCCAGAAAAGAAGTGGGATCTGCTGGTTGTGTCGGATGGCAAACTGATCGCGGGCATCGAATTCAAATCACAAGTCGGTTCCTTCGGTAACAATTACAACAACCGGACCGAGGAAGCTATCGGGAGCGCTGCCGACATCTGGTCGGCTTACCGGGAAGGGGCATTTAAGCCATCAGCCCGGCCGTGGCTTGGTTATTTGATGCTGCTTGAAGAGGCTTCAGGTTCGCTCCGCCCGGTACGAGCCCGCGAGCCACACTTCAAAGTGTTCGAGGAGTTCAAGGATGCCTCCTACGCGAAGCGCTACGAAATTCTGCTTACCAAACTGGTGCGTGAGCGGATGTACGATGCCGCTTGTTTTCTTATGTCCAATGCAGCGAAAGGTCCTGAGGGGTATTATCGTGAACCCAACGTCGAGCTGGGATTTCAGAATTTCGTCGCGTCGCTGATCGCCAAGGCAATCGCAGTAGCGAAGAGTCGCGAAGGCCCAGCGGCATCTTGAAGCGAAGATAGACTCTCCGAACAGAACAAGGTTGGCTGCGTGCGCTGCCTAATCCCGAACCCTGCCTCATGGATAGATCCGGTGCAGGGTTCGCGCGAAGGGGATCGTCTCGCGCACGTGGTCCAGGCCGCAGATCCACGCCACGGCGCGCTCGATGCCCATACCGAATCCCGCGTGCGGCACGCTGCCGTAGCGGCGCAAATCCAGGTACCACTGGAAGGCTTCCTTCGGCAGGTTGTGCTGCTCGATGCGCGCGTTGAGCAGCTCGAAGCTGGAGACGCGCTGCGAGCCGCCGATGATTTCACCGTAGCCCTCGGGCGCCAGCACATCGACGCAGAGCGCGTAACGCGAATCGGCCGGATCTGGCTCCATGTAGAAAGCCTTCACATCGGCCGGATAGCGATGCACCATCACCGGCCGGTCGAACTGCGAGCTGAGCCAGGTTTCGTCGGGTGAGCCAAAGTCGTTGCCATAGTCGAAGGGCTGCTCCAACTCGCCCTTCCTGTGCGCTTCGTTCAGCATCGCCGCCGCCTCGTCGTAGCGCAGCCGCGGGAACGGCGGCAGAATCGCTTCCAGCTTCGCGGGGTCGCGCCCGATGGTTTGCAGCTCCGCGGCCCGGTTCTTCAGTACGCTCTGGACGATGTGCGAGAGGAAGTTCTCGGCCAGTTCCAGCAGGCCGTCGAGGTCCATAAAGGCAACTTCCGGTTCGATCATCCAGAACTCGGTCAGGTGGCGGCGCGTCTTCGACTTCTCGGCGCGAAACGTCGGGCCGAAGCTGTAGACCTTGCCTAGCGCCAGCGCCGTAGACTCGACGTAGAGCTGCCCGCTCTGCGTAAGGAAAGCGGGATCGCCGAAGTAGTCCACCGGGAAGAGCGTCGAAGTGCCCTCGCACGCGGCTGGCGTCAGAATCGGCGGATCGGTGCGGATATAGCCGTTGGTGTCGAAATACTCCGCGGCCGCGCGCATGATCTCGGCGCGAATGCGCAGAATGGCCGATTGCCGGGGCGACCGTACCCACAAATGCCGGTGCTCCATGAGAAAGTCGACGCCGTGCTCCTTCAAGCTGATGGGGTAGGGATCGTCTTCCGGCACGCGCTGGACCACCTGCAGGTTCTCGACGTCAATCTCGAAGCCGCCGGGCGCGCGCTTGTCGGCGCGGACTTTGCCCGTGACGATCATGCTGGACTCCTGCGTTAGGCCTTTGAGCGTCTCAAAGACCTCAGACGAAACGCTCTTGACGTGGGCTACGCCCTGCACCGTGCCGGTGCCGTCGCGAAAGATGGGAAACAGCAGTTTGCCGCTCTCGCGCAGGTTATAGAGCCACCCGCGCAAGGTGACGGATTGGCCCTCATACTGGCCGAGAGCAGAGATTGTAGCGATTGGGGCTGGGCCTGCGGGTAGAGTTGCGGAAGTCTCTTCGGGCATACGCGTTTGCACTTTCCTGAGTGGCCGCAGTGAAGAGGCGCGGCCGGACTCTCTAGGATAACGCGGACTGCGAGGGCGGACGGGGCCGCGCCAGCGCGGCGGCGAGCGCTGCCTCTACCGTCGGCTGCGCAAAGCGGAAGCCGGCGTCCAGGAGGCGGGCCGGCCGGATGCGAGCGCTCGCGAGCAAGGCTTCGCGGGCCATCTCGCCCAGAGCCAGGCGCAGGGCAAAGGCAGGTGCAGGCAGCAGGGCGGGCCGATGCAGCGCGCGGCCCAGGGCGCGGGTGAACTCGGCATTCGTTACCGGGTTGGGAGCGGTCAGATTGACAGGGCCTGCAAGTACTGGATTTTCCAGGAGAAAGAGAATGGCGCCGACGGTGTCCTCAAGCCCGATCCAGCTCATCCACTGGCGGCCATCACCCAGCCGCCCCCCCAGTCCAAGCTGGAACAACGGCGCCATCCGGCCAAGCGCCCCCGCTCCGCCGCCGAGAACCACGCCAAGGCGCAGATGAACCACCCGGATGCCGGCCTCCACCGCGGGCCGGGCCGCAGCCTCCCATTCCCGGCAAAGATCGGCAAGGAAGCCCGAGCCGTCCGATGACGATTCGTCCAGAATCTCGTCGCCGCGATCACCATAAATACCCGCCGCCGAGGCCGCCAGCAGCGCCTGCGGCGGACGGCGTAGACCGGCCAGCATGCACGCGAGGGCACGGGTGGAGTCTACGCGACTGGCGACCATCTCCCGCTTATATGCCGGCGTCCAGCGATGCGCAGCCACGTTGGCGCCTGAGAGGTGAATAGCAGCCTTGATCCCTTCCAGCGAGTCAGGGGCACGAACGGCCACGGCAGCGGCGGGATTCCACTCCACTTCTCCGGCTGCTTTTGCGGGCCGGCGCACCAGTTGCAGCATGCCGCACTGCCGTTCAGCCAAGGCCGCCCGTAGCGCGCCGCCAAGCATCCCCGATGCGCCTGAGAGAAGGTATGTGGGTAAAATTTCAGTCATATTTAACCGGACTCTTTTCCATTTAACCTCGGTGGCGGAAACCCGGAGCACCGCAAGGAATTGCTTTTGTGATACGGCAACACTTTTCGATCTGGACAATATTTTATTTCGAGGAGCATTCTGTAAGTAAGTGATTGGGAGAGTGCCCATGGGCGAGCCGGCAATGGTGAAGAGCGAAGAGACACAAAAATCTCAGGTCGATTCAGAAACCGCCGACAGGTTCATTGCGGAAAAGCGGATCGGAGAGCGCATCCGGCGTCTGCGCCTCAAGAAATCGATGGGTCTTGTCGAACTCGGCAAGCACACCGGTCTCTCCGCCAGCTTTCTCTCCCAGCTGGAGACCGGGCGCGTGGTGCCCACCTTGCGCAATCTGGCCCGGATCGCCATGGTCTTTTCGAAAGACTTGTCTTATTTCTTTGAGGCCGAGGCTGCGGCGATGTTTCGCGTGCACCGGCAAAAGGACAGGGTGCGGCTGCCGCAAACCGGCGTGGAACCGCCCACCTACTACTTCGAAAGCCTCGGGTATATGGTCCCTGACCGGCACATGGACCCCTACTTCGCGGAATTCCTGCCGCTGGAAGTCAGTACAGAGGCGCGGGCGCATATGCACCCCGGCTTTGAGTTTCTCTATGTACTGCAAGGGATACTGGAGGTTCATCACGGCGAACACCACTGCACCCTGGAACCAGGCGATGCGGTCTACTTCGATGCCGGCACGCCGCACTCCTATCAATGCGCAGGGAACAAACCAGCCGAGGCGATCATCGTAACGATGCATCAGCCGCCGGCGGCGCCAGCGGCGCCTCTGCGTCAGGTAGGGCCGTCGATGCTGGCGCGGCCGGTAAGCGGCGGACCCAAAGGGAGCGGCGGCAGCACAAAACAAAACGGCGCAATGTGAGCAGATGCGCAGAGAGGTGACTTCCAGGCATCCAGCAGCTTTTGGAGGCTTCCCCTCACAAAATACCGCGATAGGTCCTCGACCGATTGAATATGTGCCAATTGGAAGGTCATCTGGCGGGGCGACCGACGTCAGTACGGTCGGTCCGGTATCGGGAGCTACCGTTCAGATCAATTCTCACTCTTGTAGCCGCGAGCGTAGTCGCTCGGCAACTTCTCTACTATTTGTGCAAGCTCGCGCAGTTGGTTATCCTGCAGCGAGTCAACTTTTGGCACCACAATATCCACGTCGAGCCCGTACCCGTCGTAAAAGCGGCTATCACCGTAGAAATTGCTCATTCCGAGCGCAATCCTCCACGGCAATCCGGTGTGCGGCAAGACCGAGTAGCCAGGCTGAATGAATTGCCCCACGCCAAACGTATTCGCCCCCGCTACGATCGCTTCGGGAAGCGAGGCCAGCCTTTCTGTGAGTAATTCGCAGTCGGACGCGCAGAGTGAGTCCACCAAAGCGACGATGCGCATCTCGCCGGGTTTGGGATTGAAACGGCGCTGCGGGTATGACCACTTGGCCGGATTTGTCTCGACCGTGCGCGGACAACCGGGCGGATAGAATTGGGCCATGCGATCAAGCAGCCCTTGCATGTAGCCTTTGGCGTCAGACAAGACGGCCGGCGAACTGAGAATCATGTAATTCCACTTAAGTGGAGCGAAGAGGCAGGAGGAATTGAGCTGAGTACCCAGATCCTGAAGTGGCACCATTGCCTGCTCGTCAATCCAGCCACGGAGGATTGCAAGACCATAATCCTCGCTGCCGCCTTCATTGTTGCGCAGATCAACGATGAGCACGCGATCGCCCGGTTGGCGGCTCGGCCATCCCGTCTCGGAAAAATTGTGATAGTTTCGCCAGTTAAATGTTGGCAGGCGGACGTAGACTGCTCCCTCGCCGAGCCGCCTAATTGCTGGCCGTTTGGGTCTGAGGGCGCTCCAAAGTGTGCTCAGTGCAAAGCTCAAACCCCCGCCCCGACTTCCGACCGGCTCAAGTCGAATCCGTGCACCCCGGCAGAGCACGGCCCTGGCCGAAAGCGGCCAGCGGGAAGGGTTATGCGAAAACCTGTTCCAGCGCACGTCGCATCACCGCCGCATCAGGAGTTTTTCCAGTCCAGTACTCGATGCCGATCACGCCCTGGCCGACGAGCATGCCAAGTCCGTCAATCACGCGGCATCCTTTCGCGCGAGCCTCGCGGACAAGCCGCGTTGTTGGCGGGTTCGGAATCACATCGGCAACAATCATTTCGGCGGACACTGTTTCCATGGCCAGCGGAATGCGCGCATCGACATCCGGGAAGAGTCCGATTGAGGTCGCGTTCACGAGGATATCCGTGCCGCCGGGCACGCGGAAATCGCCTCGCCAGGGCATATAGGTCACGGCGAGATCATGGCCCATCGCCTTCACCGCAGCGCGCAGTCTGCCGCGGAATAACGCTTCCAGCTCACGGCCGCGCTTTTCATCACGGTTCACGAGCGTGATTTGCGAGCAGCCCGCCAGCGCCATCTCCACGCCGATTGCCCGCGCTGCGCCGCCCGCACCCAGGAGAACGAGGGATTTTCCACGAGGATCAGCGAGCCGGCGAAAGCTCGCAACGAAACCTTTACCGTCAGTGTTCTCGCCGATGAAGAACCCAGCGCGCTGGACGACACAGTTTACCGCCCCCATCAATGCGGCCGATTCACCGAGTCCGTCGAGGTGCTGGATCACGGCTACTTTATGTGGAATGGTGCAGTTGAATCCGCGAAAGCCGAAGGCCCTGGCGCCGGCAACTGCCGCGGCAAGGTTCTCGGGCCGGACTTCGAGAGTGAGATAGCGCCAATCCAATCCCATTGCGCGAAATGCTGGTTCCACCATCGCCTGAGTCGGGTTCTCCGCTACCGGAAAGCCGAAGCAGCCGACCAGTTCCTGTTGAAAGTTGAGTTCCTTAGCCATGGAAGAGGTCCAATTCTTGTTGCGGAACAACCACAACATCTCTCGCGCGGGCTTGAGCATCGCTTTCCGGTTCGTGATCCTCGCGCCTGCGACCTGCGCTTCCATTATCGTCTGACAGGGCGCGCGCAGTCTGAAATTTGCGGTCCAATTCTCCCGGCCAGGCCGGCAACTGTCTGTTGCGTTCCTTGGCGGCTTCACGTTGCACCCGGCTTGTGCGGCGCGTCCGATTCGCCGCTGCCTGTTAAGCTAGTTGACGTAGCGAGCCTATTTTTCAAATCACGCAAATCAATGCGAAAGCGCAAACTGGCATAAGCCGGAAAGGATCATGTTCCCCTGATTCTCGACACATTTAATCTGCAAGACAAAGTAGCTCTCGTCACCGGATCATCGCGCGGTCTGGGCGCGGCCATCGCTGTTGCAATGGCTCAGGCCGGCGCCAAGGTTGCCGTTCACGGCTCCAACGCCACGCCGAGGACCACCATGAACAAGCTGCATGCCGCCGGCGCCGAATCCCTCGCGCTCGTTGGCGATGTGGCCGAGGCCGCGGTATGCGCGCGCCTCGTGGATGACACCATCAAGCATTTTGGCGCCCTCGACATCCTCGTCAACAATGCGGGCATCATTCGCCGTGCGCCTGCCGCCGAGTATTCTGAAGAAGACTGGAAGGCAGTTATTGACGTGAACCTGACCAGCGTCTTTCGCCTCACCCAGCGCGCTGGCCGGCACATGCTCAAACGCGGCTCGGGCAAGATCATCAACATCGCCTCGCTGCTCAGCTTTCAGGGCGGCATCCTGGTACCGGCTTACACCGCGGCCAAGGGCGGCGTGGCCCAGCTCACCAAGGCCTTCGCCAACGAGTGGGCCTCGAAGGGCATCAACGTCAACGCCATCGCCCCCGGCTACATGGCCACCGACAATACCGAGGCGCTGCAAAAGAACCCTGAGCGCGCCCGCCAGATCCTCGAGCGCATCCCTGCCGGGCGGTGGGGCGAGCCCGAAGACCTGGCTGGAGCCGCCGTCTTTCTCGCCTCCGGCGCCAGCAATTACATCCACGGCCACCTGCTCGTCGTTGATGGCGGCTGGCTCAACCGCTGAAATCTTTCCGGGATCCCGAAGGCGTGGCTGCCCGATTCATGCGACGATGAGGCAGCGCGTTCCACCGGACTTTCTCCGCGAACGCAAGGAGGCTGCGTGAATCGGGATCCGCTAACATTCAGCGCCATCTTGAAATATCCCAGCGCCCTTCTGCCCGTGGCAATGTCACTCGCGGCCCTGGCTCTTGTGCTGGGCCGCATCGCCATCTTCGACGCGGCACGCGAACCTGACGAAGGTGCCGCGGCGCATCTCTGGCAGATGCTGATGGCCGGCCAGTTGCCACTGCTCCTCTTCTTCGCAATCAAATGGCTGCCAAGAACGCTTCGTCCTGCGCTGTTTGTGATTGCGCTGCAGGCAGGCGCCTCGCTTGCCTCGCTGGCTCCGGTTTATTTTTGCCATCTATGACGCACTGAGCGGCCAGGCCAGCGCCTGCTCTACAATTTCCGAGGGAGAACATTATGAACCAAGAGGCTGTCGTCTACACGGCAACAGACGCAACCGCCGTTACTACACCGGAACAGGGAATGCTGCGCCAGGTGCTGGCCTATAATCCTCACCTGATGCTGGTTCGTCATCAGTTCACCAAAGGCTGGGTGGGCGCCCTGCACAGCCACCCGCATCACCAGCTTGTCTACGTTACCCGCGGCCACATCCGCTTTGAGGCCGAAGGCAAAAGCTGGGAGATGCGCGCCGGCGACAGCGTCGTCGTCAATGGTGATGTTGAACATAAGGCTTCGGCCATCGAAGACTCCGAGGCGCTGGACATCTTCACTCCTTATCGCCAGGACTATGCCTGACAGAAACGCCGCCATCCGGCGCGCCGGATTGGTTTAGGAAGGTCAAGAATCAATGATGAAAATGCGGTGGCTTGGCACTCTCGCGTTGGCTATGCTCTGCGCCTGCTCGCCTCGGATTTTTGCGCAGGGCTCCGCGATCACCGGCATTGCGCACGTGGCTTATCGCGTAAGCAATCTCGACCAGGAAATTGCGTTCCTCAACAAGCTCGGATACGAGGAATCGTTCGCATTCACCAAGGATGGCAAGACCACCGAGGTCTTCGTCAAAATCAATAACCGCCAATTTTTTGAAGTCTATCCGCAGAACAACCCCTCGGAACCGCTGGGCTGGATGCACGTCTGCTATGAATCGAACGATCTCAATGCTCTCTACAACACGCTGGCGGCGCACGGCCTCAAGCCACGGCCTGTAGAGAAAGCCGGCGCGGGCAACCTCATCTCATCGCTTATGGATCCCGAGGGCCGCGTCACCGAGTTCACCCAGTACATGCCCGGTTCGCGCCACACTCTCGACCGGGGCAAGCACCTTGGTCCCAATCGTGTCTCCGATAAGATTGCGGGCTTCGAGCTTCCCGTTCCAGACATGGCGGCAGCCATGCAGTTCTACACCGCGGGCATGGGCTTTACCGCAAGGAATACGCGCGTGGGCGCGCGTATCCGTATCACCAGTCGTCCGCTGCCATGGATTTTGCTTCGGCCCGCCGGACCTCGCGCCAGGCCTCGACTCTTTTTCGCGGTCAATGACGTAGCCGCCGCGGCCAAGAAGCTGCAGGCAGCCGGTGTGCCAGTGGAGCAGCGCGGGAGACGCATCATCGTCACTGATCCCGACGGCAATCAATTCGTCTTTGCGCCAACACGCACCCGCCGCCGGCGGTGATAGTATCGCGCGGAAGCAGCCGGCGTTTTCCATCGGAAACTCCGGCGCTTCCGGCATGGCGCGTCATCGTTTGCCTGCGAGAGAAGTGTGCTTACAGATCCATCCCCTGATTGGAGTTGCGCCGCAACTGCCAGCAGGCGCTCCGTCCGCCCTGCGGAAACAGCGATATGGAGCACGGCACGTCCTGCGTGCCGAGGTAGTCGAACTCCTGCTTGCGGCCCTTCAGCGGAACTGTCAGATACCGATTGACCCTCACCCTGGCGGTGGGTGAACCGCGCAGGTTGAAGACGGCCCAGTCCCCAACGTAAACAGCCACAAACGCTACCGCGAGCGCCACGGTCCCGCGCAGCAGCCAGCGCCTTATCAGCCTCCACACGTCTCTTCAGGCCTCCCACTCAACCGCGCGCCAAGTATATTCCCATCCCGGCTTCCATGTGCTCCTGTGCTCTTTCCCAACTCCGATCACTGCGCCAGCGCCGCCGGCCGCGGCGCTCCCACCGGCACCACCAGCGTGCGCCGCGCGCAGCAGGCGCGGTCCAGCCTGGCCCGGTCCGCCTGCATCTGCCTGTCACTGCCGAAAGACGCCAGCACCGCATCGAGGATGGAAGCCGTTGCCTCATCGGCCTGGGGAACGATGCGGTAGTGCATCCACTTGCCCTCGCGCCGCGCGGTCACGAGTCCAGCCTTGCGCAGATAGGCCAGATGCCGCGAGATCTTCGGCTGGCCCTGCCCGAGGATCTCCACAAAGTAGCAGACGCAGACCTCGCGCCCGTTCATCAGATTCAACAGGCGTAGCCGCGTGGCGTCGGACAGTGCCGCAAACACTCCGGCCAGATCAGCGGATTTCGAGCCGTGTTTCATGCCGCTATTGTATACGCGTCTTCGTATGCGCATTGGCAAATAGGAGCGATACCCATATATCTGCTTAAACGCATGTGATGAGTCAGCAATGGACACAAAGATACTGGTGCAGGAAAAGTACGGCGCGGCGGCGCGCCATGTGCGGCAGACAAACTCCGGAGCCTGCTGCAATCCGGTCTTCACTTGTTGCGATCCGGTCACCAAGGACCTCTACGGTGAGGCCGAAAAGAGCGGCCTGCCTGAAGGCGCGATGCTGGCTTCGCTGGGCTGCGGCAATCCGACAGCGCTCATCCAATTGAAGCCCGGCGAAACCGCGTTGGATCTCAGCTCCGGTGGCGGCATCGACGTGCTGCTTTCCGCACGCCGCGTCGGGCCCGCCGGCAAGGCTTACGGCCTCGACATGACGGACGACATGCTCGCCCTCGCCCGCGAAAATCAGCGCAAAGCGGACATCGAAAACGTCGAGTTCCTAAAAGGCGAAATTGAAAAGATTCCGCTGCCCGACAATGCCGTTGATGTTGTCATCTCCAATTGCGTCATCAATCTCTCCGCCGACAAGGATCGCGTGTTGCGCGAGGCTTATCGCGTGCTCAAGGCGGGCGGTCGCTTCGCGGTGTCAGACGTCGTCGCGCGCGGCGAAGTGCCCGAGCCGGTACGCCGCAGCATGGCGCTCTGGGTGGGCTGCATCGCCGGCGCGCTCGAAGAGAAGGAGGAGATGGCCAGGCTTGCGCAGGCCGGTTTCACTGCCATCTCGCTCGAACCCACCCGCGTGTACAACATCGAAGATGCGCGCCAGCTTCTCGAATCCGCGGGGGTGGATGTGGATGCCATCGCGCCCCTGGCCGGCGACAAGCTGATGAGCGCCTTCATACGCGCCACCAAACCGGGCCGCGCGTGCCGTGGATCGAGTTGCTGCTCAAACTGAGCGGCAGCCTCCAGGGAATCAAACATGCCGAAGCTCTACAACATCCTCATCCTCTGTGCCGGCAACTCGGCGCGGGCCGCTTCCGCGCCTACAGCGCGGGCAGCCATCCCACCGGCCGCGTGAATCCCTTCGCTATCGAGCAGGTGCGCGCACTTGGATACCCGGTTGAAGCACTGCGCAGCAAAAGCTGGGATGAGTTCGCCGCCCTCGGCGCACCGGAGCTGGACTTCGTCATCACTGTCTGCGACAAGGCAGCGGGCGAAGTATGGCCGCTCTAGCCTGGACAACCCGTTACGACGCATTGGGGTTTTCCTGATCCCGCCGCCGTCGCCGGCACGGAGGAAGAGAAGCGCGCCGCCTTCGCGCAGACCTTGCGCCAGATGCGGACGCGCGTGCGGCTCTTGCTCAGCCTGCCCATCGAAGCCCTCGACCGCATGGCGATTGAAAAGAAGATGCGCGAGATCGGGCGGCAGCCACTTTGATGGTGGAGGAGAAGCACCATGAAGAATACAGTCGCGGAAATCTGCTGCACCGCCTCAATCCCGAGGCGCCTCTCGCGACAAAGGGATCGCGTCCTGTAAAGCGCGGAACTTAGGCTAGCAACGCTCTCCCGCGCTACGTGGGCAACGGAGTTTAATGACTTGAATCCAGACGATGCTTGACCTGCAGATGCCGGGGCATCACGGCTGCAAACCAGCCTTAATCTATTTACCTGTCACTTCGAGTTCGAGACAGACCTTTCTAGTCCAGCACAGTGGCCGCTCGTTACAAGCCATTCACTATCTCGTATCCGGCGATGCTAGACCTGAATAGATGGCTCTCGCTCTCGTGTACATATCCAACATCGCCTGCCGGTCCGCTTCACTGTGGAAACCCTGAATATTTCGATAGTGCTCAATCTCGCGGTTCATCAATTGCACAAAGAACCTGGCATCATCAGGAACAATTCCACGGTCGTGACCAACCTCGGCATAAAGTGGGCTGGTTTGGGCAAACTGCACGGTCTTAGTCGGCTTCTCAAGAGTCCGCGCCGCAAACCATCCAGTACCGGGAACCGTGAATAAGAAATCCGCTGTAAGCCGGTGGCAGTTGGTTGAGGCAAAAATACGCTTAACTACCTTTCCTTTCCAGACGATTTCCAGCCGGTCCAGATCGCCCAGTGAATCAACCTCTGCGTGAACCCTGACTTGCCGGGCCGCTTTTGCAGCGTCTGAGGGGAAATGAATTGTGTCACCTACTGCATGACCATTTACCGTAAGGAAGATCATCGGTCCGTTGGTGGCAAAACTGTGTCCAGCTTTAAGTTCGCGAAACCACTCCTGGTAGCTGAACTTGCCGGAGATATGCACATACACGCGGCTGTAGCCCAAAGGAGTTGGTTTAACACCGGAGGCGGTACCGGCCGAAACAGGCAGCCTGAAGCCACAATTGAGAAGCTTGTAATAGACGTTCATAGCCCAATACATCATTCCGCCAGGTGTAGCAAATGCAGGTTTGAATTTCGCGGTATTTCCACCACCTAGTTCGACACCATAAGGGTTGAAGCTGTTATAGACAAGCCCGGCAGAATCGATCTGGCCTAATGCCACGAGGGCTGCACTGTCCCGCCAATCAATTTTCTCGGCGTCTACCCAGCCGCCTAGATTGTGAGCCTCCCCCGTAAAGACTGTATTAGGCGGCCAGAAGCCGTAACCTTGGAACTCGATGGGCTTCTTCAATGCGTCCAGAACGATCGATCCAGGACCCGACCCATCGCGCTCAATCTCCGTGTCATAGATCGAATATGCGTGAGTCGAGTCCACGCGACGAATGGCCTGTTCGCCCGCCGAAGGCTGTATGGATATCGCTCGGTTTCCCCATATCCAGTTCGTTATAGTGTTCGCGAGATTCAAATCTTCAGACAGCAGGATCGCCGGCATTTGCTGCCAGTTCCGGTGATTATGCAAATCGCCAGAGTACCACCCGCGGGCATTCATGCTGATCCAGCGCGTTAATTCGACTCTTTCTCGCAGAATTTCGCCTGCCTTGATTTGGATTTGGACTTCGTAGGGCCTGTACTCCGCTCCCCGTACCACTCGCAGAGTGTAGGTTCCCGGGGGCAGCGCGATTTCGAAATGCGTCAAAGCGATGAAATCCTGCTCGGGCGGCTTGACATATGTGATCGAACCTGAAGGGGTCCACGGATGACCTGCGCTGTCAGTCAGATAACAGCGAGCATCCACCTTTAGGCCTGTTGCCTGATCGATCGTGGTGACGAGGAGATGACCCCAGATTTGATCGCGAAAGGTTATTGCTTGTTGCCCGAGCAAACTGGTAGACAAGAAGCAATAGGCAAAGATTAAACAGATCGTACACCTTCGCATACTCTTTACCTCTTAACGAAACAACGTTCGAACCAGCTTGAGACTGGTCTCTATTCCACTTGTTGAGGCCCATCTCAGCATTCTCACGCGCTTCGGGTGGCAGCGTCTAAAGCGGGCGCCTACGTCCGCGCCTCATGGAGTGGACTGGGCTTCAGATCCAGTGACGCGCACCGTGCCGATGCAACAGATAAAGGATCTG
This sequence comes from Acidobacteriota bacterium, assembly GCA_021846945.1. GTDB lineage: Bacteria > Acidobacteriota > Terriglobia > Terriglobales > Acidobacteriaceae > Telmatobacter. Next base: position 23,827 of record JAJZVZ010000014.1, on the reverse strand, counting down.
AAAGGATCAGACGATCCTCGAATAGTGTGCAAGCTCTACAGCGCAGTTGCAGGTATCTGCAGGCTTTAGGACCGCCGCCCGGAATCGAAGCGGAAGCTCCACACACGCGCAGAACTGTATTCTGGATAACTGCCTCAACCAGCGCCTGACGTTCCTGTGTCCGCGTCATGCCAGCGGGCGTGCAATTGTCTGCGGACGCAGATAATCCAACAGGCAATCCGGGCTGTTCACACCGCCTCCCATGCCGCTGAGGTTTACGGCGCGATATGGCAAGCCGTACGCGAAGACATTGTGCGCGTTAACCCAACTGTTGCCGGCAATCAACTGCTCGGCAACCCTGCCGGCGCGGTCCAGATCGCTACTCCAAACGCTATTCGCAAGTCCATACGGCAGCCGGTTGACCAGTTTGACTGCTTCATCTTCGTCACGAAATTTCAGAACGTATGCGCTGGGGCCAAAAATCTCTTCGCGGCAGCAGATGTTGTCTGGATCGCCGGTCAAAAGGCTTGGGCCGATGTAGTAACCGCGCTCGAATCCATCGGGCTTGACTGCATGAGCCTCGAAGATAACTTCTGCGCCCTCGGCCTTGCCCAATTCCAGATGGTTCGAAACCCGCTTGTGATGAGTTTCTGATACCAGGGGGCCCATCTGAGTCTCTCTATCGAGAGCAGGACCGATTCGGGTGCTATTCAAAATCGCAATCGCTTTTTGCAGCAAGCTGTCATGGATTTCCTCGTGAAGGATCCAGCGAGTGGCCGTGCAGCAGACCTGTCCTGTGTTGAAGGTGATTGCATTCGCCAGCTTGGCTGCTGTTGTATCCATGTCAACATCGTCGAAGACCACAGCCGCGCCCTTTCCGCCGAGTTCAAGCTTCAACGGAACAAGATTCCTGCCACAGATTTCGCCGATCAACTTTCCCACTTTCGGCGATCCCGTAAAGCTCATTCGTTTAATCCCCGGGTGCATTGCTAGCGCCTGCCCGGCAGCGCCGTCGCCAACCACGACGTTCATTACGCCGTCGGGCAAGCCAGCCTCATGGGCCAATCGGGTCACCAGCAATGTACTGAGTGGTGTCAGCTCCGACGGTTTAATGACCACAGTATTTCCCGCGGCCAGTGCGGGCACGACATTCCAGAGGAGCAGGTCGTAGGGAAAATTCCAGGGAAAGATGAAGCCGCAAACGCCGTATGGAATACGGTGCGTGCGGGCCTCAATATTGGGCAGAGCGTGGGGAACATCGATCACAAGGTTTTGCACCAGATCGGCAAAATAGCGCAGACAGGCAATACCGAACGGGATATCAAAGCCTTCCGTTGCTGTGATCGCTTTGCCTACATCGAGCGATTCGACTTGTACAAGGTCGTCTTTGTGCCTTTCGAGTGCGTCGGCAACCCGGTGCAGAATCACTGCCCTTTCTACAGGAGGGGTCCTGGACCAGGCAGGGAAGGAGGCCTGAGCCGCCGCCACTGCAAGGTTCACTTCGTGATCGGAACCCATGGCAACGCTTGTGAGGACGGCGCCAGTAGAGGGATCGAATACCTCTTGTACGGCGCCGCTGCGGCTGGGCACGAAGTTACCGCCGATGCAATGCAATTGAGGAGTGTGTACGAACTGGTGGGCAAATTCTCTTAAAGTCGCGAGCATCAAATTCCTCCTTTGGTTCGGATACTGCGCTTCCTATTCGCAATGGCCTGTTCAAGCGCACGCTTGCCGTCAAGGCCATTGCCTGGCTCTTTGGCTTCCGGCAAACGCAACTGCAGTTGCGTTTGCCGCATGGGAGAAGCCTCAACCCCCAAAAGGTGCTGTATCTCCTCGAGCGAAACGTTCTTGGTTTCGGGGTAGAAGGCCTTAACCACCACAAACTGAACCGCCATCATGCAGCCGAAAAACGCAAATGGAATGGCTCCCGATGACTTCGCTACGATCGGGAATGAAGCGGAAATGAGCGCATTGATGATCCAATGAGTACTGCACCCCAGCGACTGTCCCTTGCCTCGTACCCGCGTCGGAAATACCTCGCTGAGATAGACCCAGATCACACTTCCTTGCGAGCCGGCGAAGAAGAAGATATAAATCACCAGCAGCGGCAGTAGCCAGTCACGGTGAGCCTTCATTGCGAACACCAGCGCCACGCCCGCCAGAGAAAACATGGTCCCCACCGATCCAATCAGGAGTAGAGTCTTGCGGCCTAGTTTGTCGATCAGCGACATGCCGATGAGTGTGGCGAAGAGATTCATGGCGCCAAAGGCAACCGCCTGAAGATTGCCGGAGAGCTGGTTGAATCCGGCGCTGGCGAAGATATCGTTCAGGTAATAAGTGATCGCGTTGATCCCGGTGAGTTGGTTGAACATTGCAATCGAAACAGCCAGAAAGATCGGCGTCCGGTACTTCCACTGGAAGAGAGATTCTTTCGAGTCGAGCGAATCCTCCAGGATCGACGCCGTGATTTTGTTCAGGTCCCCCGCTGCATCCTCCGAACCCATCAATGCGAGCGCATCCATGGCTTCGATATTCCGGCCCTTTGCGGCCAGCCAGCGTGGGCTGTTGGGGATACCGAAGAGCATGAGAATGAAAAGCAGCGCAGGGCACAGGGCCATGCCGAAGTCCCATCGCCAATTTGCCGCTCCGAAGTTGGCGCGCGCTATCAGGTAGTTCGAAAGATAGGCGCACAGAACCCCGAGAACAATGTTGATCTGGAACATACCGACCAGGCGGCCGCGCAGCCGGGTGGGGGAGATTTCGGCGATGTAGACCGGTCCCAGCACCGACGAGCCGCCAATGCCGATGCCGCCCAAAAAGCGCGCAGCCAGCAGGTCGGTCCAGTTTGGAGCGAAAGCGCAGCCGATCGCCGAAAGCAAATACAAGAGAGCCATAACGCGCAGCATGTCGCGCCCGCCATAACGGCTCTCAAGTGGCCCGGCCGTGATTGCGCCGAAGACAGTTCCGCACAAGGCGATCGCGACCGTAAATCCAAGCTCGCGCGGCGAAAGGCTGAATGCCTGCACGAGGGAGGAAGTGGTTCCGGAGATGACTGCCGTATCGAAGCCGAAGAGCAGACCCCCGAGTGCACCCACCGCCGCTCCTCGCGCCACGTAACGATTCATGCCCCGTCACCTTTCCTGTCGCTCAATGCTCCTGCGATCCGATTCACCGCCGAATCTCCCATGCAGGCCGTTCTTCACCCCCGGTCTTTGTTGATCCTGGATCAACCCGCCTGCAAAAGTCGCGACTCGACGATCTCGCAAACGGTATGCAACAGCAGCTTATGCATCTCCTGAATCCGTGCTGTCGTCTGGCTCTTCACCAGCAGATCGATATCGGCCAGGCCGAGACACCGGCCGCCGTCTTTACCAAGAAAAGCGATGCTTCGCATCTGCCGCTCCTTGGCTGCAATCAGGGCGCGCCGCACGTTCTCGCTTTGTCCGCTGGTCGTGAAGGCGCATAAAACGTCACCCTGATTTCCGAAAGCCTGCACCTGGCGCGCGAACAAGTCATGAAAGTCATAATCGTTCCCGATCGCGGTCAGATCGCCACCGTGGGTGGTAAGCGCGATAGCGGGGTACGGTCTTCGATCCTGATCGAAGCGGCAAACAAATTCCGTGGTCAGATGTGCTGCATCCGCGGCGCTGCCGCCGTTGCCGCAGGCCAGTAGCTTATGGCCGTTTACCAGCGCATCGGCCAGCGCATCGGCGGCCAACTGCACTTTTGCGTCGAGAGTCTGAACCTGTGCCAGAAGAGCGCGCATGCTCTCGATATTGTTTGTCAATATGCTGCTCATGCTTCTTCCTGCCTGGACAGGTAATCGGCGACATAATCCTGCACCGCATCTTCGAGGCTCGTGAAGGGACGGGTGTAGCCGGCAGCGCGCAGTTTCTGCATATTGGCTTCGGTGAAGTACTGGTACTTTCTGCGCAGAGTCTCGGGCATCTCGATGAACTCGATCTCGACCGGCCGGTTCATCGCGCGGAAGACCGCGGCCGCCAGATCTTTCCAGGTGCGGGCCCGGCCGGTTCCGCAGTTAAACAGACCGCTTGCGCTCCCCTTTTCGAGGAACCACAGCGTGACTTCCACGGCGTCGCGCACGTAGATGAAGTCGCGCATTTGCTCGCCGTCAGCGTACTGTGCGGAATAGCTCTTGAAAAGCCGGACCTTACCTTGCTCCCGGATCTGACGGTAGCTCTTCGCCACGACAGACTTCATGTCGCCCTTGTGATCTTCGTAAGGACCGAACACATTGAAGTATTTCAATCCGGCGATGCAGCTCAGGGCCCCAACCTTGAGCGCCCACAGGTCGAACATGTGTTTGGAGTAGCCGTACATGTTCAGCGGAAGCAGCCGCGCCGTTGCCGCGTCGTCATCGGAATAACCCTGGCTGCCATCGCCGTAGGTGGCAGCACTTGAGGCATAGATGAAGCGGATGTTGTGCTTCAGGCTGAATTCGCACAGGCGGCGTGTATAGCGGTAATTGTTCTCCAGCAGGTAATCAGCGTCACTCTCGGTGGTAGAGCTGCACGCGCCCATGTGCAGGATAGCCTCTGCGTCCGCGAACTGCCCACGCTCGATTCTTTCCATCAATGCCGCGGGAGAAAGAATGTCCTCATAACGCAGGCCGCGCAGGTTACGCCACTTATCGTCTTTGCCCAGGGAGTCAGCGAGAATCAGCTCATGGTGACCGCGGCTGTTGAGGCTCGCCACCAGATTGCGCCCAATGAATCCAGCGGCGCCTGTAACGATAATCGGTTTACTCATTCTTTTCCTTTCTGCCCGTAGACCGCGAGAACCCGCTCGATGGTACCGGTTGTGGATCGGTTGGGGACCATGTCGGCAAGAATCACCCGGCCGCCGTTGGCTTCTACGACCTCGCGCCCGCTGACATAATGCGCCCAGTCCTTGCCCTTCACCAGCACCTGCGGCAGAATCTGCGCGATGATGTCCTTCGGTTCTTTGTCGGAGAAATAAACAATGTAGTCCACGGCGCGCAACGAGCCGAGGACATAGGCACGATCTTCCTCGTTGTTGATCGGCCGTCCGTCTCCCTTGTTCATCTTGACTGAGGCATCGGTGTTCAGAGCCACGACAAGGGCGTCGCCCTGATTACGCGCAAAGGTCAGATAAGTAACATGGCCGCGATGCAGAATGTCGAAGCAGCCGTTGGTGAAGACGAGTTCTTTGCCCTCGGCGGCCAGCCGGTCGCGCTCGGCGCGCATGGCGGCAATGGAAAGTATTTTAGGCTCTGCGATTTTCATCATTGTTTCCTCAGTCGTTGCTGGTGCGCGGTCGAGCTTTCCCGGCCAGGTGCAACACAGACAGCAGCGGCTTCAACTGGCTGTAGTCGGGGATGACCAGGTCAGCTCCGGCACGGATGAGCCGTTTTCGCTTGGAAGCGTTCAGTCCGAAGCGGCGCAGTTCGTCGCTGGCGACTCCTACGCAGAGGCCTCCACGCCTGTGCGTTTCGCGCATCTCCACTGGTCCGTCGCCGAAGGTCGCGAAATGATGGCCGGAGAGATTGTGCTCCGCGATAATACGTTCCAAAACCAGCTTTTTCGATTCCACGTTCAGATCGCCCACGGAACCAAAGATTCTTCCTTCAAAATAATGCGCGTAGCCCATGGCTTCCGCTTCGGCAATCACATCTGCTTGATCAGTTCCGCTGGCAAGATAGAGCTTGACGCCTCGCCGATGCAACTCCTCCAGCAGGAGCGCAGCATTCTTGATTTGAAAGTCAGTGGAATGCAGCTCGCCTGAACGGAGCTTCTCGGTGCGTTTGTTCACTGCGGCCAGCAGGGCGACATTGAAGATGTGCTTGTAGCCGTGCTCGTCGAGCACTTCCGATTCAGGGACGAAGCCGCACTGCCGCACCAGGTCGGCAAGTCCCTTCATCTGTGCCAGAGTCTGAATGCCGGTGGTGCGGTCGATGAACTGCCGCACCACTTCACGGATGCGGTTGAATGTCGTTTGATCCACAGTGTCGTGGAATTTGCCGAGGATGGCCCGCATCATCATCGGTTCCATGATCTGCTCCCAACCTTCGCGCAAGGTGGATAGCGTGCCGTCGTGATCGAAGATGCAGTGCTGGATGTCAAGGCCGGTGGGCAGATGACCAACAACTTCGATCTCCGTGTTAGGCAGGTACTTTGCCGCACGCTGGGATTCCGCCAGCTCTGGGCGGAAGACATAATTCGGTTCGCGGGCCGCCGCCAGAATCTCTCCGGCGGTGGCCGTTCCTGTCATACGGAGTTTCTTCACCGTGACCATGGCGGCCAGATTGGCCAGCGTCCCGGCTTCAACCGGTGGCGCGTGGACCGCCAGCGAGGCCGCCAGTGCGGCAACCACAGCGTCACCGGCGCCGACGCTGTCGGTGCGCTCCATGATTTGCAGTCCAGGAATCAGCGTTACCTGGTCATCCGCGGCTACGGCCAATCCAGACTCACCCCGCGTAAGAAAGACCGGCCGGGAAATCTGCCGATGAATACGCATCGCATAATCCCGCGCGCGAGCCTCCGTTGTGATGTCCTGGGCTTCTTCGCCCAGCAGTCGTGCCGCCTCGCTCATGTTGAGCTTGAGCACCGCGCCCTGATATTTCTCGGGATGATGACGCGCATCGACCAGAAAGAGTGTGCCGGGGTTATCCCGGATGATTTCGTTAATCTGACCGATGACCTCGGGCGAAGATATGCCTCCCGGCACCTGCTGATTCAAGATGACGGCATCGCTTTCCTGCACGGCCTTCCGCAACGCACCCATCAATGAGGTTTGAAGGTCGGCGGATATAGGATTGAACGCGCCGAAGTCGATGCGGGACTGCTCCTTTTCGCCAAGATAGGGCTTGGCATACACCATCGTCTGCCAGGAGTCATCCATCAGCAGGCCTTCTGTGTTCGCGTCGCAATCTGCCAGCAGAGCGCGCATCTTTTGTCCAAAGAGGTCGCTTCCGGTTACGCCGACAGGACGCACGGATGCAACCCCCATAGCCGCGAGATTCGCGATTACGCTTCCGGCGCCGCCTAGAGAATAGCGTTGCGCGCGGACCCGCTGGACTGGATGACCTGTCTCCACCGAAAATTCACTTTCTCCGTCCCAAAGGTCCCAATAGGCGTCGACACAAAAATCCCCGAAGACCGTAATGGTGCACTGTTGGAATCGCTGCAGGATTGCCTCGATCGATCTGAGCGAATCGTAGAGAAATCTACCCGGGTTCTTTGTCATAGTCTTGTCAGCAAACATTCAGAAAATCCTGTTCGAGAAGGGAAGTAATTGAAAGCGGCCTGGACTAGTCGGCAGGCGCATCTTGCTTTTGCAAGGAGGTTGGAGCTGCGGATTACATTTGCAACTCCTGTCGCTTACGTCGTGTTCAATCTTCCATCGGACCGACCCGCGAACTCATCCGCCCATTAAAGCAGAATCGGCTTCACCCCGGTCAACTCACAGAAATCTGCCAGCGCCGGGTAAAGATGCTCGCCATAGCCAAGGCAGGCATATTCATTTGTCCAATGCTGCACCAGAGCATCGATGTCGCAGTGTGCAGTGACGAAGCCATGCGGCCAGAACGGAATGCCGCATTCGTTCAGCCGCTGCTCAACCTGACTGAGCGGTGGCTCGAAGATGGAACAGCGCGTGATGACCATTTGAAATTCACCGTTCACCCGTCCCAGTCGGGCGAGGACGCCCTCGCCTACTTTGCAGATCAGCCTGACGGAGAGACCACCCGCTTCACCCTCGGTGGGAATGCCATGCGCGGCAAATCCGGCAGGACCGAGCGTGCCTGCGAGGGATGGAGGACATGCGCCGTCTCCAATGATCTTGATCTCCCGCGTCTTGCGGTTGATGTGCTGGAGGTCGCCGTAGTAGACGCGTTCCTTACTGAGCCGGGTCAGCAGCAAAACCGTGAGCGCGGTATTGAAGTCTCCCAGGGTGGAGGTGCCGAATCCATCTTCCAGCATCATGCTCTGGGCAAAACAGCTGGCTGCGTAGTTGTCCGCAAGGCCGGGGAAGGACTGGATGCTGTAGAAATCAAATCCCTCGCGGGCGACAATCTCTTTGAGCGCCAGATAGAGCCGAATGGAGCGATCGTTCACAGCGTTGCGGTCGGGTGCTGCGCCAAAGAGTTGCTGGAGGCGCGGGCCGAGTGCTTCGATTTCCGCGTCAGAGATTTCTTCCGAAGTTTGGATCAGATCGGTCGTGTCGCGGGAATCAATGTCGATGCCGAAGACCCGCATCCACTGGGAGGGATCAGCAACGCCGCAGGTCTGGCCCATTCCGCGGCCTCCGAATACGCCCAGCGTGGAGAGATTCAAGGATTTCTTGAGATGCGCAGCTTGTGCATAGCTCACGATGCGGCCTACCGTGTCTGGTTCATCTATGCTCCCGTAGACGAAGCGGTGCAGCACACCGATTTCGAGTAATCCGCCATGCAGTACCAGACCGCCAACCGGGCGCCATCCCTGCGAGCCGGGATGCGTCCAAAGCAGGACAGCTTTGCCGCTGCTGGCGAAGTCGCGAATTGCGCCCACCATGTGCGCAGCCCACACCCACGTTCCCGAGAAGAGCACCACCGCGTCGATCTCATCATTTTGTTTCATGCGGCGCAAGGCTTCGATTGATTCCCGCTTGCTGGCGACGATGACGTCGTGTTCAACCAGATTCAGGCCCGCTTTCCTAAGAGCGTCCTTCGCTTGGGCGATCAGAGCATTGTCGATAAAGGGTGTACCCATCGGATCGCGCAATCCGTCCTTGTGTACTCCGTAAACGATGAAACCAATCGTTGGCTGAATCAATGCGGCTCTCCTGTGTGCTGATGCTGTGCCTGTTGAGGGTGGCGTTGTATCTGTGTAGAGCGGAATGTTCGGTAGTCCTGGAGTTGTTTGCAATATTGTTCCCTTAGCAATGGGTCCGGGCAGATGCGCTTCGGCTCACGAACCATCGCGGCCGTTGCAGTGGAAATATCAGCATGAATTCCGGCGGCAACGCTGGCAAGGATGGCCCCGCCCAGGCAGACTGCCTCTTCGGTCTGCATGACGTGCAGCGGTTTGTTTGCAAAGGCGGCACGCAGGGCAACTCCCAGCCGGGACTTCGCGCCGCCGCCTGAGATGTGGATACGGTCAAAAGCGCATCCCGCCGACTCCAGGCATTCGGTCATGAGTGCAAATTCCGAAGCGATGCCTTCGAGAATGCCGCGATACAGGTGGCCACGGTTGCTGTCTGGAGTCAAGCCGGCTATTGCTCCCTTCGCACTTGAATCGAACTCCGGGTTGCAACTGCCGATGAGGTGTGGTGTCACCAACAGCCCGGTCGGCGTTTCTGGTGCCTCCTCTTCGAGTGAGTACAGATGGGCCCCAGACTCTATTTCGCTCGTTCCGTAAACAAGCTGGTGAAACCAGTTCATCATGATGCCTGCTGGAAAATATGCAATCGTGACGTATTTACCGGCAATGGCGTGCGGATAGGAATTCAGGCTGGCACGCTGTGCCGCCTCGTTCAGATGCGGTTCATCAGAGACGACCAGAACGCATTCGTACGTCCCCAGAGATCCGGCTGCTTCTCTGGGGTTGGTCACGCCCATTCCCAGCGCGCTTATCACCTGATCATGACCCCCGACCACAACCGGCACTCCCTCGGGGACACCCAGAAATGCGGCGGCGCTCCCTTTCAGCCGGCCCGCAATCGTGCCGGCCTGGACCGGAGTGGAGAGTGACGATGGCGCGAGCTTGACCAATTCGAGCACATCAGGAGACCAGGCGCGGGCATGCAGATCGAGCGCAAAGAAACGTGCTGCGTGGGAGTAATCGATCAGCGGCTCCAGCCCGAGCCGGAAGAGAAGGTAATCCGTCACGCCCAGGAAGCGCCTCGCAGCGTTGAAAATCTCCTGCGCGTTTCTCCTCAACCAGAGAAGTTTTGGGACCGGATACATGGCATGACAGATTTGTCCCGTCAGGGAGAAAAGCTTCTGGCGTCCCAACTGCTGCTCGCACCATTCGGCTTCGGCAATGGCTCGCGTGTCCGTATTGAGGATCGCCGGACAGAGCGGACGTCCGTGGCGGTCAACGGGCAGGAACGTCTCTCCGTGAGAACTGAAGCAGACCGCCTCGGCTGGCTCAGTAATCTGCGCGCAAAGCTCTCGGCACAGACTGCCGATGACTCCCACCAGCGTTTCCGAATCGAGTTCGGCAAATCCGGGGCGTGGGTGATGTGTCGGATAGCCAGCCGCGCGAACGGCGAGCAGCCCGCCGCCAGCATTGACGATCGCGGCCTTGCATCGACTTGAACCCACATCGACGGAGAGAATGCTCATGAGTGGTCAGGCGGCTGTTCCGTTGAAGAATGCCCTGTCTATCTGCTGGCTGAGCGTCCGCGCCCTTCCTCGCTCGTAGATCCGCACCGTCTCCTGTTCGACAGAGACCCGCTCGACGCCTTGAAAGTCCGTCGGAATTGACAGCAGAAGCGTGGCAAAGCGAATGCGACGTTCTGATTTCGCCGGCAGCCAGCGATATGTCTCTTCCCCAAAGAGCGGTCCGTTCGAGACGGTGTCCCGCTTGGGCTGCGCAAAAGGCGTAGTACTGAATTCAATTCCGCGGCAGAATGCTTTCCCGTTCCATGGCGCGAAAACGCGGGAGTGACGTTCTTCCCAGTTCCCAACCCAGGGGAAATCGGAGCGGGGAAATAAATAGAGCAGCAGAAGTCCTCGGACGGAGTTGCTGATGGCCGTATAGCCGAAGATCAGAGATGGATCAATTAGCTGCGCCGTGTAGCGGGAATAGCGTCCCTCCGGGGTCGTGCGCAGATCATGAAAGCCTCCACCTTCCCTGGGTGCCTTGGGCCACGCGAAAATGGCGTCCGGAGTCAACTCCATCTCGTCGCTGTAGGTGGCCCAGATGACTTTACTCTGCGTTGCAGGCATATCAACCAGAGTCGTGTCGCACGCAAGGAAAGGCGGCCCAATGGTGACGTGCTCATTCCAGGAGATTGGGCGATCGGCAGAGCTCAGGCTTCGCGCAATCTCTTCGCAATATACAACTGGTTGCTCAGGATCGATACGCAGGATACGGCAAAAGTCGATCTGGGCGATCGGCAGCAAAACGCCATACTCGATGCCGGAATCGAATTCACGGCGGAGATGCCACTGCGATGCCGGAGCTTCACCATGCGTGGTTAACCCCGCCGCAGCTTCCTCCGCAGAAGGTGGTCCAAAGTAATCAAAGCTCAGACTGTGTCCAGCGATACCGGCCAGCAAGGCTCCATCCGGATTCGGGCCATAGGTCGTGCTATGCTGGTCCGCTCGGTACTCTCCGGGGTCGATTCCAGCCCATAGAGGCCGCCATAAGGGATTAAGGTCCGGATGCGCATGGGAACGAAGTTCACAGATATGACCTCCGCCGAGCAGGACGGATACCTGTCCCCATTTTGACCGCAGGCTCAATCCAGGTCGCCCATCGAAACGGGTTTCAATCGGATGAATGGAATGCGATAGCAAGCTACACCTCTCAATTGCGGGCCACAACGGCATCCTGATAGTCGTTGAGAATCGCGCGGGCCCTTCCCAGAAAGCCCTCCATATCGTCGGACTGGAAGACATTTCTCCCGAAGAACACGCCGGCCGCGCCCGCCTTCATGCATCCCTGTACGACCTCCAGCGCGGTTTCATTGCGGCTGCCTCCAAGGACCAGGATCGGAACGGGGCAATTTGCCACGATGCCCCGCATCTTCCCGGCATTCCCAGCGTAATCAGTCTTAATCAAGTCGGCGCCAAGCTCCGCAGCAATGCGCGTATGCAGCGTAAGCCATTTCGGATCCCCAGGATCAGAGACTCCCCTGCCGCGCGCCAGAGTTTCAACAATCAGAGGAATGCCGAGGCGCTCACACTCGCGTGCTACCTGCGCGTTCCGAGCGATCTCCTTGGCCTCAAAATCGGCGTCTCCTGTGCCTACCACCAGATAGGTGAGGACCGCGTCCGCTCCGTGGCGCAGGGCTTCTTCTGGAGTAGCCAGCATGCAACTCCGTAGCGCGCCGTGGTCTCCCTGGCTCAGTGAGTTCCAAACCGTCGTCCAATCAATGCGCGCGATGATGCCTGGAGTGTTGGCGGGCGCGAAACAATGGATGTAGCGCTGGATCAGTCCCAGGTTCAGGAGAACCGCATTGACGCCAGCGCTGATAAACCGCGCGATCTGACCGCCAGGGTCTTCTGTGCCCGGAATGGGCCCCAGCACTAGGGCGTGGTCGAAGGCCACCACGAGAGTGCCACGCCCCGGCGCATTCAGAATCCGGTTAAGCCTGATCTTTTTTCCAAAATCTCCCAAAAAGTCCTCCAATGGAAACGAGAATAGCGAGTGGTTAATTCATTGTCAATCGTTTTTGTCCGAAAATGATCATTTGTGAGCGAGCAATAGGAGAGTGGTGACTCAGGCGCCGGTCCATTCAAGCGCCGCGGCAAGCAGAACCTCCGCAGTTCGGATCACCGATGCGAAGTCGACGTATTCGTCCGGATTGTGGGCGCCACCTCCGGAGGGCCCAAAGAGTAGTGTTGGAATGCCGAAATCCCGATGGATCAGGCCGGCGTCGCACGGATAGGGCGCCGCTGTGGTCTCCACCGTTCTTTGCAGAACGAGGCTGGCGTTGGCCTCCATGCATTCCAGCCAGGGATGGTTGGGAGCCAGCTCATGGCCGTGCAGAGGGGCTTCAGTCACCGGCAGCCACTGAACCGGGTGATCTCGAAAGTACTGGTCGGCTGCACAAAAACGATTGAGTTCGCTCCGAATCCCGGCAAGAACTGAATCGACATCCTCTTCTGGAAGGAATTGCCAATAAGCGCGTACCGTCGCGCGCGAAGGCACACTCAGGGGTACCTCCGGGGCAATGCGGTTCGATTCCACGGCAAGCACCTGGACCGGGGCGGGATCCGGAAAGCAGGCGTGGGCTCCCTGTGGTTTGAGGGCTTTCCGCTTTCTGGCATTGGCACGCACCCATTCCAACAGCCGCCCCAAGTGCATGGCCGGGCTCATCACCTCGGATGGGGAGAAGTAGTTGGCTGGATCGCCGGCATCCACTACCAGGTCGACGATAAATCCGCCGCGCGTGGCGCGATATATCTCCAGTTGAGTACCCTCCGGAATGACACAGGCGTCTGCTGAATCGCCGCGCAGGCGGGCGGCGATCGTACCTCCTCCTCCACCCCATTCTTCATCCACGACCGATTCGAAAAGAATGTCGCCGCTGGTGCGGATGCCGGCGCGGTGCAGGGCGCAGATTACGGCTGCGTTGGCTGTCACTCCTCCTTTCATATCGAATGAACCAAGGCCGCAGATGCGCCCCTGCTCACAATGACCGGACCACGGCGAATGAGACCACCGCTTAATCCCGGCGGGAACCGTATCCATGTGGCCGTTGAGCAAAAGGCTTTTTCCACGGCCGGAGCCCTGCAAACGCACGCTCAAATTCTTTCTGCCTGCGTAGAGTTTGCTTTTCTTTACGGCAGTGAAATTCGAATTGGCGATGAAGTCGGTGTCATACAGTTCGGAAGCAATGCCATGTTCGCGAAAGAACTCGTGAAGCACGATCTGGGCGGGGGTTTCATTGCCGCCCGAGAGTACGGCCACGCTGTTGGTTCGCACCAACTCCTTCAGCAGCCTCTCCAGGGCGCCAGTAAGCGGATCGATCAGTTTCCGGACATCTCCCAGGTTCGTGCTGTTCATCGATAAACTCTATTCTTTTCTCGCTGGCGGCGAAACCCGGCGCGCAGGCGAATGGTCGGTCAGCACCGGCAGAACCACGTATGAGCCGTGCGATCCCCCGGAATAAACAACGTTCCGGGCAATGGCGGTGGTGTGCCACTGGCCAGGAGCTGCTGCAGTGTTAGGGTTTGGTTCGAGTCGAGGAAAGTCCGTGCTGCTGATATCCAGGCGAAGCCGGTGCCCTGGGGCGAAGAGATTGCTGGTAGGGCCGAGCGGAAAGTTCAGCGTGTAGATTTCTCCAGGCGTCATCAGCGAGAGCTGGTCAGGACCGTTCCGATAGCGGGCGCGAAGTTCACCCTCCGCAACGATCATGGAGTATCCATTTGGATAGACGTCTACGAGTTTGGCAATGAAATCGCTATCCGGCGCTGTGGAGGCGATCGAAAGATGTGCCTCCACCGTTCCCATGATGGAGATCGGGGTTTTCAGTGCGGGAGTGGTGAAGGTAAGCACGTCTGCGCGCTTTTCCAACTCTGCCTGATTCTGCACGCAGTCCCCGTGAAAGTAGCCGCCACGGGTGGGCACGGGGTTGGACGGATCGTCCACAAAGGAAGTTGCCCCGCCTGCCTGCGGGGGAGAGTAGCGCAGCCCTCCGTTGTTGTCGAGATAGAGGTTGGTGGCGACAGTTTGAGGAGGCCAGGTCTCCAGTGAAATCCATCTTCCTCCCGCATTGAGCTTGCCGGCTGGAACCTTGCCGCGCACGCCGCCTCCCATCTCAAAGATACGGATCGGCGCTCCGCTGATGATCTTGTACGGCTCAGCCTTCAGCCAGTGACTGAACCAGTCGAGTTGCAGCGCCTGCTCGTCCACGGCCGCCGATGATCCAAAATAGGCTTCACCGCAGATGGCGCTTCCGGTGGCATGCGGCCATGGACCGATCATCAGCCGCTTGGGAGAATGCTGGAGCGAAGAGAGTTCCACGTCATTGCTGATGACTCCTCCCACGGTGCCGTCGTACCAGCCGCTGATGAAATACATGGGCACGTCTTTGAACCGCCCGTAATACCCGGCGGGAAAGAAACCCGGCTGCCGCCAATAGCTGTCGAAGCGTGGATGCTGATAGGAATTCTGAAAGATCGTGCTGTATTGAGGAAGCGGGAGAAAAATCTTCGCGCGCTCGGTGGGCGGCAAGCCCAGCCAAGCGTCTGGATGCTTGAATGTCTCCGAGAGCTTGTCGCGCACCGCAGGTAATTGCTGCGCCTCCCGGCTGGTGTCTGCCATGAAGAGATCCCACTCGGACATGTTCAGCGATGGGATACCGCCGGTGAATGAGGATTGGTAGAAGTTGCCCCAGGCTACCACCGGAAACATGGTAACCAGGTGAGGAGGCGCGAGCAGGGCATCGGTGTACTGGACCCAGCCCTCATAGGATGCGCCGGCAGTGCCGATTTTGCCGTTCGACCAGGGCTGGCGCGCGGCCCATTCAATCGTGTCGTAACCGTCCGGCCCTTCCTGCACAAGAGGATAAAACTTGCCTTCCGAAGCGAAGCGGCCCCGGCAATCTTCCGCGACAACTACAAAACCATGCCTGGCGAAAAAGATGCCGGCGCGGTGAAACCCCTCCTTGTTGTACGGAGTGCGGTAAACGATCACCGGGAATCTTCCCGGAGATGCAACGCCTTTCGTGGCGGGCCGATAGATGTCTGCGGCCAACTCGATCCCATCACGCATGCGAATCTTCAGGTTTTGCTCAATCAGATAGCCGGATTCCGGGATGGAGGCTCGATGGCTGTTCTGATCTACCCGGTACTCTGCCGTGCCCTGCGAGGCGGCTGAAGCACCGGATTGCTGAGCAGACAGAAAAGCGGGCCAAAAGAGGAGGCAGAAAGTCGTGCAGAGCGCAGCCAGACGCCACATGATTCCTGCGATCACACTTTTTCTCCTCGTTGTCTTCTTCAGGTTGGCAGCCAGGCTCTCCTCTTCAGAGAGAGCAGACGCTCACAATATGATTCAACATAGCACCCGATTGCAACATTTAGGAAAGAATATTGACATATTTCGACACGAGTGAGTAGCATTCGAGCATCCTTATGGGCTTCTCCGATACCCTGAGGTGGAAATCTGAGGTCGCAGGTTCAGGATGGACTTGTCTCTGACGTCGGACGCGCAATTAGGAACCGCGCTCGGTCAAATCGAATGGGAGGATGGCAAGTGACTCCGATGGTTACTCGAAGGCGAATGTTAGGTTCAGCCGGCGCAGCGGCCGCAGCCATGTTGGCCCCGCGAGTCGCCCGGGCAACGGATCGCAAACCGAATCTGCTCTATATCCTGGCGGACGACCATGCCGGCTACGTGCTGGGTGCGCAGGGGAATCGCCGAGCCTATACTCCCAACCTGGATCGGCTGGCTTCCGAGGGAACCCGGTTTGCGCGCAATTACTGCAATTCTCCTGTCTGCACAGCCTCCCGGCAGTCCTTTTTAACCAGCCAATTGCCGCATTCCTCGGGAGTTACCCTTCTCGGCACTCCGCTTGCCGAAGACAAGCCAACTCTCGCGCGCCAACTGGCCGCGAGCGGATATGAGCCGGCCGTGTTTGGAAAGATGCACTTCAACACACCGGGCCGCCCCGGACTGCACGGCTTTGTGACGGTGGAGACCGAGGACATGGTGGCACGGGACTGGGGGGCTGCGGCAGGCCCCCCAAGGCAGTTCAATGGAATCCGCACCAAGCCGAAATGGCGGCCTTTTGAAGTTCCGGCCAGCATCTGGCTTGACTCGGACACCCTGCCCGAAGGGTACAAGTACGAGAATATGGAGAGCACCTGGGTCATGCACAAGGCTGTGAACTATATGCGCGAGCATAAGGACGAGCCTTTTGCCCTGTGGGTGAGCTTCCGGGAACCGCATTCGCCCTTCAATTTCCCTATCGAAGATCGCAACGACTTCAATCCTGCCGAATTTCCTGTGCCGGAAGTTGGTCCGGAAGACGCCGAGCAGATTCCGCTTGTCTTTCGCGGACTCACGCCAGAGCAGAAGCAGGGAATCATCGCTGCATACTATACTTCGGTGCGCTATCTTGATCGCAATGTCGGCGCGGTCCTGGCTGCACTGCGAGCATTGGGACTGGAAAACGACACCCTGGTGATCTACATGGCGGATCACGGCTACAGCCTCGGTCAGCACGGCCGGTTTGAGAAACACGTCTGCTATGATCCCGCCCTTCGGGTTCCTCTCATCATGCGTTGGCCGGGTCATATACGAGCAGGCGGGGTAGTGGAGGATTTCACGGAATCCGTCGATGTGCCGCCAACTCTGCTGGAAATGCTGGGCGCCGAGCCATTCCAGTTAAATCAGGGGCAGAGTCTAGCTGGGTATCTGAGGACGGGAAAAGTTGCGGAACCCCGACAGTCAATCTTCAGCGAATATCTTGAAAATGAAGAAGCCTGCATCCGGACTGACCGCTGGAAATTCATCTATTGCAGTGGAAAGCGCTTCCGGCTGGACGGATACATGACGGGGAATCTGCCGCGCCAGACGATTCAGCTCTTCGATCTTCAGAAGGATCCAGGAGAGTTCATGAACGTGGCGGACCAGCATCCCGAAGCTGTGCAGCAGTTTTCAAAGCAGATGCTCGAGATTTTCCGCGCGACTCATCCTCAAGCCTCGGAAGAACCTTCCGGTGAAACCATGAATGCTTTGCTGGACTGGTACCTGAGGCCGCGAGATGCTCACCTCTGGGGCATGCCCTACGCCTTTTTCCCAAAGAGCTAGCAGGAGCGGCGCTTTTCTGCGTGACCGCCAGGGTCAGAGAACGTTCTGCAGTTGGTGCGATAAGGCGCGCGGAGCCGGCCGAGTTCATTGAATGACCGCGTGGAGAACAGCAGGTGTTTGAATTGGTGACCAGATGGCGATCATGACTGGAGGTGCAACCGGTATCGGCGAAGCCATTGCGGAGTGGCTCAGTCATGCTGGAGCCACGGTCCCTATCGTGGATCAGAATCAGCGGGAAACCGAAGCATTAGCTGCGAGACTGGGGATGGGGGCATTTGCAGTACTCGCTGACGGAACCTCTCTGCTGACCCAGTGACCGAAGCGGCTGCACAATTTCTGAGTCGATCCGGCCGCACTTGGATTCTGGTGAATCATGCCGGAATTGCTGATGCCGCAGCCGCGATCTGCAAGCATACGCTCCGCGGGGGGCTCATCCTTTCGCGGTGTACTGATTTAAGAACAGTGCGGAATCGGATTTGGTTCCGGAACAGGAGCTCGTGATGCGCGGGAATGAAGTACGCAGTTCGTTAGAGAAACACAGGCAGATGATCTTGAGCAAGGCGAAGAGGATCACTCCAAGCGTAGCCGCAGCGGATGTGCCTGCGGCCGGGACTTCCCTGCGCAACCAGCGAAGCGCCCAGCTATCCTCGTGCCCGCGGCGCCTGTCCCTGGCTGTAGTGGGTGTGATACTGCTGGCCTTTCTGACCGGCATCGCACCCTGCACTTTGGCCGCGCCCGCCGGATCATCCCGTCCTCTGGCGATGACGCCTCCAATGGGATGGAACGATTGGGCCCACTATCAATGCGGGTACACCGCGCAGACGATTCTGGATAACGCCAACGCTCTCGCTCGTACCGGACTGGCAGCAGCTGGTTATAAGACGGTGATCATCGATGATTGCTGGATGCAGAAAGACCGCGACAAGGAGGGATATCTGCAGGCTGACCCGCTGCGCTTTCCCAATGGCATGAAGCCGATTGGCGAAGCGCTTCACAAGCTGGGGCTGAACTTCGGGATATACGAGGATGCGGGCTATCTAACCTGCGACGGGGATGCCGGCAGCGGTGAAGTGAACGGTGGCGGCAAAACTTATTTCGATCAGGATGCGCGGCTCTTTGCGTCCTGGGGCGTTGACTATTTAAAGTTGGATGGCTGCCGGATGTATGTACCTTCGGGAAGCAGCCCGGAGGCCTCCTACCGCAAGGCTTATGCCGCGGAAAGTGCGGCACTGAAGAAGGTAAACCGGCCAATTGTGTTTTCAGAGTCAGCACCAGCCTATTTTCAGGGCAAGCCGGAGTGGTATGACGTATTGCGATGGGTTGGCGCGTACGGCCAGCTATGGCGGGAGGGCTCTGATATTGCCAACTTTCACCTCAATGATCCGGATCACCCGCGTTTTTCCAGTGTGATGTGGAACTATACGTACAACCTCCAGTTAGGAAGATTTCAGAAACCGGGGAACTGGGACGACGCCGACTTCATTATCGGCGGAGATCATGGCATGAGCATGGCCGAAACACGCAGCCAGCTGGCTTTGTGGTCGATGATGTCGGCACCGCTGATTCTCAGTTCGGATGTCGGCAAACTCACTCCGCAGGCCATTACCATTCTCGGCAGCAAGAGCGTGATCGCGATCGACCAGGATCGCCTTGGCCGAATGGCCACGCTGGTGAGCCGCAACCTGGAGATGGATCTTCTCTTTAAGAAGCTGAGCGGCGGGGACTATGCGGTCGCTGTGCTGAATCGCGGAGAATCACCGCTTCCGGTTACTGTCGACCCCGCGGAATTTGGATTTACAGCACGCAAGACGTGCAATTTCGATGCACGGGATCTTTGGAGCGGGAGACTGCAGCCCGCGGCCTCAACACTGCAAACCACGGTTGCTTCGCACGACACTGCACTCTGGCGCATTCACCCATCCGCCGGCTGCGGCGCTCCGGCGCGTACCGGCGCCATCACCATGTCCAACGCTGAAGCATCGCATCAGCCGAGCCATTACACCCGTTGCCTGGCGTCATCTGGAGAACTGGAGGACTGTTCGGGCACGCCAGCCGAGGTTTGGACAATCACTCCCGCCGGAGCGCTCAAATCGGGAGACCATTGCCTGGTGGTCGCGTCTGGTAAGCCGGTGATGGCGTCCTGCCACAACGGCTCGGCCCGCTGGCATTACACAGTGCTCGGAGATCTGGTGAATGACCGCGACCACCAATGCCTCAGCGCCGGCAGCGCCCAGGATATATCTCTGAAGATGGAGGCGTGTGAGAAGGGCAAACTCGAACAGATCTGGTCTCTGCCGAATTGAGGGCGTGCGGTATCGATTCGAAGAGGATGGGCGCTGTTTCCCGAGGTGTCAATCGTTGCTGCTCTCGCACATGAGTCGTCCGTAAAGCTGCGTTGCGTGTGCGCGTACCGCGATGTACGTCCGGCCCTCGCCCACGCGGTTGTCTTCATCTCAGCGCTCAAATGTCCGTCTTATCGAACACTGGCCGGAAGCGCCAATGCGTACTGCCAGCAGATCAACGCATTACGGCACTCTGTTCATATTCCGAGCTGCCCACTCGTCGTAATATGATCGATTATGTTTTGTTTGTATGCTTCAGATTGACATTGGAAGCGAATGTGTTTAGGTTGGTCATCGGATGGAACATGACAGAAAGGGGCGAATGCATGCTGGCCGATGAACGGCGGTTCCGCATCACCGAAATGCTTTCACGTCAGCGAACGGTCAGTGCTTCGGAACTCAAAGATATCTTCAATGTCACCGCGGCGACAGTCCGGCGCGATCTCGCCCATCTGGAGCGCAAGGGGCTTCTGGTTCGTTCACACGGTGGAGCAGTTTCCAAGCTGCCGAGCACAAATTTCCAGCCATCCTACGATGCTATGGGCCGGGAAAACCCAGCAGAGAAGCAGGCAATCGCGACCGAGGCGGCGAAGCTGATTCTGGACGGCGATACAATTTTTCTTGAGGGAAGCACAACAGTTTCGGAGATCGTCCCACTGCTCCAGCACCACAAGCGCCTGACCGTCGTCACCAACTCCCCACTGATTCTTGTCGAGTTACGCCGCCATCCCGAGATTAAGGTGATGTGCACCGGAGGCGAGTTGCAGCGGGATGTTTTCTATCTCTCCGGAATATGGGCGCAGCGTACCATCGGGGAAATCCGTGTTGATAAGGCCTTTCTGGGGGTGAGCGCAATCGATCCAGAATATGGTCTTTCCACTGCCAGCCACGATGAGGCAGCCGTGAAAAAAATCCTCATCAAATCCGCGAAGATGCGGATCGCGCTGGTTGATCACAGCAAATTTGGCCGCCAAGGATTCGCTTTTGTTGCCCCGGCTAACGAGTTGACCACGCTCATCACCGATTCCGGAACTCCTCCTGCTGATTTGAAGACTCTGCGGGATTTAGGAGTACACGTCATTGTCGCTGGACAGGATTGATCGCTCGTATTTCCTCCGGGTTGTCAACCACCTCGGAGAAACCACGCACGCGGGCTTCGTGAATGGTTTAGCTGAAATGCCACTCCAGCGACTTGGTGTTACAAGCTGGTTGGCATTCAGATGAGAATTCGCATGGGCGACACAGTTGGATCTTGTGAAGGTCATCAGCTTTAACGCGCACTTGACGCGGCGCGAAGCCGAAGTGCCTGGCTCCTCTGAACTCCAGATCACCCTTCCTGCATTCACGATCTGGATCTGCAATTGCGGTGCCGCGCTGACATCGCCAGATGCACCGCGGCCTAGCGCTTCCTGAAGCAAGTCCTCGGCTAGTAAAGGATGCTCCGATCTTTTGCGGATGGCTTGATGCCAAGCGGGTGCAGGATCTCGCTTGCGCCAAGTTGGATCAGGCCGAGTTCGGTCACCGATTGAAAGAATTGGAAGCCATGCTCCCGGAATCGCAGGATTTGTTCAGCGGATCCAGCGGGCCTGCCCAGGAATTTCTTGTGCCGCCGTGCTGCGTCAACAATCGTATTGATCGCTTCCTGCAGGAGCGGATCATCTTGTCTTCCGCGCAGCCCGAGCGAAAAGGAAAGATCGCTGGTGCCGATGAAGATCACATCAATACCGGGCGTCGCGGCGATGGCGTCTATGTGGGCCAGTGCGCGCTGTTCCTCGATGATGCAAATCGTCATCATCTGCGCGTCAGCGGAATCGTAGTAGTTGCCGGGCTCAAACCATGTGGAGGCGGCCAGCCCTGCGCCAGATCCCCGGCTCCCTGCAGGAGGATAGCGGCACGCCTGCGCCGCGGTTCTGGCCCGGGCCTCATCGGAGACAAATGGAAAGATCACTCCCGATACGCCCAGGTCGAGCACGCGCTTGGCTGTCCACAGCTCGGCAGTGGGAACGCGTGCGAAAACTGCCGTGTCGAAGCCACGAGTCACCAGCACGATGCCACGCAGAGTTTCCAGCGACACCGGCGAGTGCTCCATCTCTACCCACAGAAAGTGGAAACCCAGACGCGCGCCCAGCGCGGTGGTTTCAAGATTGTTCGTCGTGACGGTGAGACCCACCACACATTCGCCGGCGGAAAGGCGAGATCGGACCAGGTTTCTTGTGGAACCAGAAGATACGGATTTACTGTCGTTGACTGCCATCTCAGGCAGGCTCCTTTTGAAAATTGGGAATCAACCATACCTCGGCGATCTGGCATCCGCGTCCATTCCCACCCAGGCCAGGCTCGCGTGTCCAGGTAAGCGTGAGTTTACCGCCGGCGGTCGCCTGTTTCGGGATAGGAAAGTCCTGGGGCGCGGGTGGCCAAGCTCGCAACAGAAAGGGATGAATCTCAATAGCGTCGTTCGCTACCAGGCGCAGTTTGATCTTCGGCGAATCGCCTGAATACACCACGCGAACCTTATATCCACTGGATTTGTCCAGATTGGAGTAGTGGAGCTGGAGCGGTGCCTCGTAAAGGGCGCCTGCCCAGTGTTTCCATGCCTGAGGAGCGCGATCCTGCAGACGATCAGGATACTGACAGCCGACAATGGGGTGGTGGTGGAAATAGGGATCTGGCATCTTCGGATCCGACAGCACCAGATGAGGCCGGTTGGCGATATCGCCGAGAGCATCGTAAAAGCCGCCCGGACCGGGATCAGTGCGAAACAGCAGAGCGCGAATTGCGGCGATCTGTTTCATCGGATCGCTCTGCTCACGGATGGAGAGAATCTCGCGCCGCATCCACATCACGTCAGTGACTGGAGCGTCCAGCGTGTCGAGGTTTGCCGCCCGCTCCACCGCCTCGCCATCGTATCGTTCCACTGCCAGTTGCATGCCGATGCTCTGAAAAAGCTGTGCTCCTAATTCCATGATCCGCGTCCGTAACTCGCCGCCGGCAGGGCTTAGAATTGCCTCTTCCAAAACATCCTGAGCCTCTGACAGCAGCAGATCGGGTTGCAATCCATTTGGCGGCTGAGGTGCCGGTGGCTCTCCCACCCCTAAAGGCACCGCAGCCCAGCCGATTTCCAAAGCCCGGCTCAGTATGTCGCGTGCGCGAACAACGTGGGCAGTTTCATCGATCAGCCGCCGACGCACAAACGCGTCGAAATAAGCGCGGTAGAGTGCCTGCTGGAATCGCCAATTTTGGGTTACAGCCGGCGGGCAGCTTCGCTCCAAATCCGCGAATCGCTCCAGCGTGACTTCCACCCCGGCGTTCGTCATCAACGGACCAACCCAGTTTGCTTCAAGCGCGCACAGGCCCTGCGCGAACCCTTCCTCCAATTCTTTGCCGATGAACCAGTGGGCAAAGTCGCGCAACACTTCTGTTACCGGCTGCCTGGAATCCCAGGCGAGCGAACTCCAGAGGAACTTGTTCACGTCGTCGTTGCAGCCTTCCGAGTAGGAGATAAATCCAATGCTCGACGGAAGAATCTCTCGGAGGATTGAAGAATGCGCCTGCGGGCGTGGATTGATTACTTCGCGGCCCTCAGTAAGCGCGAAGGCCAGGTCCCAATCGAGCACCGGGTACTGGCACTCGATGCTATGGGTAATGTCGGGATAGCACCGGATCGAATAGTTTCTTGGCACGAAATTGCGGAGGTCGACGATCGAAACCCGGGACATCGGGCCAAAAACGACACCATCCAGCCAGGACTTGGTGCTGTCGCTATCGAGAAGTTGTAAGAATTCGTCCAGCCATGCGCTATTGAAACCCTGCGGGGAAACCCAGATCTGTGCTCGGGGATGGTATCGGCGCAGGCTTGCCTTTTGCTTTTCAAGCAGCGGCAGAAGATACTTCGGTTCCGTATGACCGGGGTCGCCTCCGGGAACAAAAACCGCATCAATCCGGGGCAGAGCCGCAAAGATTGCCGCCCACTCCTGCACAGCTTTTTCTACGGTGGCGGGGTCGGCGTAATTGCCATCCATCGCCGGATACCACACCCACACATTGAGCCCATAC
>JAJZVZ010000154.1 GCA_021846945.1 Acidobacteriota bacterium | reverse complement strand
GGGTCGCTGGCCGGGCCTGCTTTTGGCTGATGAACACTTCAGGCACGGATTTCAATATCCAGGGAAGCGGCACCATAACGGGCGCCGACGGCAATCAAGCGTGTGGAGTCTATGTAAACTCGAGCTCTCCTGACTCCATTGTGGTCAAGGGGCAGGGCAATTACGTCAATACCGAATTCGTAGGGACGGTGGCGACGTCGTGGACCCAATCCGGAAATAGCAACACAACTCCAACGCCGGTGACGACGGGGGTGCCCGGACAACAGCTACCCCAGGAGCTTCAGCTTTCGCTGCCCAGTCCTTCCAACTGCATAAACCTGACGGGGGGAACCACAACAACGGCCAAGAATGGATATCAAAAGAACGAAACCTACACCGTCGTCACCCAGTCGATGGTCAACAGCCAGATTACTCCTAATATGACGTCGGCGGGTGTTTGCATTAACGGCAACGTCTTGTTCCAGGGCACATCGGGAGCTGATCTGATATTGCAACCCGGCCTGTATGTGTTCACTGGGGATGTTAACCTCGGCAACTACATGACGGCGACGGGCGTCACTTTTGACCTTAATACCGGAAACCTGGGCGTGACGTCCACCACCAACGTAAACCTTGAAGCTCCCTGTGTCTCGACCGATCTCTCAGGGACGACACCGACCGCCTGCGCCCCCCCGGCCAATGGCGCAATCAACGGCATCCTGTTCGCCGCGCCATGGGCAAATACGACTCAGTGGACCATTCAATGGGGCGCGGCAGGTGGCGGCGGATCAACATGCCAGACGCTCACCGCAACCTCTGCCGCGGGACTGGAATTCGATGGAGTCATCGATGCCCCGGGAATCACCCTGAACATGCAGGACGCGGGCGGATACGCGCTTATATCCGGCCTGGTTGTGGGAGCCCTCGACCAGCAAACCGGCAGCATATGCGTGACCAACTATGCGTCAGAACATGACGGTTCGCCTTTGTCGAGCATCACGCTTGTGGAGTAGGAGGACTGAAGATGTCGAATTGGAGATGGAGATTTGGCAGATTCGCAGGCATGCCTCGCCATAAGGAGGCTGGGCAAGCTCTCGTGGAGCTTGCGCTTACGGTGCCGATCTTGCTCTTGCTCCTGCTGGGGGCGGCGGAGCTGGCCCGAGTGGCCTACGCGGCAATCGAGGTTTCGAACGCTGCTGAAGCGGCAGTGCGGTACGGGGCGCAAAACAGCACTACCGCCGATCCTGAGAACTGGCCCGCGATCCAGGCGGCGGCCGAGACCGACGCGGCTAATTTGCCGCTGACTTCGGTGACTCCGGCGCTCGTGTGCGGCTGTTCGAATGGCACGGTGTCGGGACAATCTTGCACCGGTTTCACCATCTCGAATTGTCCTGGCTCCCACAACGTGGAGACGCTCATCGTAACGACTACCGCGAATTTCGATCCGCTGATCCATGTCCAGGGGCTGCCCACATCGTTCACGCTTACCGGACGTGCAATCCAAGAGGTGTTGTACTGATGCGAACGAAGAATCTCAATCCGAGTTTTGGAATGATCGGCTCGCGGGGCAGGCGCCTAAAAGACGAAAGCGGCGCGGCCCTGGTGGAGATGGCGCTGACCTGCTCCATCCTCGTGATGCTGCTGCTCGGCCTCTTTGAGATGACGTTGGCGTTTTATGCATACCACTATGTCTCCGACGCCGCCCGGGAGGGCAGCCGGTGGGCCATCGTTCGCGGAAGCACCTCCTGCACAAACACGCCAACCCTTTCCGGTATCGTCTGCCCCACCGACCCGTCCCAGCCGAGCGGGGCGACGGAGGACGAAATTGCGAACTATGTCAAGACCCTTGGATACCCCGGTATCGACTCCGCGAACCTTATGAACGTGACGGTAGAAACCTCTCAGGTCTCGGCGGACAACACAACGTGGGCATCCTGCGGAGAAGGCACATCGTGCAATGCTCCGGGCGATCAGGTTCGAGTGACAGTCACGTATAACTTCCCTCTGAACGTCCCATTCTGGAGGTCGGTGATATTGCCGGTCACAAGTTCGTCGTCCATGGTGTTTTCGCAGTAGGAGCCTCCACCCCTCCCCCGGCCGCAGCACGCTGCCATGCGCACCTTTTAGGGGCTTCGCTGATGTTTCCCTTGATCTTACCTGCGCGGTGGGCGACGTTGCCGGCCGGCGCGTCACCAGGCGAGCGCTTGGCAAGCCATCTTCGTCTATCTTGCTGTTGAGACTGATACCCTTGAATTTGAGTAGATTCTAGAGGCTGACCGGGAACGGCAGGAGAGTCCCCGGCGAGCGGAGCTATGGCAGAGTTCGTCATCAGATTGGCCGATGAGCGCGGCCGCGTGCAGGAGCAGGTCCAGACGGCGGCAACCGCCGAGGAGTTGCGCGCGCGGTTCACCCATGCCGGATATCACGTCTTCTCGGTGCGCGAGCGGGGCGGCATGAGCTGGATGGCGAACCGCAAGGTAAAGCTGGAGCCGTTCCTCGTCTTCAACCAGCAATTCCTGACACTGATCCGGGCCGGGCTGCCCATCCTGGGCTCGCTGCAGATGCTGAGCAAGATCCAGAAGAGCGCCCAGTTCTCCAGCCAGTTGGACGACGTGGCCAGCCGCGTGAAGACCGGCGAGGCGCTTTCCGCCGCCTTCGAGGCGCAAGGCGGATTCCCCACGATGTACACCACGACGCTTCTGGCGGGCGAGCGCTCCGGCAATTTGACTGAGGTGCTGGAGAGGTATGTGAACTTCCAGAAAGTATCGCTGGCTTTCCGGAAAAAATTGACGGCATCGCTGATTTATCCATCCATGCTGCTGACGCTGGTGATCGGGTTGATGATTTTCCTGCTCACCGTGGTGGTGCCGCAGTTTGCGGTGCTCTATGACCAGATGGGCTCGAAACTGCCAACCATGACGACCGACCTTATGTCCTTCGGCAAGTGGCTGCACCATAACTTTCTCTGGCTGCTGTTGACCGCGGTAACACTCGGGGCGGCAGGTTACCGCTTCGCGCTCACGGAGCGGGGGCGCGATTTTGTGGACGGATTCCGCGTGGGCCTGCCGGTATTCGGCAAGATCTGGCTCAAGTACCAGGTGGCTCTGTTTGCGCGCACGCTTTCGACGTTGCTCACCGGCGGCCTGCCGCTCGTGCCGTCGCTGGAGACGGCGGCGCGCTCCATCTCTTCGCGGCGCGTCTCTCGGGCAGTGTATTCGTCCATCAGCACAGTGCGCGAGGGCAAGAGCCTGGCTGATTCGCTGGCGGGAACCAAGGTCTTCCCCGGCCTGGCCACCGAGATGATCACGGTGGGCGAGCAGACCGGCGCGCTGCCGCAAATGCTGAATTCGGTAGCCGAGTTCTTCGAAGAAGACGTGGCTACGGCGCTGACCGCGGCGCTGGCGCTGATTGAGCCGGCAATTCTTATCGTCATGGGTGTGGTGGTAGTCTTCATTCTCATTTCGCTGTACCTGCCGATCTTCTCGCTCGGACAGGCCGGCGGAGTAGGAGGGTAATCCTTCATGGCCGACGCAAGTGTACTGACACTGCCGGTAGAACAGGACGAACGGGCGCGGGCCGAGGATCTGGCGCGCCGCTATCGAGCGGAGTTCGTGGATCTGAAAAACTTCAAGATCCAGCACGACCTGCTGCGCACCGTGCCCGTGGAGCTGATGTTCCGCTACAACTTTGTACCCATCGAGCAGCAGCACGACGCCATGGTGATCGCGGTTTCCGACCCGTCGCAATTGATGGTGCTTGATGAGATCTCCGGCCTGCTCGGGCACCGCATCATCGCGCGCGTGGCCACGCTTTCGCAGATCACTGACCTGCTGAAAAAAACCGAGCAGTCGCAGCGCGTGCTCGATGAGGCCAGCGAAGGACTGACCTTCGATGTTCTCACCGGCGAAGACAACTCCGAAGAAAACATCTCGATCGAGAAGCTGACCAGCGAAGAAGACATCAGCCCCATTATCCGGCTGGTGGATACGACCATCTTCACCGCGCTGGAGCGCCGCGCATCGGACATCCACATCGAAACCATGGATGACTCGGTGGTGGTGAAGTATCGCATCGACGGCGTGCTGCAGATGGCCATGGCCCCCATCGCGCGCGAGCACCATTCGACGATCCTGAGCCGCATCAAGATTATGAGCGAGCTGGACATCGCAGAGCGCAGAGTGCCGCAGGACGGCCGGTTCAGGGTGCGCTACAAGGGCCGCCTGATTGACTTCCGCGTCTCCATCATGCCGACGGTGCATGGCGAAAACGCTGTGCTCCGCGTGCTGGACAAGGAGTCGATGAGTGAGAAATTCAAGAACCTGAATCTGGATGTCGTCGGTTTTGCCGAGGAGGATCTGCGCCGCTTCCGCCGCTACATTCGCGAACCTTACGGCATGGTGCTCGTCACCGGGCCCACCGGCTCCGGCAAGACCACTACGCTTTATGCCGCTCTGAACGAGATCAAGAGCGACGAAGACAAGATCATCACCATCGAAGATCCGGTCGAGTACCAGATCCGCGGTATCACGCAGATTCCTGTGAACGAAAAGAAGGGCCTGACCTTCGCGCGCGGGCTCCGCTCGATTCTGCGCCACGATCCCGACAAGATTCTGGTGGGCGAGATTCGCGACCAGGAGACAGCGCAGATCGCAATTAATTCGGCGCTCACCGGTCACCTCGTCTTTACCACTGTCCACGCCAACAACGTGGTGGACGTGCTGGGCCGCTTCCTGAATATGGGCGTGGAGGCCTACAACTTTGTCTCCGCGCTGAATTGCATTCTGGCACAGCGGCTGGTGCGCACTATCTGCGATTACTGCCCGCATACCGTCTACTACAACGATGACGTGCTGGTGGCCAGCGGCCTGGATCCGGCCGAATGGCAGGGCTTTGGATTCCGTGAAGGCGCCGGTTGCATGGAGTGTGGCGGCACCGGGTACCGCGGCCGGACGGCCATCCATGAATTGCTGGATTTGACCGATCCCATCCGCGAACTGATTCTGGAAAAGAAGCCGACATCCGAAGTGCGAAAGCTGGCCCAGAAAGAGGGCATGACTTTTCTGCGCGAGTCGGCGCTTGAGCGCGTCCGCCGCGGCTTGACGACGCTCAAAGAGATCAACAAGGTCACGTTTATCGAGGCATCGAGATAGTGAAATCGATCCTGGTCAAAATCAAGATCGGCTCTCAGACCGGCGGGCGGCCGCCTGCGGCGGTGGAGCTTGCGCCGGAAGGCGTGCTGGCTGCGGCGCTGCCGAGGGCTGGACATGCGCCGGAGTACGCGTTTGTGCCCCTGCCAGCGGGCGCGCTCGTCGCCGGAATCGGCGAACCCAACCTGAGAATGCAGGAAGAGGTCGTAAAGGCCATCCGCAAGGCTCTCGGCGATGTTTCGCCGCGAACCCGTGCTGTAACCGTAATTCTGCCCGATACAGTGGCGCGGGTGTTTATGCTGGACTTTGATTCCCTGCCCTCCCGGTCGGCGGAGGCCCAGTCCATGCTGCGTTTCCGCTTGCGGAAGATGGTGCCTTTTGACACGGAGCACGCCGGCATCAGTTACCAGATTCTGGCCCAGAACAAGACCGAGTGCCGAGTGCTCGTCACTGTCATGCCGGGGCCCATCCTGGCCGAGTATGAAGGCGCGGCGCGCTCGGCCGGCTACGAACCGGGGGCAGTACTGCCTTCCAGCCTGGCAGCTCTGGAAACAGTCGATTCCAGCGAAGCAGTTTTGACCGCCAACCTGAGCGGCACGGCTCTGACGACTTCCATCACGAGCGGGCAGGATCTTTTGCTCCACCGCATCCTGGAGTTGCCCGCGGATCGCAATCAGCGCATCTCCGAGATCCAGCGAAGCATCGCCGTGGCAGCGGCGTACTTTGAAGATAAGCTACAGTTTCCCCCAAGTGTTTTACACTACGCCGGCGCTCACGATGCCCGGGAGTTTTCGCAATGGATTGACGACCGCGAATTGACTGTCGTGCAACTCGTAGACCAGCCCGGCAATGCTGCATGGCCGGCAAGCGTTGCCGGCGTAACCGGCGCGCTGGCAGGGGTGAGGTAGGCCATGCGTATTACTCTCAACCTCGCCACCCGCCCCTTCGCCGACCTGGGTCCTGCGAAGAAGCGTCTACGCATTGCCATGGCTGTGCTGGTCGTCATCGCCGCCTGCCTGGCGCAGGGCCTGCACTCGATGCACAAGAAAGCGGACGTGGCCCGCGCGCGCGCCCACTCGCTCGATGGAGACATTGCCCTCATTACACGGGAACAGCAGACCTACAAGACAATGATGCGCAAACCGGCCAACGCCAAGCTGCTGGCACAGGTACAGGCATTGAATCAGCTCTTCGACGAAAAGGCCTTCTCATGGACGCTGGCCATGGAGAACCTGGAGACCGTGCTGCCCGGCGGAGTTCAGGTTTCCACTCTTGAGCCCATCCGGGACAAGGATGGCCATATCACGCTGCATCTGCGCGTGGTTGGTCCACGGGACAAGGCAGTGGAACTGGTAAGCAACCTGGAACACTCCAACCGCTTTCTGATGCCCCGCATTGTAGGAGAATCCTCGGTCGAAAGCGGCGAGGGGCCGAATGCCCACCTGGAGCCGGTCAGCGCATCGAACCGTTTCAATCTCGACATCCTAGCCGACTACAATCCGCCTTCGCAGGTGAATTCAAAAGCCGGCAAGACAGCAGAAACCAGCGGCAAGAACTCCCCGGATGAGGCAAAAGCATCAGTGCGCGGGAACTCTGAGATTCGCGCGGCTGGCCGCCGTACGATTCCTCAGACCGGTCAGTCGCATGGCCGTCGCCCGTACAAGGTCTTGCCCCGGCGGACGCCTCTCCAGCCAAAGCCCAGCCCCGCCCCTGGCGCGGCAACCGGAGGTTCGCGATGAAAAATGGCGCACCCTCCGTGTGGCGTGAGCGCCTGCGCTCGCCTCTGACGTGGCACTATGCGGCGCTCTCCGTACTCGTTCTGCTGGTTCTGTGGCTGGGAATCCGGCTGGGAATGGATTGGACGGCGACGGACAGCCACTCCGTTGACGTACTGGCCAACAAACAGGTCGAGTTGAAGGCGCTACGGCTTGAAACCGCGCCCCTGCGCGGACTGGACAAACGCGTCGAAAAAACCCGCGAGGAGTTAAAGGACTTCTACGAAAGGCGAATTCCTCCCAACTACTCCTCGATCGCGACCCGCATCGGCGATTTGCAAGTAAAGTCCGGAGTAAGGCTCTCCCGGATTCAGTACACACAACGGCCTCCGGGCGCGGATCTGACTGAGATCTCCATGGAGGCGGGCATCAGCGGCGACTATCCCGCGGTCATGCGTTTTATCAACAGCATCGAGCGCGACCCGATGTTCTTTATCATCCGGGCGATGGCCTTGACGGGCCAGCGAAGCGGACAGGTGAATCTCCGCATTCGTATCTCCACATGGCTGCGGCCGGAAGCCGCCGCGGCAAGCGGTTTGCCGACGGTTCGAGAGGAGGATGTGCCTCCACTCGCATCCAGCGCCAACGCCAAGGAGGGCCAGTAGCCGTGGCAATGCGTCTGGGTACGGAAAACAAACGCCAGGTTTACGCAGTGATTGTGCTGTTCTCGTTTATCTTCGGCTACGGAGGCTGGCAGCTTTACCAGACGATCGTGGGGCCGTCTGTGCCGGCACGCCGGCCGCCGGCAAATGAGAGCACGCAGACTGGAACCGCATCAGCGAACGGACAAGAGGCGCAAAAGCTCAGCAACGCCAGCATCGATCCCACCCTGCATTTTGACAAGCTCGCCGAAAGTGAAGACGTGGTATACACCGGGACGGGCCGGAACATCTTCTCGGCCGATTCAGCACCCGTGCAGATGGAAAAGCCGATCAAGAGCGCCCGGGCCAGCGGTCCGGCAGTGATTACGCCCGCGCCTCCGCCCGGCCCGCCCAAGCCGCCGCCCATTGACCTGAAATATTTCGGCTATACCGAGTCAAGCGATAGATCACTCGAAGCCTTCTTCGTCCATGGAGATGACATCTTCATGGCCAAGACAGGTCAGATCGTCGACCATCGTTATAAAGTGGGCCTGATCCGTCCCCAAAGCGTCGACATCACCGACCTGGGCTACAACAACAAGCAAGTTCTGACTGTAACGGGATTCTGAACCGGCTTACGAGATGATGACATCCAATCCAACCCGCCGCCAGCCGCCCCCATCTGAAGAGGGCTTCATCCTGCTGGCGGCGATTTTCCTTCTACTGCTCTTTACGCTGGCGATCTCGGTTGCCGCACCCCGCGTCGCCAAGCAGATCCAACTCGACCGCGAACGGGAAACCATGGAGCGCGGCAAGCAATACGAACGCGCCATCCAGCTCTATTACAGGCAGTTCCAGGCCTATCCGCCCAATCTCGACGCGCTGGTAAAGACAAACGAAATTCGATTTCTGCGTCAGAAGTACAAGGACCCGATCACCGGCAAGGCCGACTGGAAGCCCATTCTCTTCGGTCAGAATAAGACGCCCACGGCGATGGGCTTCTTCGGGCAGCCGTTGGCGGGCAGCGCCACGACGGTGGCGGGAACAGGCCCCAGCGGCGGAAACGGCGTACAAGGCGCATCGCCGATGGGAAGCGGTTCGCTCTTTGACTCGGGCGGCTCAGGAACCGGGCCGGGGGCTCCGGCCGCTCCGGGCGGAATGGGAGACAGTTCCTCCAGTCCCATGAGCGGGGCTAGCAGCCCGATGAGCAGCCCCATGAGCGGGACAAGCGGCACATCAACTGGCAGCAGTTCTGCCCCGGGAACCGGTAGCGGATCCAATAGCGGATCGGGGAGTGGACTGAGCGGCCAGACTTTCGGCGGCGGGGGCATTATTGGCTTCGAGCCCGGCAGCCCCAAGCAGTCCATCATGATCTACAAGAAGAAAGACCATTATAACCAGTGGGAGTTTGTCTACGATCCTCTTGCCGATCAGACCATGACCGGCGGAAATTCCGGCGCAATTGGCCAGCCCGCCAGCAGCACCTCAAGTCCTGTGGGCAGTTCCCCGTTTGGTTCAAGCTCGCCTTCCGGTTCTGGTGCACCTTCCGGTTCAAGTTCGCCGTTTGGCTCAAGTTCGCCGTTTAGTTCAAGCCCTGGAACCGGCTCGGGCAACGGTTCGTCCTCTTCACCCATGTCACCCGCTCCGCAACAGTAACGGGTACGCTGTATCTTCCATGCCGCGAAGAGGCCACAACGGACAACAGGCCCGTCCCCGGCGTGGGGGCGGGCCTGTTTGCGAGGGAACCCAAGGCAGATCAGCGCGCTGTTGTCAGCAATTAGACATTGAAGGATGAGCCGCATCCGCAGGTGCTCTTCACCTGGGGATTGTCAAACTTGAAGCCAGCCGCTTCCAATGTCTCCACATAATCCACTGTGCAGCCGTTCAGGTACATCAACGAGGTAGCATCCACGAAGACCTTCAGGTCGTCGAACGTGAAGACCTTGTCCATCATGCCGCTCTGGTTCTCGAAAGCCATGGAATATTGAAAGCCGGAGCAGCCCCCGCCCACCACGCCAATGCGCAGCCCTGCCGGCAGCGGATCCTGGGTAGCCATGATCTCACGCACTTTTGCAATCGCCTGCGGAGTCAGGGTAAGAGGCGTCTTCTTGGTCGTTTCCTGGGCGGATGTAGCAGTTGCTGTAGCCATAGTTTCTCCCGAGAGTGAAGGTATAACCCTTCTCTGTACTTTACCGTTCACCGGGCGAGGATACAAGCCCGATGCCGGCTTTCCTCCTACTTGGATGCATCCGCAGACAGAAAGTCGCGAAAATCCGGCCCCTCTGGAAAACCCTTGTCTATCAGGCAATAGACCCGCGTCCCACCCCCCAACTCCGGGCCACCTGAACCAGAAAAATGCGCCCAAAAAATAATTCGCGGCGCGAGTACCAATTCCGGGCTATGATTGTCAACCAAAAGGCCCTCCACCTTCGAGGCCGCAATTTCTGCACGGACCCCGCCGGTGAGG
The DNA here is from genome assembly GCA_021846945.1 of Acidobacteriota bacterium. GTDB lineage: Bacteria > Acidobacteriota > Terriglobia > Terriglobales > Acidobacteriaceae > Telmatobacter. Next base: position 1,137 of record JAJZVZ010000154.1, on the reverse strand, counting down.
GGACGGAATGAATTTGGAGGAGGACGAGTATGGGGTTCATGCCGATCATGTGGGTCGTATGGAGCTCTTTGGTCGTAATTGCGGCTGGGCTGTATATCTATCGCTCGAGCCTGACCCGGGACGAGGAAGACCAGATCTTCCTTGACGATTCGTTTGAACACGAAAAGGCAGCGCAGGCAGTGATTGTCTCAAAAGTAGCCAGGGTGGAGCCCTATCTGCACGTCGCACAATGGCTGGTCCTGGCCATGACAGCAGTGGTCGTCATCTATTACGTCTGGAACATTCTTGAGCAGCTCAACATCGTCCACTAACACGGGCCTTCGGACTCGAACCGCGCAGGATATCCGGCGGCGGTGTTGCAACACCGCCGCCGTGCTTCCCTTTACTCCACTTGCTGCTTGGCGCGATACCCGTCGCGGGCGATGATCTGGTACTTAAGCGGGTGATGCTTCTGGTCCTGGAAGCGCAAAGGCTTGCCTTCCGCGTCCACCAGTTCCACACGCAGTTTGCGCCATGTCCCGTCCTGCTTGGCATCGCTCGGCCGGTAGACGAGTTCGTACTTGGACCGGATCGCCTGGTTGATGGACCGGACATCATCGGGCAGTTCACCAGCAAATCGCGGGAAGAAGCTCATGCCTCCCGTATAGCTTGCGAAGGTTCTCATCTGGTTGTCGGCCTGGAGATAGGTCATGTCGTACATGCCGCCCCTCATCCCCGGCTGCCCTTCAGTCAGCGCGAGCAAAAGCCCACCCGTCGAAATGGTGTAGATCGTGACATTGCGAGATTCCTTTACGCGCTTGAGCATCTGGTCAAGAGTGAGCTTGGACATCGAGTCGTGTCCAGATGCAATGAGAATGATGTACTTTTGCCCCGGAATACGCGAAAGCCGGTCCAGCGCGTCGCTAAGCGCATCGAAAATGTTCGTTTCATAAAATGCGGCGGGAGCCCATGCTTGCATTCCCAGCGTGTTAATCGCCTGCTGGATCTCCGCATGGTTCTGCGTGAAATCGACCATGATATGCGGCGTCAGATCGAAAGTCGTCAACGCCACATAATCCTGCGGGCGAAGTTGCTCGGTAAAGGCCCACGCCGCATTCAGCATGTCGAATCGGAACGGCCAGCCGTGCGCGGCAAACT
>JAJZVZ010000153.1 GCA_021846945.1 Acidobacteriota bacterium | reverse complement strand
GGCGCCGGGCAGGCCTGAAAAAACTTGCGGCGGAACGTCTTGAACCGGAAGATCTAAAGCGCCAGATCGATGCCGGCGAGGGGCCGTTCATCGTGGACCTGCGTCACCCACTGGAATTGCTGCCTGATCCCTTCACGCTCCCAGGCGCGATTCACTTCTCGCCCGACGCGATTGCCGCCCGTCATCACGAAATTCCCCGCGACCGCGAGATTGTGCTTTTCTGCACCTGCCCGAGCGAGGCCACCGCCGCCAAGACCGCGATGACGCTGCAAAAGCTGGGCATCGAGCGCGTGCGCCCGCTGCGCGGAGGCTACGATGAGTGGAAGCGTCTGGGTTTTCCGGTGGAAGCCGTGCCAACGGACGCGCTGTTCCTCACCAGCATCGAAGCCCCCAAGCAGACGGTCAGGGCGTAAGGACGAATAGCGCCGCAATCTTTGCGCCGATGGGCGATCCGATTCCGCTGCATGGATCAGGGCCGGGCCCCGCATCGTAAAAGCCGTTATTCCCAACCGTAATGTCATGGAAGGCGCTCTGGTTCTTCCAAAGCGCCGGCGTTACAAAGCCGAGCCTGGTTCCGAACGCGGCAAACAGCCCAGCATAGAGCGGCGCCACGGCGCTCGTTCCGCCTACAACTGCCGGGGCCCCATGGACAAAGATGTTGTAGCCAGTGTTGGGATCGGCGTCAGCGGCCACATCGGGCACCATTCTGCCTTTGCCGTACGGGCTGCTGGCGGGCGCGGGTGGCGCGCCGATCTGGAATGCCTGCGCGGGAAAGACCGTGGAGTAGCCACCGCCTGTACCTTCGCCGTGGGTTCTGCCGGGATTGTCGTTCCACACCGTTTCCTGGCTGGTGGTCTTGAGAGTGCCTCCGCAGCCGATCACATGCGGGCACGAGGCCGGAACATCCACGTTGGCAGGCGTCGGGCCGCCATCGCTCGAGTCGTTGTCGCCCGATGCGGCAAAGACAATCATGCCGCCGCCGGTCGCGGACTGCGCGGTTGACTCCATCTGCTCTGCCGCGGCCGCGCCCCACACTGCCTCGTCTGCCCCCCATGAAATCGAGCAGACATCGCAGCCGTCCGCGGCTGCCTTCTGGACGGCAGTGGCGATATTCTGCGACCAGTACACCCGGATCGTAGCCGCCTTGCCGGTGGCCGCGTAGTAGGACGCGGCGGAAACCTGGATATCGAGCGCAACTTCATAATCGGGATCGTTGGATCCGCCGCCCTGGTTGGGACTGTTCTGCGTGCCATCCACTGAAACATCGGTGATTTGTGGCACAGGCTGGCCAAGCGACTGAAAGAATGCGTCCATGTCGGACGCGACCCAGCCGCCGCCCAACTCCACGATGGCGATGACTCCGCCGCCCGGCATGGCGGCAGGCCAGGAGTAAGCAGCACAAAGGTTGGGTACGTTCCAAGGGACACCGGCTGCGGCAGCGGGAGTTGCCGGCGTGGTAGGGGTCAGGAGAACAAAGTACGGTCTACAAGGGATTTTGCGGGATTTTGGCGCGGGCTTGCTTGACTTGGGGGAAGGGGTCATCTCAGCTCCTGCGTACTGCGACAGAATGGCACGGTCGCGTCCGGAAATGCAACGGCCCACGGCGCCGAGTATCGTGCTTCTTTTCCAAAGGCTTTAGTATGAGTGAGGAACGGTAACCACCGGCCGGAGCGTCTTCTTGGCTTACGATGATTTGCGCGACTGGATCAGGGCACTCGAAAAACACGGCGAATTGAAAAGCATCCACGAAGAAGTCTCGCCTGAGCTGGAAATCACCGAGATCACGGACCGCGTGTCGAAGATCGGCGCGCGCGGCCGGGCTGGAACCCCCGGCGCGGTGAAAGGGAAGTACGCTCCCGGCGGCCCGGCCCTGCTCTTTGAAAACGTCAAGGGCCATCCCGGCCACAAAGTCCTCATGAACCAGTTTGGCAGCGAGCGGCGCATGGCTCTGGCGCTCGGCGTGGAGCGCCTGGACGAGATCGCCGAGCGCATCCACGGCCTGATGAACGTGAAGGCGCCCGAGGGCCTCTTCGACAAGCTCAAGATGCTGCCGCAACTGGGCGCGCTCGCCAGCGCCTTTCCCAAGACCGTCAGCGCCAGAGACGCGTCCTGCAAGGAAGTCATCCTCCGCGACAACTTCGACCTGAACGCGTTTCCGATCCTCAAGTGCTGGCCGCATGACGGCGGCCGCTTTATCACGCTGCCCTGCGCGCACACGCGCGATCCCCGCACCGGCAAACGCAACATCGGCATGTACCGCATGCAGGTCTACGACGGCCAGACCACCGGCATGCACTGGCAACGGCAGAAGGTTGCCGCCGAGCACTACCGCGAAGCGTTGCGTGCAGCTGCCGCGGCCCAATCCGACGCCGATCCCCGCACCGCGCGCGTCGCCGCCATGGCGGAGTCGGCCGGCGGCGCCGCAGTCATTCCTGCCGGCCCAGTTGGCGGGCTGCCGCAAGTGGCGATGGGTAATCTGAAAGGCTCGCGGCTTGAGGTGGCCGTGGCCATCGGCACCGACCCGGCGACCACGTTCTCCGCCATCGTTCCCGCGCCGCCGGATGTGGAGGAGTTCCTCATCGCCGGTTTCCTCCGCGGCAAGCCGGTCGAGATCGTGAAGTGTGAGACGGTGGATCTCGAAGTGCCGGCCCACGCCGAGATCGTGCTCGAGGGCTACGTGGAGCTGGGCGAGCTGCGCGCCGAGGGCCCTTTCGGCGATCACACCGGCTACTACACGCTCACTGACGATTACCCCGTCTTCCACCTCACCTGCATCACCCACCGCAAAGATCCCGTCTATGCCGCGACAATCGTCGGCAAACCGCCCATGGAAGACGCCTGGATGGGCAAGGCCGTTGAGCGCATCTTTCTGCCCGCGATGAAGATGACCATCCCCGAACTTGTCGATATTCATCTGCCCGTCGAAGCGGTCTTTCATAACCTGATGATCGTGTCGATCCGGAAGAGCTATCCCGGCCACGCACGCAAAGTGATGAACGCCATCTGGTCGCTGGGCCAGGCCATGTTCACCAAGTGCATCGTGGTAGTGGATGAAGACTGCGACGTGCAGGACATGGGGGAAGTGGTGCTGCGCGTAGCCAACAACATCGATCCCGAGCGCGATATTCAATTCACGCTGGGGCCGGTGGACTCGCTCGATCATGCATCGCGCCTGCCGAATTACGGATCGAAGATGGGCATCGACGCCACACGAAAGTGGAAGGCCGAAGGCTTCGAGCGCCCCTGGCCGGCGATGATCGAGATGGACCGTGCCACCAAGGCTAAGGTAGACGCGCTGTGGGCGAAGCTGGGGTTGTGAATCGCCGCGAGCCGCCCGCGATCTTTGTGGCGTAGTTTCTGAAGGCCCTCAAGCAGATCACTTCCCGCAAACTCAAGGTCGATCGCGAGCAGTTCTGGCAGCACCGCTACTTCGACAGCAATATCCACGGGGATAAGGCCCGCTCGGAAGTGATTCGCTACCTTCATCGCAATCCGGTCAAGCGTGGCTCGGTAGCGAGTGCCGAGCTGTACCCGTGGAGCAGCTTTCGCCACTACGCCACCGGCCTGCGTGGCGTGGTCGGAATGGATGGCAAGCCTGCGCGGCCCACTCATCGCGATAAAGCCACGATGAATGGGACACGCACCTCATCCTTACGAAGGGGTGGAGTGTTCGCAAGAACGGATAAGTGGGCCACGGGCCGAGTCGGACTACCTGCCCACGAATCTCACCTCCCGAAAACTGGTCACTGATCACTGGCAACTGGCGACTGAAGCCCACCAATTACTCCACTGAAGGCAGCCCGGCCAGCGCCATCGCAATTTCCTCCTCGGGATACTCGTAGTTCTCCAGCCTGCCCGCGTGGTAGGCGATGTACGACTGCATGTCGAAGTGGCCGTGACCGCTCAGGTTGAAGAGGATGGTGCGCTGCTTCCCCTCTGCCCGGGCGCGCAGGGCCTCGGCAATGGCCTGGGCGACGGCATGGTTGGCTTCCGGCGCGGGAATGATGCCCTCGGCGCGCGCAAACTGCACGCCCGCTGCAAAGGCATCCAACTGCTGCACGGTAACGGCCTCGGCCAGTCCCAGGTCGAGCACGTGCGAAACCAGCGGCGCCATACCGTGATAGCGCAGTCCGCCGGCATGAATGCCCGGTGGAATAAAGGTGCTGCCCAGGGTGTGCATCTTGACCAGCGGCGTCAGGTGCGCGGTATCGCCGAAGTCATAAGTGAAGCGGCCCTTGGTGAGGCTGGGACATGCGGCCGGCTCGACGGCTACCACGCGCGCCTGGCACTGGCCCCTGATTTTGCGGCCCAGGTAGGGCAACACCAGTCCGGCGAAGTTCGATCCGCCTCCGGTGCAGCCGATGATCACGTCGGGCTCATCGCCGGCCAGCGCCATCTGTTCCATGGCTTCCTGGCCAATGACGGTCTGGTGCAGCAGGACGTGATTGAGCACGCTACCCAGGGCGTACTTGGTGTTGGGGTCTTTGGCGGCCACTTCCACGGCTTCGGAGATGGCGATGCCCAGGGAGCCGTTCGATTGCGGATGCTCGGCCAGGATGGCGCGGCCCGATTCCGTCTCCGTGCTCGGGCTGGCGGTGACTGAGGCGCCAAAGGCTTCCATCAGCGCTCGGCGGTAAGGCTTCTGGTCGTAGCTCACGCGCACCATGAAGACCTTGCACTCCAGGCCCAGAAAGGCGCACGCCATGGAAAGCGCCGAGCCCCATTGTCCGGCGCCGGTCTCGGTCGAGAGGCGTTTGGTGCCTTCCTTCTTGTTGTAGTAGACCTGTGCAACGGCGGTATTCAGCTTGTGCGAGCCGGCCGGGCTTACGCCCTCGTACTTGTAGTAGATACGCGCCGGCGTATCCAGTGCCTGCTCCAGGCGACGCGCCCGGAAGAGTGGTGAAGGACGCCACTGCGCGTAGATCTGCCGCACCTCTTCAGGAATCTCGATCTCGTGCTCGGGGCTCATCTCCTGCAGGATCAGGCTCATGGGAAAGAGTGGAGCCAGATCGTCAGGGCCGAGCGGCTGGTGTGTTCCCGGATGCAGCGGTGGGGCCAGCGGCTTGGGCAGATCGGGCAGAATGTTGTACCAGACGCGCGGAATGCGCTCCTGAGGCAGGTTGTACTGGATGGTTTCCATGCGCAACATTCTACAGCGCGATGCGCAGGTTCGGCCGGATGCCCGGGCGTTGCCTTCACCCCTGAGATGCAATCTGCATCGCAACGCGGCCCGGTATGCAACTGTTCCTGGGAACGGTTCGAGATAATCCGGTAGCTTTGCGCTCGCGTGCCAGCTGTGGCAAGTGCTGGCGAGGGTGCGACAGATACCTGGGGAAGGCGAGGGCTCTTATGCGGCGAAAATCTTATTGGTCTGGTCGCCCAGGCCGGCAAGAATGCCAGCAATGGAAATGTCCTCGTCGAGTTCCTCCCAATGCAGACCTCGGCTGGTGATTTGGACCTGCTCACGCTGATCGGGAGTGGCCTGCAGCAAACGGGGGAACCATGCCAACGGCACGCCGATCGTGCGGCCGTCACTTAGATTGACCCACATGCAGTCCTCATCGAAGCGGACACGCATCGCTCTAACCGAAGAATTCATTCCGTGCCCTTTCGATCCGATCGCGGTTTGCAGCAACGACCCACAACAATTCGCGCAGGATCCGGCGTCGTAGCCATCGTTGTGAGCTACCTGACCTTGGGTTTCAGCCAGGATTTTGCTTTCATCTCATCCTTCATCACATGCACATGAAGCGGTTCCCGTGGCGAACCTTCATTCGAGTAATAGAAAAACCTGAAACCCCGGTGGCGAAAGACTGTTGGCATAGCGCCACCCAATTGTATTGTTGTATTGCCTTTAAGCCTTGGCGGCTATGGCTCGTCGTTGTAAATCCCGATCTCCAGCTGGCCTCCTTCGGCCAGCCTGGCCCGGTACATGCCCGGAGTATTGAAGCTCCAGACCATTTGTCCATCGGGAGTAATGGCAATCACGCCACCGTCGCCGTGCAGCGCGGTCAGTTCTTTGTGGATCACCTTGTCGGCGGCCTGCTGCAAAGTCATTCCTGTGTACTGGACCAGCGCACAGACGGTACGCGCCACGGTCAGGCGGATGAAATACTCGCCCGTGCCCGTAGCGGAGACGGCGCAGGATTGATTCGACGCATAGGTGCCCGCGCCGATCAGCGGCGAGTCGCCCACGCGTCCCCATCGCTTGGCCTGCGTGCCGCCGGTCGAGGTGCCGGCGGCGATGTCGCCATGCCGGTCGAGCGCGACCACGCCCACGGTTCCATACTTATGCGCATTGGCCGGTTCAATGTCGGCTACCGGCGCAGCGGGCGGCGGCGGCGCGCCAGCAGGCCGTGGCGGAATCGGCAGGCCTTCCTCCTTCAGTTGCTTCACCAGAGACTCCCAGCGGCGCTCGGTGAAGTAGAAGCTGGGGTCCACCTGCTCCAGTCCGGCATAGACTGAAAAGGCATCGGCGCCCGCGCCCACCAGCAGGACATGCGGCGACTTCTCCATGACCGCGCGCGCCAGGCTGATGGGGTGACGCGTGCGCGTCACATCCGCCACGGCTCCGGCCTGTAGCGTCGCGCCGTCCATAATGGCCGCGTCCAACTCGTTCTTCCCGTCGGCGGCAAACACCGCGCCTCGCCCCGCATTGAACAGCGGATCATCCTCAAGAATGCGAATGGAGGCTTCGATGGCGTCGAGCGAGGAGCCGCCCTTGTCAAGCACGGCGGCGCCGGCCTCGATCGCCTGTCTCAGTGAAGCGCGATAAGCCGCGTCCGTCTTTGGGTCCATGGTTGCGCGCTCGATGATGCCGGCGCCGCCATGGAGCACGATGGCCCAGTGGCGCACGGGAGGCTGCTGCGCGGCAGTAAAGGTCGAAAGCATAATAACTCCCCAAACAACTCTACGAATCTCTGCCATCTCCGAACCCCGCGGCAGAGCCCGATGGCGCTGATATGAACCGAAGTCCCGGCTCAGTGGCGCGTTCCTCGACCGCTTTCAGTCATCCAGCTCATGGTATAACCCGTTTGACCGGGGCCACCGCACCGCCCGCAAGCGGAATCGCTTGGCGGATGTGGGGTGGACCGTGGAGAATGCTCTGGATCAGTAAGATTGAATTCTATGCGCGTTCTGCACTTCAGGAAAGTGACGTGCGGCGCAGGCGTAAGGAATGTTCGATGCACTCTGTTTGGTTAGGCGAGTTTATGGGCACGCTGGTTCTGGTGCTGCTGGGTAACGGTGTCTGCGCCGGGGTTACGCTACGCAAGTCCTACGCGGCCGACGCGGGCTGGATGGTGATCACCACGGGATGGGCTCTGGCCGTGCTGTGTGGCGTATTGGTGGCGCAGGCCTTCGGAAGTCCCGGCGCTCATATCAATCCGGCCATTACGCTGGCCATGGCCGTCGTGAGCGGAAACTATTCGCAGGTGCTGAGCATGTGGTCGGCGCAGTTTCTGGGGGCGATGTGCGGCGCAGCGCTGATGACGCTGCACTACGCGCCGCACTGGCGGCTCTCGCCCGATCCCGCGGCCAAGCTTGGCATTTTTTGCACCAACGGCGCGGTGCGCAGCCCGCTCTTCAATATGGTGAGCGAGATGATCGGTACGGCCGTGCTGGTTATCGTGGTTGGTGCTATCTTTTCGCACGGCGTTTCGGCCACCGGACCGGCGCCGGGGCTAGGCCAATGGCTGGTCGCCAGCCTGGTGTGGGGCATCGGCCTCTCGCTGGGCGGGACTACGGGATACGCCATCAATCCTGCGCGCGACCTGGGTCCGCGGCTGATGCATGCCATCCTGCCGATCCCCGGCAAGGGCGGCTCCAACTGGCGATATGCGCCAATTCCCATCGTCGGCGATCTGGCCGGCGGAGCGCTGGCGGGCCTGCTGCTCCACTACGCGCACCTGTGATGATCGCGAATTTGCAATTTCGAGCGTTTAGCTCGAATCATGAAAGCTGAGAAGGTGATCCCATGCCGGAAACGGTTTTGCAACTCGATCCACGCGACAATGTCGTTGTGGCGCTGTCCAATCTCGAAGCGGGTGTGACGGTCCAATTTGGCCCGGTGTCCGCAAAGGCTCTCTGCACTGCGAAAGAGAAGATTCCCGCCAAACACAAGATGGCTCTCACGGACCTGAATCCGGGCGACCTGATCTTCATGTACGGCATGGTGGTGGGTGAGGTTGTGTATGCGATTCCGCGTGGAGGCCTGCTGACCACGCACAATATCCGTCATCGCGCCGGCGCCTACTCTGCTACACGGCAGCCCGCGCCGATCGCCACGCCCGATGCCTCGGCGTGGAAGGGCCGCACCTTCATGGGCTACCATCGCTCCGACGGCCAGGTGGGCACGCGCAACTACTGGATTGTGCTGCCGCTGGTCTTCTGCGAGAACCGCAACATCGAGCAGATGCAGGAGGCTCTCGAAGAGGAACTGGGCTATGGCCGCGCCAACAGCCGATATCGCCTTCATGTAAGGCAGTTGATTCAGCAACTCAAAAGTGGAAGCGGGTTGCCTGCGGAGTCTGCTGCGCATGCGGCGGCAGTGGAAGAGCAGCCGCGCGATGGCCGCATCTTTCCCAACCTCGATGGTGTGCGGTTCATCACTCACCAGATGGGATGTGGCGGCACGCGCCAGGATGCGCAGGCGCTGTGCGGGCTGCTGGCCGGCTATATCCATAATCCGAATGTTGCCGGGGCGACGGTATTGAGCCTCGGCTGCCAGAACGCGCAGGCGGGCCTGCTGCTGGATGAACTGCGCGCACGCAATCCCAAGGTCACGGCGACCAAGCCAGTGCTGATCGTCGATCAGCAGAAATCCGGCCGCGAGAGCACGCTGATGCAGGAGGCACTGGACCGCACCTTTGCCGCGCTCGCCGAGGCTAACCGGGCCCAGCGCGCGCCCGCGCCGCTTGCCGCTCTGAGCGTCGGCCTCCAGTGCGGAGGGTCGGACGGCTTCAGCGGCATCTCGGCGAATCCAACAGTCGGCTACGTCTCAGACCTGATCGCCGGCGTGGGCGGCACCACTATGCTTTCGGAGTTTCCCGAACTTCATGGTGTGGAGCAGGAACTCGTCAACCGCTGCGTGAACGATGAGTTGGCGGAGCGCTTCAGCAATCTGATGCGCACGTATGCAGCGCGCGCCAAAGCCTCGCAGTCAGACTTTGCCTTCAATCCCTCGCCCGGCAATATCCGCGATGGCCTCATCACCGACGCCATCAAGTCGGCCGGCGCGGCGCGCAAGGGCGGTGTTGGCCCGGTGTGCGGCGTCATCGACTACCCGGAGTACGTCACCGCGCGTGGCCTCAATCTGCAATGCACTCCGGGCAACGACGTTGAGAGCGTGACCGCGCAGGTAGGCGCAGGCTGTAATCTGGTGCTCTTTACCACTGGCCTGGGTACGCCTACCGGCAATCCCATCGCGCCGGTCATAAAGATCTCTACCAATACCACGCTCTTTGAGCGCATGGGCGACATCATCGACTTCAACGCCGGAGGCATTGTTACCGGCGAAGAGACCGTCAGCGACTGCGCGGAAAAGCTGCTGGAGCTCTCCATCGCCGTGGCCAGCGGCGAGCGTAGAACGTACTCGGAGCTGCGTGGCCAGATCGACTTTATTCCATGGAAGCGTGGCGTCTCGCTTTAGCGCTTCAAGGGAAATGAAAAAGCGATGCAGCGCCAGCACAGGAATGCTGTTGGGGAAAGTGGCTTGGAGGCGATTGTAGGATCAGCAAGATACAATCGTTGGTGACAAGCTGCGCCTGCAGCTCAACGGTTAGCGCAGGGAGAGTCATATTTTTGTGCAGCCTGCAATGATCGTATTTCAAAGGTAATTCCTACAATGCCAAAATCGACTCCAACATCCCGCAGCTTTTCTGAGAATCTGGATCTGCTTGCTGAAGTCGCCGTGAAGGTAGGCCTTGGCCTCCAGCCCGGCCAGGAACTGGTCATGACGGCCTCGCTCGACTCACTGCAGCTTGCCCGCCGCATCACTGAGCATGCTTACCGTGCCGGCGCATCACTGGTGACAACGCTCTACGCGGACGACGAGGCCACGCTTGCCCGTTACCACTTCGCTCCAGACGAGAGCTTCGACCATGCCGCAAAGTGGCTCTACGATGGCATGGCCGCAGCTTTCAAAAGCGGAGCCGCTCGCCTTGCGATTGCCGGCGCAGACCCGGCATTGCTGGCCAACGAAGATGCGGACAAGGTAGGCCGCGCCAATCGCGCCGTCTCACACGCCTACCGCCCGGCGCTGGAACTCATCACCCGTCACGCGATCAACTGGACCATAGTCGCGAGCGCGACTCCGGCCTGGGCAGCGGCCATGTTCCCCGGAGCGGCTCCTGAGGCTGCGCTCGCGCAACTCTGGGAGGCGATCTTCTCTACCAGCCGCATTGACGTTGCCGATCCCGTGGCGGCATGGCGTGCTCACGATGCCAGCCTGCAGCAGCGCGCAGCCAAGTTGAACGAGAAGCGCTACGCGTGGCTCCAATACAAGGGCCCGGGTACTGACTTCCGCCTCGGTCTGGCAGACGACCACCTTTGGCTCGGCGGCGGCACTACCGCAGGCAACGGCATTTACTGCATCCCCAACATGCCTACGGAAGAGATTTTCACCGCGCCTCACAGGGATCGTGCCGAAGGCGTGGTGACGGCAACCAAACCGCTTTCCCACCAGGGAACCATGATCGAGGGAATCCAGGTGCGCTTTCAAGGCGGCAGTATTGTCGAGGCTCGCGCTTCCCGCGGCCAGGAGGTGCTCCAGAAGCTGATCGGCACAGATGAAGGCGCACGCCGGCTGGGAGAAGTGGCGCTTGTTCCGCACGCGTCGCCCATCGCCGCCAGCGGACTCACCTTCCTCAACACGCTGTTCGACGAGAACGCTGCGTCGCATATCGCACTTGGCCAGTCCTACTCCACCTGTTTGCGCGAAGGCGACAAGATGACTGCTGAAGAACTGGCCGCGCGCGGCGCCAATGACAGTCTCATCCACGTGGACTGGATGATCGGCTCAGCCGAGTTAGATATTGATGGCATCTCCGCTACCGGCGTGGCCGAGCCTCTGATGCGCAAGGGCGAGTGGCTCTGATTTCATCCTCATCGCACAGGGCCGTGGATC
>JAJZVZ010000152.1 GCA_021846945.1 Acidobacteriota bacterium | reverse complement strand
TATGCGACTCTTTCCACAGTGAGCCTATCCCTCCTTGCTCGTCAGGTGGGCTCCACAGTGGCCCTACTCATTCTGATCGTCGGCCTGGTTTGGACGATGTTTCTGGTGGACGAGAAATGTGAAGCCTATGTAAGGAAGCGCATGCAGCATAAAGGCCGTCTCAGCTCAACGGCGGTATTGCGGCTGGGCCGGCGGCTGATGGATTTCATTGTCATCGTTATAGGCCTGATGTTTGCATTGCACAGTCTCGGGATCAATCCAACAGCAGCATTAGCCGGCCTGGGAGTAGGCGGTATCGCGGTGGCGCTCGCAGCCCAGAAGACTCTCGAAAATGTGATAGGCGGGGTGTCCTTGATCTTAGACGGAGCGGTTCATGTGGGAGATTTCTTCAAAATTGGAGAGGTACTCGGGACGATAGAGGCTGTCGGGCTCCGGTCAACCCGCGTTCGTACGCTCGACCGGACGATTATTACCATTCCCAACGGCCAGGTTGCCACCATGACGCTCGAAAACTACTCGGCTCGCGATCAGTTCTGGCTGCGCCACCTGATCAGCCTGAGATATCAGACCCCATCCTCCAAGCTGAATACGGTTCTTTCAGAAGCGCGAACTCTATTGGAAAGAGATCCCAGGGTCCTGCCCTCGACCGCGCGGGTGCGGCTGCTGCGTTTTGCTGAATACAGCCTCGAACTGGAAGTGTTTGCATATGTTGCAGCAAGAGATTGGAATCAGTTTCTGGAAACCCAGGAAGAGTTGTTGATGAGCATCAGAGAGGCGCTGCTTTCGGCAGGTGTCGAGATCGCCTATCCGGCGCGTTCGGTGTATTTGAAGAACGAAACGGGAGCTGACGACCAGCAGAATCCACTTCTGAAGAAAACGGCTATGGACATGGAAGCAGTCGACGAAATGCCGACCGGATGTCACTCGACGGCGCTTTCATCTCCAGTCGGGAGTGATATCCCTGGTCCCAAATTTTAGCTTTAGCCAAGCAGCAAATGACATCTCTCTCCGTGTTTTTTGTAAGGGCAAGAATGGCCACACATTCAGTATCGGCCCTGCGGGAGTTTCCAAGGTCGCTGCAGAACCATGGCAGTCGCAGTCATCGCATTGGCACAGGGCTCCTCGTATCTCTGCCAGTCGCTTGCGTTAAACAGGGGTCGTAGACTTGGCTGTAGTACGGCTCGAGCCGCGCAAAGCTGCCGAAAGGCTTTGCGCAAGTTTCATTCTGATCGGAGGAGTGCCATGAGCGCGCAAGTTGAATTTCGCCCTTCAGTCGACGAACACGCCCACCCAAGTATGGCCCGCGAGAGAGAAGCTGCGGCCCTCTGTCCCTCGCTTTACCAGGTAAATACGCGGGCGTTGCTGCAGGAGTTGTCCTCGCAGATCGGCAAGCCGGCAACCCTCGATGATGTTCCCGACGAATTCCTTGATCACTTGGCGCAGCAAGGCCACGATTGGGTCTGGTTCCTTGGCGTTTGGCAGACAGGCTCTGCCGGCCGGCGCGTATCGCGACAGAATCAGGAGTGGCTGCGTGAGTTTCGAGAGATTCTCCCTGGTTTAGCTGAAGACGACATATGCGGATCCTGTTTTGCGATTACCAGGTATGAGGCCCACACGGATTTTGGCGGCAATGCCGCGCTCGATCGCTTGCGGGATCGCATCCATTTTCTCGGCATGAAGCTACTGCTCGATTTCGTCCCTAACCACACCGCGCTCGACCACGAGTGGGTCATACAGCACCCGGAGTACTATGTTCGCGGCACTGAAAAGACACTCCGAGATGAGCCGCAGAACTACATCAACCTGGGCGGCGACGATACACCAGCCGTCTTTGCTTATGGCCGCGATCCATACTTTGATGGTTGGCCCGATACACTTCAGTTGAATTACGTGGAGCCCTCCCTGCAACAGGCGATGATTGGCGAACTCCAAAAAGTTGCGAAACATTGTGACGGCGTGCGCTGCGACATGGCGATGCTGATACTTCCAGAAGTCTTCGAACGGACATGGGGGCAAAGGCCCGCGCCTTTCTGGTCACAGGCAATCAGCACTGTACGGGAGAGCAACGCCGATTTTCTGTTCATCGCAGAGGTATATTGGGACCTCGAATGGACGCTCCAGCAGTTGGGATTCAACTACACATATGACAAGCGTCTATATGACCGACTCCGGAACGGACGCGCCCAGCCGGTACGCGATCACTTTCGTGCGGACATGAATTTCCAGATGAAGTCGGCGCGCTTCCTCGAGAACCATGATGAGCCCCGTGCGGCATCGGTCTTTCCGCCGGAACAACACCACGCTGCCGCCGTGCTTACGTACCTTTGCCCCGGCCTGCGGTTCTTTCATGAGGGGCAATTTCAGGGAAGAAAAAAGAAGCTTCCCGTCCATCTGCGCCGACGCCCCAACGAGGTGATCGATTCGGCGCTGCTCGAATTCTACGGAGAACTGCTCGCGTGCTTGAAACTGCGTGTTGTTCGGAATGGCCATTGGTCCTTGCTTGAGACTAATCCAGCCTGGGAAGGAAACTGGACCTGGGATTGCTTCATCGGCTTCGCGTGGGAATTTCTGCGACACGACAAGCTGCTGGTTGTCGTAAACTTTGCGCCCCATCAGAGCCAGTGTTACCTTCGTCTCCCCTTTGCGGATTTATCCGGCCGTTCCGTACTCCTCGATGATCTGATGAGCCATGAGGCGTTTGAGAGGGATGGCACGGAATTGTCGGAACGCGGATTGTATCTGGACCTTAAAAGTTGGGGCTATCACATCTTCCGTGTGATCGTGTCTGACAAAGATTAGAACATGTCGGAGGTGGACCGTGATCAGTGAATTCATCAAGGCGGCCTTCACGATCTCCCTGGTGATCTTTATGATCGGGAGCCTCTCCGCAATGGGGTTACAACTTCGCTTTGCCGACGCAATTGTTCCGCTCAAAAATGCCAGGTTTGTTCTTATAACTCTTCTTAGTGGTTTCCTCATTGGCCCGACGCTTGGGTACCTGGTGGTGCTCGTGGTTCCAATGGAACGACATTATGCAGTGGGGCTACTGCTCCTCAGTATGGCTCCCGCGGCCCCCTTTCTCCCGCTTGTCGTGAAGAAGGCCAACGGGAATCTGGCCGCTGCGGCTGGCCTTATGCTGCTTGCATCAGTGGGAACGATCGTTGTCATGCCTTTTGGGGTTCCGCTGGTGGCGCCCGGCCTGTCGGCAAGCGCCTGGAGTATCGCCAAGCCATTAATCTTTCTGGTTCTCGCACCTTTGGCCCTAGGCATTTTTATCAAATCAATGTGGGCTGACTGCGCGGACCATATCTATCGATTCGTGAATAGCATTACGAGCATTGCCACGGTTCTCTTTCTTGCCATGGTACTGATTCTCAATTTCAAGAGCTTCCTTGGATCGGTTGGTAGTCACGCGTTGCTTGCACAGCTTTTGTACGTCCCGGCTCTCGCTGTTGCAGGTTATCTCAGTGCCGTGGGGATGCCTGAAACGAAGCGGTCCGTAATGAGTCTGGGCATGTGTACGCGAAACATCGGAGTTGGTGCTGCAATTGTGGGTGCGCAGGGCGACCAGCGCACCATGGTGATGCTCGTAATTGCTACGCTGGTTACAGTCGCCTTTTCGTTCGCTGCAGCATCCTGGTTTGCCCGCAGGGCGCCAAGCGCACTCGCCGGGCAAAGTCAGAGAACCGATGAAGGCCGCCCAAAGCGCATCGCGGAAAGCCGCTGACACGGCCCTCGAACTGTCACCAGTGAGTTCGTGGCTGAACCGGCACTTCTAGTGCCGGGTCCCGCAGGATTTATCGATCGACTTCGTTGTCACACGGTCATCGCGTGAGTGGTGATGCCCCAATCCAGCCGAAGTTCTTCTCGGCCCCGCGCACGAGGAGTTCGAGGAGATGCGCCAATGGCGCAGGACCACGGTTCAATGCAGAAAGTGTCTCAATCAGAGCCGCCAACGAGCAGTTGCGACGGCGTCGGCCACTGGCCGCGAAATAGGCCGATTTCCCCGGCGAGAATGAGAACCCGATCGTTGATGGCCGTTCTCGCATCAGCAGATCTCTCTCGTCAAGGCGCTGCCAATTCTCGGAGGCCTGTAGCCTGTGTCGCGGGATTTCACCAGGCGCTTGCCCAGGTTTCGCTGAAAGGGCACAAGTTGCCGAACCCGCAAAAGATCGGTCAGCAGGTCGATGTAACGTTGAACGGTCGGTGAGGGAATCTATAATCCGGAAGCAAGGCGCGAGGCGTTCAACGGTGTGCCCTGGTTGTGTGCGAGCATGATCCAGAGCCGTTCCACAGTTCCCGCCGGAATCCGTGGATCGAACATGGGCACATCGCGCTCAAGATAGGTCGGATAAAGTCCCTGCGCCAGCGCAGACATACACGATGATCCTCTGCGAGGTACCTCGCCGGAAATCCGCCGCGCAACTACAGTCGAAGCAACGTCGCCCCATCGAACGGTAAGTCGATTGCGCAGAACGGCCCCAGCTCAACATCGGAGATACGGCCTACCAGCAGGGCCGACGCAACTAAATTCCCAATAGTTTGAGCAAGTAGTCGTAATTACTCTACAGGGTCTTGGAAGCTGAACACAGTTGATTCTCTCTTGATCCCGTGTCATCCATTCACGCCTCATTCCTAGGCGGAATTTACTCGTCTTTACAAGCGCTGGTAATTGCCGTTTTGAATCGCAATCGCCAGTTGCTTGCTGACGCCATTGATCGCGACACTTGCCACATGATTAGGCCCGCCAGGAAGCGAACTAAACTGTATTTCCGCCGTGATTACATCTTTCGGGTCGTCCAAATAGGAATTGATCGCCACGCTCACGATCGCATTCCGTGCCTTGTCGAACACGATCGCCATCTTGTCGCCTGGTTTGACATAGTTCGTGAAAACGAGCTGGTAATTGCCATCACTACCGGGTGCCGGCGATACCTCGATGTTGCCCTTCGCTTTGGCTTGTTCGATCATCTCCTTTTCAGGCGGAACATACTGTTCGATGAGGCTCTTGATCGAATCCGCATAGTCCTTGTACTCCTCTTTCTTCTTTTCAACCACGTGCTCCTTCACTCGACCGCGGCGGCGGCGGGCATCGCCATTTGCCGATTGCTGAGGTTGAGCCTGGTCGAGAGACTGTTTCTGTGGCTTGCCGTCAGGACCAATGCGCACCTGGAAATTCTGCTGCTTCTTCTGTTCTCCCTTGAGACTGATTGTTACCTGTTCTACCCAGGTGTATTGCGCAAGGGCTTGCTTGTTCGAGGCCACAGCTTGCTTCAATTCAGCAATTTTCTGTTGCATTTCCGGGGCTTGGGAAAAGACGAGCCCAACCGCATTGAGAATAATTCCAGCGATCCTCAGAGTGTTCCGGCCGACGCGTACCTCTTTCATGTCTCCTCCTGTTTTTCCCAACCGAGCCGCGCTAAGTCTTTTTCGGGCATGAAGTTGCATTCCATATCCTGAGCCAACGTAGACACGACCGCCAGAAGTCCAATAGCAAGCGATATCATCCTCCTCCCCATTTCTCTTCGCATTGCATTCTCCTCCGCGGCATGTGAGCCGTGTGATCGCGCGCCACCAGACTAATTTCAAACTCCGCACGTACCGCACAGCCGTATTCTTCGCGGGGCGTCCGCGTGGGTAACTGCCACAGTAGTGGCTTTACATTTTCATTGGCAACTAGGAGAAGTACCAGAAATAGATCAATAAGGCCAGGACCATTCGGAGCGGGGTCACTCCACCGCTCATTCGGCAAAGGAGAGCCACTTCCCGGGAGACTCGATCTGGTCAGGATCAAATGCCGCAACACTTCAATTTCTGATTGGACATCAGCCCTGATGAAACTCGGATCGCCGGACAAGCTCCTTTCTTTTTGCCCGATTCAGACGCGATACATTGTAAAATCGCGCTGATGACTGAGAGGCCCTGGACAATTCGTGAACTACGCAGCGCGCTGGCCGCTGGCAGTCTGGAACCGCTGGAGCTCGCCCGGCAGGCCCTGGCGCGATCCAATCAGGGACCGAATCGCAACACGTACCTTTGGCAGGACGCCACCTGGACCCAGGCCGAGGCCGTGCGGGCCGCGGCCATGCCGCGCAGCGAAGGTGGCCCGTTCGGCGACGGGCGTAACTCGCTCTGGGGTATCCCCGTTGCGGTGAAGGATTGTTTCGATCTGGCGGGCGCGCCCACGACCTGTGGTACGCGCTTCTACCGTGATCTGCACGGAGCGGCAAGGCAGGATTCTTGGCTGGTCGAGCGGCTGCGCGCGCTCGGTGCAGTTATCGTGGGCAAGACGCATCTGCATCCGCTGGCCTACGGCATCACCGGTGAGAATCCTGAGTTCGGCGATTGCATCCAGCCCGGCACCAGGGATGCGCTTACTGGCGGCTCGTCGAGCGGCGCTGTGGCCAGCGTCAGAGAGGGATCGGCTGTCGCTGCCATCGGCACCGACACAGGAGGTTCCGTGCGCGTGCCGGCTTCGCTCGGGGGTCTGGCGGGATATCGCGCTTCGCTCGGCCGGGGTGACTGGCGCGGCGGCACACATCTCGCAGCGTCTTTTGACACCATCGGCTGGATCTTTCGCGATCTGGAAGATGCGCCATTGCTCGCCGCGCCCTTTGCGCCCAATGGAACTGTGCCAAAGCAGCGCTTTCGCCGATTTGCCTGCGTGGCCGAGAGTTTTCTTCATGATTGCGAACCGGAGATCGCAGCCAACTTTCGCGCCACGTGTCGCCATTTGCAGGATCTGGGACTGGAAGCACACACCATCGAGCCGGGCTGGTGGGCAGAGGCCGTAGAGATCTTCGCCCCACTCCAGGCTTCTGAAGCAGCGCAGTTGCATGCCGGCAACTTCGAACACATCGAGCGGCCTATCCGCGAGCGCCTTCAGTGGGGCGCGAGCCTCAGTGTGGAAGAGATTGCAACGCTCCGCCGCCGTCACTCCGAATTCCGGGCCCGAATGGACGATCTATTCGCCACATATGAATTGGTGATGCTGCCCTGCGCGCCGTATGCGAAACTCGTCGCCGGTTCGAGCCAGGTCAGGTCAGTCGAAGTAATCCGCAAGCACCTGCTGCGTTATACCGCGCCGTTCAGCTTGGCGGGTGTGCCCACGGTGGTCATACCCTGCTCGCCCGGTGGGGTACAGGTGGCTGCCGCGCGCGAAAGTGACGAAGCCCTTCTGGACCTCGCTGCCAAATTCGGCGCCTGCAGAAGAGGCCAGCAAGGTCTCTGACCGGAATCCTGCCACGATTTGAGTCGTGCCCTTTCAAACCAACATTCGCCTTCATTTCCCGCTTCATGCGATTGCCCTGGGATTAGGGTGCTGGAGGGTGCCGGGTGATTTCCCGCCCAATAGCGCCTTCGCGGCGACGGCCTGCGCCACACACCTTTCCGCGGTCACGGGCTGCAGGCAGACGTCCAGGATACTCGGTCATGGCTCCGGCTGAGCGGCAGAAACTCGACGGTATCTCGGCGGCTCGCTGCTAAGAACACCACAAGCTGCGGGTGATAGCATTTCGCTTGTTGCCTCCGCAATGATTTCTGTGCTCCTTGCGATGCAGGGTGCACAGGCCCTGGAGCCCGCGCAGGCGGTTCCCCGCCGCGAAGTCAGCCACCTGTGCCAGAAACCATGCGCGAAGCACAGACAGGGACTGATGGATAGATCTTCGACTGCAACTTCGCCCGCCACGGCATTCCGCTGGACTGTCTGCGCGCTGCTGTTTGCCGCCACCGCCATCAATTACATGGATCGCCAGGTCCTGGGCATCCTCGTTCTTCCCCTGCAAAAGGAACTGGGATGGACGGAGAGCGAATACGGACTGATCATCAGCGGCTTTCAAGCCACCTTCGCTCTTGGCCTGCTTGTCTCTGGTCCCATCATCGACCGCATCGGAACGCGCATCGGCTACGCGCTGGCGCTTACCATCTGCAGCATCGCGGCCACGGCGCATGGCTTCGTGCAGTCGGTGCGCGGCTTTGCCGCCGCCCGGCTGCTGCTCGGCTTTGGAGAGTCCGGCAATTTTCCCGCTGCCGTAAAAGCCACCGCGGAGTGGTTTCCGGTGCGCGAACGAGCCTTTGCCGTGGGCCTCTTCAACAGCGGTTCAACCGTGGGCGCAATTATCGCACCGCTCATCGTTCCCTGGATCGCCCTCACCCTGGGCTGGCGCGCCGCTTTCATCCTGATCGGCGTATTTGGATTCATCTGGATTCCCACATGGCTCATCCTCTACCGGCATCCCGCGCCCATTCAGGATGACGCAACCGATCACGAACCCGCTGTTCCCATGCGCCGCCTGCTCATGCACCGCGAAACCTGGGTCTTTCTTCTCGGCCGCGCCGTCACCGAGCCGGTCTGGTGGTTCTATCTTTACTGGGCCCCCAAGTTCCTCAACGAGAGCCGTGGCCTTACCCTCCGCAGCGTAGGCATTCCTCTCATGATCATGTATGGAATGGCCAATCTCGGCGGGCTCTTTGGCGGCTGGCTCTCCTCGACGCTTCTCAAGCATGGATGGACCGTCAACGCCGCGCGCAAAATCGCCGTGCTCGTCTGCGCGCTCTTTGTCGTCCCCGTCGCCTTCGACGTCTATGCGCAGCACATTTGGCTGGCAGTCGGCATCCTTGGCCTGGCGATGGCCGGTCACCAGGGCTGGGCATCGAATCTCTTCGCCATGTTTGCCGACATCTACCCCAAGCAGGCGGTCGCTTCCGTCACCGGTCTTACCGGCATGGGCGCGGCGATCGGCGGTACATTCGCCGCCGCCATCACCGGCCTGATCCTGCAAAAAACCGGCAGCTACCAGTCGATCCTCATCTGGGCCAGCGTCTCCTACCTGGTCGTCCTCGGCGCGCTGCAATTGTTCGTTCCCAGGCTGCACCGCATCGAAATCGGGGTGTAGTCTCCGCCGGCGCCACTCGGCATCTTGCGCGGAGAGGATATAAGAAAATATCGTTTTGAAGAATGTAAACCGGAGTACAACCTATGTGGGCAAATGATGAGGAGTTGTTTCAATCGGCACGGCGCGAACTTTTCTCCGCTGTCATCGGCGATGTCATGGACAAGCTGGGTTTCCAGCATCAGTTTCTGCCTCCAGCGATCGTCCCGCTCGACCGCAAAATGATTGTTTGCGGGCGCGCCATGACCGTTCTCGAAGCGGACGTCTTTGATGAAGCCATTGAAGGTTCGCACAATCCGATCTCCGCTCTACCCTTCGGCCTCATGATGGAAGCACTCGACGACTTGAAGACGGACGAGGTGTATCTTTGCACCGGTTCCTCGCCGCGCTACGCCCTTTGGGGCGAGCTGATGAGCGTCCGCGCCACCCGGTGCGGAGCGGCGGGCGCTGTCGTTGACGGCTACTCGCGCGACACCCGTGGCGTGCTTGCTCTGGGGTTTCCCACCTTTTCCTATGGCAGCTACGCGCAGGATCAGGGCCCGCGCGGCAAGGTCATCGACTACCGGATACCCATTCAGGTGGGCCAGGTCCGCGTCACGCCCGGCGACATCGTCTTTGGCGATCTCGACGGCGTCTGCATCGTTCCAAAGGCCGCTGAGGAAGAGGTCATGAATCGCGCCTTCGAAAAAGCCCGTAAGGAAAAAGTGGTTCGAAAGGCCCTGGAAAAGGGCATGCCCGCCGCGGAAGCCTTTGCCAAATTCGGTATCCTGTAGCGCTCCGGCCTGTCCGCTGCAAACGGCGTCTTACGCTCATGCCAAATGCGCGCCACTTGCGAGGATTTACACCCTCTCTGGCGCCAGCAGGTCGGCCATCGTCTCGCGCCGCCGGATGAGTCGTGCCCTGGTGCCTTCCACCAGCACCTCCGGCGGACGCAGCCGGGTGTTGTAGTTCGAGCTTTGCGCCATTCCGTAGGCGCCGGCATCGAGCACCGCCAGCAGGTCTCCCGGCTCAACCGGCGCCAGCTTGCGGTCATGGGCGAAGAAGTCGCCCGACTCGCACACCGGTCCCACCACATCCACAATCCGCGGCCTTCCCGCGCGCGGCCGTACCGGCGTAATCTCGTGGTGCGCCTGATAGAGCGCCGGCCGGATCAGGTCATTCATCGCCGCATCGGTAATCACGAAGGTCTTTTTGCCGCTGCGTTTCACCTGCAGCACGCGCGTCACCAGCGCCCCCGCCTGCGCTACCAGGAACCTCCCCGGCTCCAGCAGAAGGCGTCCTTCAAAGCCGGCCAGTGCCTGCTCGATGGCCTGTGCGTACTCGCGCACCTTGGCAGCCGCGTCAAAGCTGGCGCTGTGGTAGTCGATGCCCAGACCGCCTCCGGCATCCACGGCCTTCAGCACAATGCCGCCGGCGGCCAGTTGCCGCACCAGCCTGCTCACGCGCTCCATGGCCGCGCCAAACGGCTCCGCCGAGCGGATCTGCGAACCGATGTGCACGCTCACGCCGTGCGCCTCAAGCCACCGGTGCCCGGCCACGCTCATATAAATGCGCGGCGCTTGGCGAATATCGATGCCGAACTTGTGCTCGCGCAGCCCGGTCGAGATATACGGGTGCGTTTCGGCAAAGACGTCGGGGTTGACGCGCAGCGCAAAGCGCGCCCGCTGCTTGAGCTTCCGCGCCCGCTCCGCCAGCAGCGCCAGTTCCGCCTCGCTCTCCACGTTGAATTCGAGGATGCCGGCCCTGAGCGCCAGGTCGATCTCCGCGGCCGTCTTGCCCGCGCCCGAAAAGACCACGCGGCCCGCAGCCTCCGGCGCGGCAGCCAGCACCCGCTCCAGCTCGCCGCCTGAAACGATGTCGAACCCCGCCCCGCGCTCCGCCAGCAGCTTCAGAATCGCCAGCGCCGAGTTGGCTTTCACTGCGTAGCAGACCAGATGATCGCGGCCGGCCAGCGCCTGCTGAAACAGCCCCAGCCGCTCCGCAATCTGATCGGCCGAGTAGACATAAAGCGGCGTCCCGTAGCGGCGCGCCAACGCTTCAAGCGAAACCTTGCCGCAGTAGAGCGCGGCGCCTGCCTGCGGAACAATGAACGGACGTGCAGAAAAAACAGAAGACATGACCACCCTGGAAATCACAAATCGCAACGCTACTTTGAGCCTACAGCATAGGCCCAGTGTGTTCAGACACGGCTCCAGCCCGAGCAAGATTGGATGAGACGCCCGGACGCGAGGACCTCGACCAACT
>JAJZVZ010000151.1 GCA_021846945.1 Acidobacteriota bacterium | reverse complement strand
GGTGCGATGCCCAGGGTGATGGTGGCGGCCAGCAAGGTGGGAACCTTCTTGGCCACATCCACAAAGATGCGGCCGCGCATCGGGTTGCCTTTGGAGGTGAGGCGCGCCAGCAGCGCCAAAGCTGCTCCGCCCAGCATCAGGTTCATGGCCAGAATATGCAGGTAGAAGGTGGCCACGAGCAGGAGCTTCAAGACCCAATAGGGCGCTGGGAGCGGATTGGGATCGATGGTTGGAATCGTTGGGAGCGCGCTGGGGCTGATCATCTCAGTTGCCTCCTTGGGTTGCGGAGCTGGATGCGGCGCCGGGCTTGCCGGCAGGGCGCTGGGTGTTGAGCCAATGGACCAGCGAAGTGCGCTGCGTCTGGTTGAGCTTGATGTCGGGCATCAGGGGAAAGAGGCTGGTCAGATCCTTCAGCGAGTCGGCGGCAACCTGAGGGTTGGGGTCCAGGCCGGTGAACAGAGGATCGTCGGGTCGGTCCTGGTGGCACATCGAGCAGTGATTCTCGAACATCAACTTGCCGTTGGTGAAGGTGGCGGGATTGGGCGTGATGGTCTGCAGGGAGTTCAGGTAGGCGGCCAGGGCTCCACGCTCGGCGTCGGTGCCCGCGAAGGGCGGCATCACTCCGTTATGCATCAGCGAGAGGCCGGTCAGCATGGCGCTAACCGTGGCCGGATTCCACTGCCGCTGCTCAATAAGCTGATGGATGCCGCGATAGGCATCGGGGGTGTGGCAGGACTGGCACTCGACGCGGAAGATCTCGTGGCCAACCTCAACCTGGTTGCCGGCTGTGATGGCCCGCTGGTTGATCCAGTGGGCCGCATGGAGCACGCCGACGCTGCTTAGATTGTCTACCGTGAAGCCGCCGTCGCCGGGCATGCTGGAAGCATAGAGCGAGTTGTCGTAGAGATAGTTCTCAATCACGAAGGGCTTGCGCACGTCTTCGCGGACAAACTCGAAAGAGTCCATCGCGCCCAGCGCCACCAGGGCCACCACCACGGCGAAGACCAGATGCAGACGGCGCGGCGTGAAGACCGCCAACAGCATCAGCACAAAGGTGACTGCCAGCAGGATCCAGGCCGACGAAGCGAAGTGCGTGGCCGTGGGCATGGGCCCCCGCGCGCTCAGAAAGAGAGAGGCGGGGATCTCATGGATGTACCACCAGCCCAGCGGCACAAGGGCGATCAGCGAGGGAACGGTCCACATCGCTCCCCAGCGCACGATGCGCGCCTTAAGTTCGGCGTCCTTCTGCACGCTGGCGGTGATCAGAGCGTAGATGCCGGCCAGGGCCAGGCAGATCGCGGTGCGGAAGAATGCCGAAGGCAGGTAGGTGGGATTGAAGAAGCCGATCCAGAACTTGTGAACGTCGATCCAGCTACCCGGCGTCAGCATGAAGGTGATGATGCCGTTGATGACCACCAGGCTGAAAAAGGCGGCGAGGAAGTAGATCCACCCGTACCACTCGTGGAGCTTGGGGGGAAGCTTGTCCCAGCCATACAGATAGAGCAGCGCCGCGGAGATCTCGATGAAGAAGGCGACCCACTCGATGGCCCATCCCCACACAAAGATGTGGATCAGGTCGCTGGTGGCGCTGGGCGAGATCAGGCCGATGGTGAACCAGATGCCGACTCCGCTCACGGCTCCAAAGACGACGGTGAGCAGGACGAAGAACCTGGTGTGGGCTTTCAACCAGTTCAGCAGCGCCGGGTCGTTGGCCCGGCGAGCCTTGCGCTCAGTGAGGACCAGAAACAGGCCCCCGCCCACCGCAAAGTGAGAGACGAAGACATGCAGACCGGCGACCAGCGCGATGAGTAGACCGGAACCAAAGAGTACGTCCCAGACAGGATAGTTCATGGTGCTTCCTCTTAGCGAAGTGCGGGTTATTGGCGAAGAGTCGTTTTACGCAGCCGAGCCGCGCTCCCTGGGTGCGGCGTGACCGCGGTAGCGGAGTCCATGTCGTTCCAGTGGTGGCGCCTCTCTTAACCATATTCCTTCCGGCTCTCTTACAGCGAGAATCTCGAATCCTCTCCGAGGCGTCCAATTCCAAATTCTTATTTCAGATAGGCGCTTTTTGTTTGGGAAGGCCTCGCCAGGGAGGGATGTCCCGACACCCGTGAGCCACGGGCTCTTGCGTTGAGCTGTACAAACGATTCAGAGACTGTGCGGCGAAGACGAGGAGAGCGGTGACAGATGGCAGAGGGGTTTCCCCGCGAGCCGGAAGAGTTCAGACGCACGGATAGGAGGAGTAGGATCCCAGCGCCTTCTCGTACGGGAATTGATCGCCCGTCGATTTGCTCCAGGCGATGAGTTCCGAATCGAATTTTTCTATCAATGCACGGTTTGCAGGATCCCTGACCAGGTTCTTCATTTGATAGGGATCGGCGGTGTTGTCGAAGAGGCACCAGCGGCCATCCAACTGCACGGCGTAGGTGTGGGTACTGGTGCGAAGGCCGCGATAGGTCGGGACGTCAACTTCCATACGCGGGTACGGTCCCCGGTCGTTCATCAGGAACACCATTTCAGGAGTCGGCGCATGATCTCCATGGCCGCGCATGACTGCGGAGAAGTCATGGCCGCTACAGTGCTTCGGAATGGGTATTCCAGCCAAGCCACAGAGCGTGGGATAGATGTCGACGGAGGAGAAGAGAACATCCGAGGTTCTGCCTTGTCCGGTCATCCCCGGTAGACGTACGAAGAAGGGAACCCGGCACGACTCTTCATGTGGCATCTGTTTCGCCATATGCCCGTGTGAACCCATCATTTCACCGTGGTCAGAGGTGTAGACGACAATCGTATCCTCAGCCATGCCGTTTTCATCGAGGGTCTTGAGCAGCCGTGCGAACTCCTGGTCTATCGCCGTAATTGCCCCGTAATAGCCCTGTTCCGCCTCGCGTAACGTTTCAAAGGATTTCAACGGCGGATAGGGCATGCGAAGGTTGTCCGCCGGCGTGGAAAGCCGCACATTGGGTCTGAATTTGAGCGAAGGTGCGTTATATAGATCTCGTTCAGCGGCTGGTGGATTAAAGGGCGGATGGGGAGGATTCCAGCTAAGCACCAGAAGCCAGGGCTTCTCCGCGTTCTTCTGCTGATTCAGGAACTCTATTGCCTGATCGGTCATTCGCGTGGGCTGGTAGCCGGGCATCACCACACGCGCTCCTGTTTTCGGGTCGAATACGATGCCGTTGTAGTGCTGATTGGTGTTAGCCCAGACTTGCCAGTATTCGAATCCGAAGCGATATGGTCCCTCGGGAACAAATACTCCCTCTCCATGGTAGAGGTGCCACTTACCGACGTATCCGGTGTTATAGCCGGCCTTTTGGAATGCATCTCCAAGTCCGGGGATGGTTGGTTCCAGAGTCTGGGAGTTATGCACGAGGCCCGATTGTGGCGAGTACAAACCACTGATCAGAATTCCGCGGTGCGGGGCGCAAAGCGGATAATTCGAGATACAGGAATCCATCGAAAGGTTTTCGCCGCGGAATCGGGAAAGGGACGGGGCGATAGCCTCGTTGAATGCTTCGCCGGGCAACGACACGGCGCGATGCTGATCGCTGAACACGTAGAGCACGTTAGGCCGTTTGGCGGGTTGTTTCCCAGATGCCTGCACGCTAGCGGGTAAGGCAGCGGCGGCAGAGGCTACGGCAGCATGCTTGACGAATTCACGACGGTTCATGATCAGCTTCCCCCAGTGGCGAGAATTGTAATCCTTTACAGATATATGGGCAAACCATCTCCATGTCTATTTCTTTTTTGGGGGGGAGGGGGGAATGATTTTGCTCTTTCGCAGGCATCGGCCTCATTCCCGATTTCCAGCGCAAACAAGGGAGGGCCGAGGGCGGCGGATACGGCGCGGGCCGCTTCGATGGCCTGCTCCGGGCTTGTCTGCGCGAAGTTGGCGCTCCAGATCGCTGTCTTGCCGATCGCCGACAGAGACGCAGCAAACTCCCCCTTATCGTTATCTCTTCGCTTCATTCAGGCTCCTTTGAAAATACCCTCGAAGCAGCTCAGGTCCAAGCTGCTCCCAGCGCCGCTTCATTTTCATCCCTCCTTGTGACCGGGTCGGTCATGAACGACTCATCTTTCGATTGCAAAAGGCCCCTCTGCTCCTGCCGGAGGCTGGGGCGAGTCCTCGGTGAGGGAGGGCACAGAAGGTCAGTTGACGGTGAACCGAATCCGCATTCTTCGAGGGCGTTCGCCAAGAAGCTGATCTGCCATCAATACCTTTGCCGTCGTCTCATCCTGAGGCGCCCCGCATCCTCTCCGACGGCCGGAGTTCCGCGCCGGATCAATAAGGCGACCGACCGCGCCCGTCGTCTGTCACCTGAGATCGAACATCCTTCCGCCTCCAGGTACGACTCGCAATTCACCGATCTGGCCCCGGTTTGCGAACCCCTTGCCCTCTTCGCCATGACGCGACGCACTGTGGAATGCACTTGGGCGGCATCCTCAACGAACTGGCCGCACTGCGGCCGCTCAAAGGCAAATTGTGGCCATATGGAATTATGTCTTCCTTAGTTTCTGCTCATGCCCCCCTTAGGGAAATCCTTGCATGCTGATGTTGGGGCGGAAGCCATTGCGGAGACGTTCTCGGAACGGACTCCAGGTGCAACGAGAACGAGGCGTTCTTGTTTGCCGTGGTGGATCCGTGCCGGAATCGCACCGGCTGTAGATGGGAGAGAGTGAAATGACGAGGGCGCAAAATCAATATGTATTTATTGCAGTTCTTGCTGCCTGCGCAGTGGGCGTGTGCAGGTCAGAGGAACCGCAGACGCAGGGCGTACTGGGAGCATCCTATGGAAAACAGACGCAACCAAATGCGGAGATCTGCTACCAATCCGCGAATCTGGCCGCATACTTTGACCAGCGATCCAAGGAGTTTGGACAAAAGGCCCAGGACGAGCACAGCCATCTCGACCAACTTGATGCCGCCAGGTACCGGACGAAATATGACTATGTGATCGTTGATCACGTTCGCGCCATCTATGCGTACGACCGGTCTCAGGCGAAGAAGTGGGCGGAAAAAGCCGCAGTGCTTCAACTCAAGGCTGAAGCTGTAGCGAGCAAACTTTCAAACTCTGCCAATGGGGCCAAGTAGCGGCCGGGAGCCCACGCTACTCCGATGTGCGGCGTCGCAGCGGGTCTCCGGGCGCCTCCAGGCGTTGTTTCGGGCTGGCAGAGCAACGGACGGCAGAGGGCCATGTGGGTCATCCGCAGGCTTTGGCCTTTCCGGCGCGGGCGAGTCTTCCGCAGCGGGCATTTTGTGGCATCTTCAATATGGAAAACGCCCATAAAGGCTGAGGCGTTGGGCTACGCCTGCGGAGAAAGACCTTCAGAGCCTCGTCTTCGCTCGAGGTCCCTCCGCATCTGGCAGCCTCGCCCGCCAGGCGGAGCCGCGTTCCGGGATCCGGCGCCTGGGGAATGCGGTGCGCTCATGAAGCTCAGTGTACCTGACCGCTTGAGCAGTTGCCTCGATCCGCTCCCATCGCACTGCCGGCCAGGAGCTAGCCGGGGCGGCCGCCGCCAATCAGCGGACTCTCCACCGGCGCCAAACTCGGTTCGCATGGATCCATCGGCCGAAGGCGTTGTTGCGCTCGGGCATTTCGGCGCTGGTCACCGCGAACACATGACGTAGTCCGTGCGTGTTTACCGCAACACCTCTCCTATCGGGTTCCTCTGTGTTGGCCTCGTTTATTGCGTGCCCCGCAGGACACTCTGTAGTGGGCTGCCTGGGCAAATTCCTTGCAAAGCTCCGACCGATAAGAAATCGTCCCAATCGAACCTCTGCCAAAAGCCCCAGTGTGGCAGCGGCAAGCCTGTGGAAAGAACTTGGCAGGCTCGCCGCCTGCAGGGAACGCGCGCTGGATCCAGCCCTTCCCGGGAGCGGATCCAACAGGGCGGCTTATTGGTCTTAGAACTCAAGCCGAAGCGCCACCTGCCCTGTCCGGTTTCCCCCGCTCTCTGCAGTTTGAGCCGTAGTGAGCGCGCCAAAGGAGGAGGGAGTGCTGATGTCCGTCTCCGGCGGGGCAAAGTTCGTGTGATTGAAGGCGTTCGTGAAGGTTGCTTCAAAACGAAGATGCAACCTTCCACGAATCGGCACAACCTTTGCCACTCCCAGGTTTGCGACTTCGGTCCCTGGACCTTCGAGGCTTCCGACACTTGCATCTCCTACCCGTCCCGCATTCAAAGGAGGAAGTGTAAATGCATTGATATTGAAGTAGTTGCTGTCGGTGCGATGGCGAGGAATCGGGTTCCCAACGCGATCTGGCCGAACTACCAGAATGCCGGCTGCCGCCGGGTCTGTGTTCGTCTGGTCGTCGTTGACACTCATCGTTGGCGTCAGGTATGGGCCCGTTTCTAAAAGCGTGATGGTGCTTAAGTCCCAATCGCCCAGAATGGCTCTTGCGATGCCGGGATGGCCCGCCCAGTAACGGCCGGGTCCGTAGGGCAATTCGTAGGTTCCCACCAGGAGGAAGCGCTGGCGACGAGTGCCGTAGACATTGCCCCGGTTGGCCGGCAGGTCAAAACGATCCTCAACGGCCAGGCCATAACTCGTCTCCCCCTGGAAGCTGGTGGGCGCATCGCCCTGCGCGTTGCTCAGGTCATGCGCCCAGGTATAGTTCGCCTGGTAGCTTAATCCGATGCCCATACGATGGGTCAACTGCACCTCAAGCGCATTGTAATTTTCATGGCCATAGTTGCCGGTTGAGAAGATCGTTCCCCAGTTCGGGAAGGGTATCGGGTTAGGGTTGGGCGCTAAAGTGGACGGCGCCTGTTGATTGAGGTTCACAGTTGTGTTCAGGCGATAAGAGCTCTCACCGACATAGCTCAGGCGCAGCGCAGCGTCCGCGGTCACTTCGCGTTCCATGGTCAGGTTCCACTGGGCCGTCTGTGCGTCGCGATAACGCGGATCGGTGGCCTGCTCCAACTCGCCCCCACCGTAAGCTGCCGCGGCTGACGCCGGGCGCACCGCTGGAAACTGGAAGGTGGGCTTCAGTGTGCTCGGGTTCTGATTCGTGTAGGTATCGATTGTGATGGATGGATTGCCTTCGTTGTTGTTTTGTAGCTGGCCCAGTGTCGTAACGGTATATATGCCGAAGCCGCCTCGCACAACGGTTTTCTCGCCTCCAAAGGGCCGATAGGCGATGCTGAAACGAGGGTCGAAATCCTTCAGATAGGTCTGGCGGAGCCCGGGTCCTACCCCTTCCTGCGCGTTCGACACCACCTTGGTGCAAGGCATCGTTCCGGAGGGCTCATAGCCGACGTCATTGGCAGCAGCATAGCCAGACGGAGCTGCGTTGCAGGCATTGAATGACTGCAGGAAACCGGGAACGGGGCCACCCAGCCTGGTATAGAGCCGTTGGTTAACGATGACAGAATTGGTCGCTGGGTCGAAGTTTGCCTCCATCCCGTTAGCGTCCTGGAAGGGAGGAAGCAACTCCCAACGCAATCCGAAGTTGATGATGAAGCTGCTGCCGGCTTGCCATTCATCCTGGACATAAAAGCCATACTGCCGTCCCGCTGGAAGTTCGTTTGGCCCTGTGAGCGCGAAATAGGAAGTGTCAGGAAGTCCGAGGAGGAAGTCTCCGAAGGAGTTCCCCGTAAATGTGGGCTGGAAGGTCATCAGGCCGAAGTCGTCGGAGGCGGATTCTAGCGCAATGACATCTTCCCGGAGCCAGCGGATGTCCAGGCCGCCTTGGACCGTGTGCCTTGCATGCGTCCAGGTCAAATTGTCGGTCATCTCGTAGGTATAGGAGTTGAACGGCCCAACGATATCGCGCCCAATCGGTTCAAAGTTTGTTCCTTGAGAAAAGTTGAATGTTGTAAAGCCTTCGCTGTTTTGGTGAATCGCCGGTATGGTTGGCCACTGGGAAAGCAATCCGAGCTGCGAGAGCGCCTGCCCGCCCTTGATGGGGAAGCTGGGCGAAAGCAGTTGGGTGGTAAATCCATAGCGAAACTCATTTAATAAATTGTTGGTGAACTCATAGTTGTGCGACACCAGAAAGCTGCGGTCGTGCTCCGAATCTTCATCGTCCGGCAAGAGAGGATTCACAACGCTGGATAACATGTTTTTCCAGTCGTAACGAACGAACATTTGTTGTTTGGAAGATAGCAGCTCGTCGATGCGTCCATCGAAGCCGTTGTCATTGGAAGGCATCGGAATCAACGCCTGATAGTTCAACCCGCCAGGTAGCAAATTATTATTCGGGAGCGGGTAGTAATCGTTCAGCAGTTTCTGCGATGTCGCACTCAGCGGCGAGGTAATCGTGTCATTGGGATACGCCTGGCCGGTAAAAGGATCTACCAACGGTCCACTCATCTGTGATGCCAAGCCGCTCAAGTTGCCGCTTCGTTCTTCGGCCGTGGGCATCGTGTACTGCATCGGGTCCGCAGTACTTTTGCGATTACCCTCATAATCGAAGAAAAAGAATGTCCTGTTATGACCGTTATAGAGTCGTGGGGCTATCACAGGACCGTCCATGCTGCCACCAAAGGTATTGAATCGTTCCGGCGTTTTCGTCGCAAAATCATAGGTACGGGCATTGAGCGCGTCATTTTGCAAGTATTCAAACAGACTACCGTGGAACTGGTTGGTTCCTGACTTTGTGGTGAAGGTGACGTCGGCAACCTGGGAGAACGCGGCGCTGTTATTGAGGGCGCTGACCTTCATCTCCGAGATCGCTTCCGTGGAGGGGTAGGCGTTCACTCCTTGTGCGCCGGCGGCCAACGAAGCCCCGCTGGTCCACACATTGACAGTCGAGATCCCATCGACTGAGAAATTGACCATGTTCGAGGTTGCTCCGGCAATGGCGAAGTTTCCTGAGCTGTCTTGCTGAACGTTCGCTGAAGCGGCCAGCGCAGCCAACGGACTTGTCGTTTGCGCTCGGTAGTTGAGCGGAAGTTGTGCGATGGTCTTTCCGGTCTTCATGTCTGCAATGGTCGCGTCGTCAGTGTTGATCTCCGTGGCCGATGATCGCACCTGCACGGTTTCGGTCGCCGATGCGACCCTCAGCGTCAGAGTGAATCGCAGATCCTGACGTGCCGTGAGTGTGATTCCCGAGAGCCGCAAATCGGCGAACCCCTTGTGGAAGGCAAGCAGATCGAAATGCCCCGCCTTCTCGTTGGCGAAGAGAAAAGTGCCGGAGTTACCTGACGTTCCCGTAAAATCGTTGTTCTCGTCGAGGTTATGCAGGATCACGCGAGCGTGGGGAATCGGCGCCCCAGATGCGTCCTGCACGACGCCTCCAACGCTCCCGAAGGTTGATTGCCCCAAACAGTTTCCCGTGAAGGCAATTACCGTGATGATCAAAGCAACGAGAAAGGCGTGAGAAAGAGTTGGCATTGACGTTGCGCGTGACCCAATTGCGAGGCGCTCCTCACGGATATTCTCCGAGCCCAGTAGTTGCAGCCACTGCATATGCAAACGGAGATCCGCTGGGTTGCGGTGTTCTTCCGCGTAGTTGTTGCTGGCGTTCATTTCCGCTCCTAACCAGCCGTCATATCGGCTAGGCTTATGAAAGCCAACAACCCCAAAAGGAGGCATAAGGGACGCGTGGAAGAGTCGTGATGGAGAATTGTCGGGTTATGGCTGCGGCAGATGCATGCCGCATGCTCTGAAGGCTCTGAAGAGCCCCGTGAAGGAGCGTGGAGGACGATTTCGGCAGGAGGATCCATTAGCGGACAGAAAGAGGCCAATTGGCCGCGCGCTTACGCATCCTTACGCCTTTCTTATGCGGCATGAGCTATTCTCTTCTCCATGTTGAAGGGGCAAACTCGTAACTGGCTGCAGGAGCTTCCGCTTGCCGTTGGCGTGGCGGCCTTGTGCTTTGCGGTCGGCTTCATCCTCTCTCCATGGGTGGCGTTCTCCTCGGCTATTCCACTGTTTCTTTGCGGACTGCTGCTGCTGGCGCAAAGGGTGACCTTTCAAACCGCGGTCGCAACCTGCGTCGCCGCTACTTTGAGCCTCGATTATTTCTTCACAGAACCCAAATACAGCTTTCGCGTGTTTTCTCGCGAAGACGTGGCGGCTCTTTGTTCCTTCCTTGTAGCCGTTCTGTTCAGCAGCGCTCTAACGAACCGGTTAGCGGCTAAAAACAGGCAGCTACTGAGTCGGGAAGGTGCCCAGAGAGCGCTGCGGCGGCTTGCGGAACGCAGCATTCAATTGGATTGGCGCGAGGCGGTTGCCGAGGATATATGCAGATCGGTTCGAGAATGCTTTGATCTGCAATCGGTTTGTCTCTGGGACGCCGCAGCTTCACGGTTGACTTGCGACGGGGTCGCTCGGGAGACCGAAGATGGTCTGCGGGCAGCGTTCATGGCAAACCAGAATGTCGATGCACAAAGGAGTTGCCTGTATATTCGCATTCTTCGCTCCGGAGTGCGCCCGATCGGATGCATTCAGCTCCGCGGTCAGATCCTGGAAGAGGCCACGATAGGCGCTCTCGTCTCCCTTGTCTCCCTTACCCTGGAGCGCACGCGTGCCCTTTCGAGCGAGGTCGCGGCTCAGTCGGAGAGCCTTTCGGAGGGGCTTCGCTCCACCGTTCTTGACTCCTTGGCGCACTCGATCAAGACGCCGCTTACGACGATAGCCGTGTCCGTTGCGGGGGCTGCCGCGATTGGGGGGCTGAGCGAAACGCAAGGGCGGCTTCTTCAAGGTGTGCAAGAGCAAACGGAGCGGATTACCTCGCTGACCAACCGCTTGCTTCGAACCGCCAGACTGGACGCGAAGATGGTGGTGCGCTTCCGGGATGTCGATCTCGCTGACTTGGTCCAGGCGTCGGTTCGGGTGGACGGGGACGGGAAACGAATCAAGTTAGCTGGCACGGAGAAGCCGATCGCTGTCTCCATTGATCCGGATCTGCTCAAAATGGCGATTGCGCAGATTGTGGAAAATGCCGTCAAGTACAGCCCCCCGGATTCTCCCGTAAGCGTGCTGCTTTTTACAGATCAGGAGGAGGCTTTCATCTCCATTCACAACCAGGGTTCCTTTATTCCGCAGGCAGAGAGGTCCGCGATATTCCAAAGATTTTATCGGGGACAGAAACCTGCCGACTGTGCCCCCGGAACGGGGCTTGGTCTGTCGGTCGCGAAGCATGCTGTGCACGCTCTTGGCGGGGTGACCACCGTGGCCTCAGCCCCCGCACTCGGCACTCCCGT
>JAJZVZ010000150.1 GCA_021846945.1 Acidobacteriota bacterium | reverse complement strand
ATCGCAGCGTCACCACATAGTAAGCTCCGGCCGCCAACAACATCGTATCCGCATCCACCCTCTGCCGCAGAGGCGCCAGCAGGGTGGCTCCCACTACGGCGCCCAACCCCAGGCATCCGTTCAGAATGCCGTACCCCATGGCTCCCTGGCGAAGATCTTGCTTGGCCACCAGCGCCAGCAGGCTCCAGACGGCGCTGACAAAAAAGGTGAAGGTAAACACTCGGATCAGCGGCCCCTGCAGATCGGGAGCATGGCGCAGATAGCGCAGCCCCGATCGAACCGAGCCCGCTATCCGCTCCGCCGGCAGCGCGCTTTGGAACAATGGTTGCCGCCGCCACCGCCACAGGATCCAGATCACGCCGGCAAACGAGGCTGAGTTGAGAGCGAATACCCAGGCAGCGCCTCGACTCGGGAGCAAAAACGCAGCAACCAGCAATCCTCCCAACGCCGGTCCCGCCGCCCGCGCCAGGTTGTTGCTGGCGGCATTCAGCGCCACCGCATTTGGAATCTGTTCATGCGGCACCAGCTCCGGCACAATCGCCTGCCAGGCGGGATTGTTCATCGCCGACCCGATATTCAGAAGGAAGGTGAACAGCAACAGCGTCAGCGGCGAGATCACGTTCAAAAAGGTCAGCGCCGCCAGCACGGCAACACTGGCCAGCATCCAGCACTGCCAGAACATCAGCAGACGGCGCCGCTCATAGATGTCCGCGGTCGCCCCCGCCAGCAGGCCAAGAAACAGCACGGGCAGGCTCGCCGCGGTCTGCATCAGCGCAATCAGCAGCGGAGACGTGGTCAGCACCGTCATCAGCCAGGTGCCCGCCGTGTCCTGCATCCAGGTGCCGATGCTGGACACCGTCGAGGCCACCCAACGGTCGCGGAAGATGGCTATGCGCAACGGCTCGAAAGCATTCGATCCAACCGCAATCGGCTGGGTTGCTGCTCCCAGATCGGTTGAGTCGATATGTCCGGTCTCGCCCACAGATCTATCATGCCATCCAAACCAGGAAGTGCGTTTTTTACCGATCTTTAGCTTGGATCTCGGCCTCTTGCCCGGCTGTCGTCCACACCCTGACCAAGGCCTCTCTCCTATTGCATCCACGCTCCGCCGTTTATAGTGCAATCATGGTTTGCCCTGATGCGATGCTGATCCTCCGATGCCTGGCCGGCATCCTTCTTCTCTCTATCGCATCCGCGCAGCCAAGTCCGGCCTACCCTGCCAGGCAAGCAGAGGGTCCGGCGGCGAAAGTGGCTCCGGCGCTCGCCGATCAGCCCATCCCGCCCATTCCACAGCTTCTCCACGACGTTGAGCAGCACCAAAAGGAAGCCGAAGACGCGCAGCGCGATTACACCTACCACGTCCACTTCGAGTTCCAGCAGTTGGATCGCGGCGGTCGAGCCAAAAAGATCTCCACCCTCGACGCCGAAAGCATCGCCATCGACGGCGTCCGCATCGACAAGGTGGTCGCCCGCAACGGAAAACCCCTCACCCCCAAACAGGCCCAGAAGGAGAGCGATCAGATCGACAAGGATGTCGCCCGCGCCAAGGCCCGCAGGGAGCGGCTCGCGGCTCGTGGCAAGTCCTCCGATCCGGAGGGTAACCCTCTCATCCCCGTCTCCCGCATCCTCGAGTTGGGCACATTCTCCAACCCCCGCCGGATCCTGCTCGACAACCGGCCTACCATCGTGCTGGATTACGCCGGCGATCCCCACGCCAAAATCCGCAACCAGTCTGAAGGCATCATCCGCAATCTGGTGGGCGCCGTATGGATCGATGAGCAAAACCGCATTCTGGTGCGCGGGCAGGGCCACTTCGTCCATGACTTCAAGATTGGGGCCGGCCTCGTTCTGGACATTCACAAGGGATTCAGCTTCGACTTCCGCGCCACGCACATCACGGGCGATGTATGGCTCCCGGCAACGGTCGACGGAAAAGGCCAAGCACGCATTCTCCTCTTCGAGCGCATCGACGGAAACTTTCGTCTGGTCACCTCAAATTACCAACGATTCACCACCAGCACCACCATCATCGACTCGAACCGCCTCGTCAACCCAGACAATCAATCTGCTCCCAATCTACCTGCCCCCGTCCAGACTTCCCCGCCCGAACCCAACTAGGCTTCTCACCGCGCACAGACTTTCATCGTGCTCCGGCCCCGGACGATTCTCACCACTTCCTTGTGAGAAGCTGCGTTGCATTCAAGTTAGCGATTCCTTCTCATTGGCAAGCATCCTGAGATCCCGCCCTCCAGGGATCGCGCGCCCGTACAGTAAGATGGTGAGGGATACACGGCTGAAGCGAAGAACCTGGCCCACAGGAAACTCAGCCACCGCGTTTGGTAGATGATCGCCGGCGATCTCACCGCAAGCGGATTTCACAGATCCACCTGGGCCGGACTCTATGCTGCGCGGGCGGAGATTTTTGAAATGGCCGACGATGAACTGATTCTGATCACCGGTGCTACCGGATTTCTGGGCATGCAATTGGTTCGCGAACTGCTGGACCGATATCCGCGGACGCGGTTGGCATTGCTGGTCCGTAACCGTGCGGGGCAGACCGGCGAGCAGCGCGTTCATGCGTTTCTTCCCGAGACTCACCGCGCGCGCGTGCAGGCGGTCTCTGGCGATGTAAGCCATCCGGGGTGCGGCCTGGATGAGACGACCCGCCGGCGTCTGCAGGCTGAGGTGACGCGAGTGATTCACTCCGCGGCCACCGTGCGCTTCGATCACTCGCTCGAAGAGGCGCGCCGCATCAACGTCGAGGGTACGCGGCATCTTCTGGACTTTGCGGGCGGCGTGCGTCAGTTGCGCAGCTTTGCCTACGTCGGCACAGCCTACGTGGCCGGCGAACGCACCGACCTGGTGCGCGAGGACGAGTTGGCCATTGGACAAACCTACCGGAACACCTACGAGCAGACCAAGGCCGAAGCTGAGGCGCTGGTGCGTTCGCGTCTCGCCTCCATGCCCGGCGTCATTCTGCGCCCCAGCATCATCGTGGGAGACTCCCGCACCGGCGTCACCTCCAGCTTCAAGATGATGTACTGGCCGCTCAAGATCTACGCGCGAGGGCTTTGGCGGACCGTGCCGGGATATCCTGACGCCGTGCTGGACATCGTGCCCGTCGACTTTGTCGCGCGCGCCGTCGCACAGCTTCTCTTTGACCCGGCCGCGCTGGGCTCCACCGTGCATCTGTGCGCCGGTCCGCAGGGCAGCGCCACCATCGACCAGATTGCGCTCCGGGCCCGGCAGTACTTCCACGGACCCGCGCCGCGCTACGTCGATCCTCGATTCTTCTTCGCCATCATGCGGCCGTTGCTTTTCATGGCGCTGTGGGGACGCAAGCGCAGCGTGCTGCGCGACGGGCGCGCCTATCGCGACTACTTCAGCATGCGCATGCAATTTGACACCGGCAATGCGCAGCGGCTCCTGCAGCCCGCCGGGCTGGCGCCTCCGCCGGTCCTCGATTATCTCGACCGTCTCTTCAACTACTGTGTGGCCAGCGAGTGGGGCCGCAAGCCGGTCTCCGCCCCATGAGCCTCCTTCTGCGTTACCGGCTGGCGCGCGACCCTGGCGTCACGGTGGCCAACCTAGTCGACGAACTCGTCCGGCGCAAGAAAGACTGCCAGGTCTCGGTGGACGATGAGGGCTCCTTTCGTCTCTCCGATCTCCACGCCGAGGTTTGCACCCTGGATGCATTCCTTCGCCGCACGGTCGCCCTGCAACCCGGCGAGCAGGTAGCCATCTATCGCACCAACGACCGGCGCTGTTTTCACTGGTTTCTGGCCGCCGTCCGCGCCGGAGGCATCGCGGTCCCGCTCAATCCGCAGCTCTCGCTGGCAGAGGTGCGCCGCATCCTGGCCGAAAGCGGCACGCGCATCCTGGTCACCGACAAGGCGATCTTTGAACGCACCATCGGCGACCGTCAGGCCCTGGATGTGCGCACCTGGATCGAGGCCGATGACGAGCCGGAGACCCTCGACGGATTTTTGCGCGTACCGGCGGCCTTAGAGCCGTTTCCTCCGCAGCGCATCGATCCGGCGGCGACCATCGCCATCTTTTACACCTCGGGAACAACCGGATTTCCCAAGGGCGCGGCTCTATCCAGCAACGCATTGCTGGGCGCGCGCGCGTCCACCGTGCTCTCGGGAGCGTTCCTGGGGCCGCGCGATCTGGCTCTGGTCGCCCTGCCCTGGTCGCACATCATGGCGGTCAGCATCGCGCTGTACGGCCTGATGGCCGGCATTCGCGGCTGCTTTCTCAACCGCTTTGACACTGAAGCCGCTCTGAGCCTCGTCGAGCGGTTTCACGTAACGGCCGTAATCGGCGTTCCGGCGATGTTTGCGCGGCTGGTCAACGCTCATCCGGACCCGGCTCGTCTGGCTAGCGTGCGCCTGTGGCTCTCGGCCAGCGATCACCTTCCCTCCGAAGTGCGGCAGCGACTGCGCCGCTTCGGAGCTTTGCTGCGGCTGCCAGGCGGCTTGCGCATTCCTCCCGTGCTTCTGAATGGTTACGGCATGGTTGAATTGGGCGGTCTGGCCATGATGGGCGTTGAACTTTCCTTCGCTCCCGGCAGCGGCGATCTCTGCATCCCGGTGCCGCCGTTCCGTATCCGCATCGTCGATGAAGACGGCCGCGTGTTGCCTCCAGGAGCTACCGGCGAGTGTCAGATTCGCCGCCACGGCATCACGCCGCACTACTGGAAGAACGAGGGTGACGCACAGGAAGATATTTTGACCGGCGACGGCTGGCTCCGCACCGGCGATCTGGCTGTGCGCAACCGCCTGGGGCTCATCCGCCTTGTGGGTCGCGCCAAGGACGTGATCAAGGCAGGCGGCTACTCCGTGTATGTGAAGGAGCTCGAAGAGACCATCCTGGCCCATCCGGATGTCGCGCGCGCCGTCGCCTTTGGCCTTCCGCACCGCGAAAAGGGAGAGATGCCGGTGGCCGCGGTCGAACTGCATCCTGGAGCCACCGCCAGTGAGACCGATCTGCTGGAGTGGTGCCGCAGCCGTCTGGCAGCTTACAAATCGCCGCGCCACATCTGGATTCTCGCTGCCGGCGAACTGCCGCAGAACCACACCGGCAAGTTTTTAAGGCGTGAACTTCGGGAGCGATTCGCCGCCGCAGTTCAGTAACCTTGCACCCACCTCTGCAGGGAAGATGGCCAAGCTCTGAAATCAGGCCGACGCGGACAAGACCGAGTGCGAAGCGTCGCTCACCATCGCGCGGATCGAATCGATCACCAGATCCGGTTCGTCCAGATGAATCCAGTGCGCGCTCTCTTCCGCGATCACCTGGCGTACGTTGTTGCCGATCCTGGCCAAACACTGTTCGGAGAGCGGAGTCGCATTGCCCGGCGTCAGCACCAGAATTGGAATGTTGCGAATCGGCTCCGCATCATGCATCTCCGAAACCGTGTCCGGGACCGCCGAAACATATTGCTGCATCCCTACGTAATATTCAGGCCGGGACCAGTGCGCTGCGATGATCGGCCAGATCTCCCTGGGCATCTTGCCGACCTCTTCGGTCAACCGCTTGAGCACGTGCCGCCCGCCCGTGCCGCCCGATTTGGCGATGCGGCCCGAAAGGCGGCTTGATCGGTACATCAGCAGGCTGATGACCAGCCGGAAAAAGCCAAAGCGCGCTACAGGAATCGCGTAGGCGGAGAGTTTCCTGCCCCGGTTGATCATGGACTGTTTGCCGGGATTGAGTGGAGGCCACTCTTCGCAGCGCATGGGATCCACCAACACCAGGCCGGCGACCTCCTCTGGATACAGCGCCGCATAGCGGCGTACGCAAAGGCCGCCGAAGGAGTGGCCCACCAGAATGTATGGCGCCTCAATGCCGGCCGATGCCAGCATGGTGTGCAACTCGGCGCAGATGTTTCCCGGCGTGCGCCGGCTGCAGCAGGGGCTGCTCCAGCCCAGGCCGCTGCGATCATAGGCAGCCGTAGCGGTGAATGCGGCAACCTTGTCCTGAATGTATCGCCAGTTCAGATTCGTCGCGGTGATGCCCGCCTCGAACAGCACCGCTGGTCCGCCCGATCCCTTTTCCACCAAAAAGAGCTTCTGTCCGCCGCCGATCTCCACCCAGCGGCCTGCGCGGGTGAACCGCCTTCGATCGCGCCGCGCACCCAGGGACTGATAGAAAAATCCTGCTGCGAGGACCGCGGCAAGAGACAGCAAAATCACAAGAGGCAGACTCATGGACGATCCTCGAATCGGCCGATAACGCCGGGTTGAAAGTCGTTTGCATCAAGATGGGCCTTTGCGCTGCCCCGCTTGATGATCCAGATTGCGGAGCCTGCCTGGCCACGCATCTTCGCCTCGATCTGCGTGGCCGACCAGACCCCATTTGATTGGCGCAAGCCGTAGTACGTGATCTCCTTTACCGCTCCG
This sequence comes from Acidobacteriota bacterium, assembly GCA_021846945.1. GTDB lineage: Bacteria > Acidobacteriota > Terriglobia > Terriglobales > Acidobacteriaceae > Telmatobacter. Next base: position 4,785 of record JAJZVZ010000150.1, on the reverse strand, counting down.
CCATGCCGCAGCGTCTTCTCGGCATGGACCGGGTAAGCAATGCTGTGGTCCAGCCAGGTGCGTACCTCGGAGTAGCTCGTCCGGTCCGAGCGCCCCGGCACGCTCTTCAACAGATCGCACCGGCGGCCATCGAACGAGACATCTCCCAGCAGCGTCTGCTTCGGCCAGAAGAACTGCGGATCGAGAAGATCCTCGTAGCTGAACACCGTGCCCAGAAAACGATCGCCCCATCTGCCGGGCGGCAGCACCAGGGGCGAGGCCGCGCTCGGCCGCAAGATCCGGATGCTGTCCCGGCCGTCGGGACGCGCCTCCAGCAGAAGGCGGAGCGGCTCATCCTTTCCCTCCGCCGCTGCTCCCTTCGATGGAACCGCCTCGATCAACGTGTGCAGAGCGCCGTCAAGCCACAGCCCCTCAACGGAGATGGCGAAACGGGTGCGGCTTCCGCCGGCGTCCACGCGGACGAGTTGGCCGGTGGCGCGATAATCCGAAGTCTCGATGCGATTCCGCACCGCAACCAGCGCAGCCGGCGTCTCGGCTGAGCCGGCCACGCCGGCAAACAGGAGCACGGCCGCCGTCATCAAAGTGGCCAGCCTCAAGATGCGACCCTCCCGTCGTGGACTCGGATGTGACGCGGCGCCGCATGGGCGATCTCGTCTTCATGCGTCACCACGATCAGCGTCATGCCCCGCGATCTCTGAATTCCAGTCAGAATCTCCATGATCAGCGCAGAGTTTTTGCTGTCGAGGTTGCCCGTAGGCTCGTCGGCCAACAGTATTTCGGGCTCATTGGCCAACGCGCGGGCGATCGCCACGCGCTGCCGCTCTCCTGCGGAGAGCTTGCTCGGATGTTGATCCATGCGGTGTTCCATGCCCATCTCCCGTAGCAGGCTCTCGGCGCGCCTCCGGCGATCGCCGCTGGCGCTCCGCGAGGCCAGCATCGGCGCCTGAACGTTCTCGACAGCCCGCAGAGTGGGTAGCAGGTAAAACGCCTGGAAGACGAAGCCTACATGATCGCAGCGATAGGTGTCGAGATCGAACGACGAGCCCAGCGGATCGCCACGGAAGAGAACGTTCCCGCTGCTAGGGCTATCTAGCCCTCCCAGCAGATGCAGCAGCGTGGACTTGCCACTGCCGCTATGGCCGCTGATGGCCACGAACTCGCCAGCCTCAATCGAGAGATCGACGCCCCGCAAGGCCTCGATGCGCCCCTCTTCGTAGCTCTTGTACAGCTCGCGCACTTCTAGAATGGGGCTGCTCATGCGGCGGAGCCTCCGTCTGGAACGCGCGAGATGGTCCCGCACGCAAATAATCTTTTACAACAAAAAACGATCACACCCAACCTCAAAGACGACCGCCGATGCCAAAGGTCAACCTCCTCATCGGCCAAACTGGCCGTATGAACAAATGTTAATCTTGAGCTGCTTCTCCCTAGCGTGCTTGCACAAGATCCGGTCTTTCAGGTCATTCAGCCTCCGCGGAGCAAATCCGTTGAATCTTCGCCTGCAGCGCGAATCTGGCCGCGCCAGATAGCCGCCATCTGGCGTAAAGCGCGCGGCGCTCCAACCCTTTGCAGAACTTACAGACGAGTGCCTCCAGGCTCTTCCCAGAGCAGAAAAGTCTCCGCCCCTGATTCATACCCTTACCCGTTGACGCTCGACGACCTCTTCGATCAGCTCGGCCGCCCGGCCAGGGCCATCTATCCGCTGGATGGCCTCCTGCAGCTTCCTCGCTGCTTCCCGGTAGGAGCCATGCTCCAGCACCAGCCGGATGGCCTTGCGAAGCCGCCGCGGGGTGAGACGATGCCTTGAAACCACCACGCCTGCGCCGCGCGCCGCAACACGCGCCGCGACCCCGGGCTGATCATTGCCCAGCGGCACGGCGACCATCGGAACACCCTCGGCAAGCGACTCCAGAGCCGTGTTAATGCCGGCGTGGGTGATAACCAGCGCAGCGAGCTTCAAGATCTCCAGTTGCGGCGCAAAGCGCACTACCAAAGGCGCTCCCGCCAGCGGGCCCAGTTGCGCGGGGTCCAGACCACCGCCCAGCGAGATCAGCAGTTGCGCATCCAGGCCCTCGCAGGCCTCGGCAATCACCCGGAAGATCGTCTCCGAGCCATTCTGAAAGGTGCCCAGCGACGCATAGATCAGCGGCCGTCGATCGAGACGTTCCCAGCAAAACTCCACCGCTGGGCGTTGCCGGGCATGCACAAACGGCCCCGTGTAATAAAGTCCCGGCGGCTTTGGGCCGCGCAGCGGGAACTCAAACTCTTCGGGCAACTGAGTAATCTGCGCCAAGGTCGACAGCCCATCCTCGGGGCGCTCGTAGGGCTTCAATCCCCAGGCGATGCGCTGCGCGCTGATCTCGCGAAAGATGGGAGCGCCGATCCGCAGCAGCAATTCGATGGCAAGCCGGTTACGCAGCCTGCCCAGCCAGTCCTCCCGCGCTGCCCAGCCCAGCCAGAAGGGCGGAAACCGGTCGTCGTGCAGCAGCGGAGGCAGCAGAGCGATCGAGATCCAGGGCATCCCCAGATGGTCGGCCACATTTCCTGCAAAGTCGGCCTCATCCACCAGCAGCGCCTCCACGCCGGCCTGGCGCACCGCGCGCGGCCCGTCGCGCAGAACCATGCGCGCCGTATTCCTCACCCGCTCCAGGGTAAAGCGCAGGGTCGCGATGCCCTTGAGATCAGCCATACGCTCATCCAGCCTGGCCAGCGTACCTGCCGGGTACTCTTCAGCGCCGATGCAATGAAACTCGATGCCGGCGGCCCGCACACGCTCCTCGGTGTCGGCGATTCCGAAAAGAATCACCTTGTGGCCTCTCAGCTCCAGAGAACGCGCCAGGGCAGTCATCGGATTGATGTGCCCAGTGGCCGGAAAGCAAAAAGCTCCGAATCGCATCATGCCTTTCTTCGGTCGTTCCCAAACCGTTTCCAAGTCGCCTTCATACCGTTTCCCAAGCCGCTCAATCGCAGCGCAGCGCATCCACCGGCGAGAGCTTCCCGGCGCGCCAGGCCGGAAGCAGACCCGCCGTCAGCCCGGCCAGGAGGGCAATGGCCAGCGCCTTCACCAGCACAGGCCACTGCAAGGTCGCCACAAAGAAACTTGCCGTCTGCGGCAGCACCGCCAACACACACAGGGCGCACCATCCGAGGCCGATGCCCAGCACGCCTCCGCCCAGGCCCAGCAGCGCTGCCTCCAGTTCGATGTGCGCCAGCACCTTCCATTGCTTCCAACCGAGCGCGCGCAGAATACCGATCTCGCGGGTGCGCTCGAAGACAGACATGGCCATGGTGTTGGCGATGCCCAGAATGCCTATCAACAGCGCCAGCGCCGAGGTTCCCCAGGCCGAAGTCTTCGCCAGCGCTACAAATTGGTTGCTTCTTGCCCGCTCGGCCGCAGGCACGGCGCGGGCGCCCGGAACCGCCGCCTGAATCGCGGCCTGCGCCGACCGGATGTAGGCATCCTCCTCTTCGCCCGCAGGGGCTGGGCGCAGACGTACGTCGATGGTCGAAACCTTCCCATCCATGCCGCTGAGCTGCTGCAACTGGTCAAGCGGCATCACAATCGCAGCCGCTTCCAACGTTGAGGCGGCGTGATAGATCGCGGTCACGCGAAACTCCGTGCCTTGCAGCTCGATGCTATCGCCCGGGGACTTTTTCAGATCTTGCGCGAGCAGGTCGCCGAGCATCACCTCCGGCTGCCCGTCGCTCACTCGCTTTCCGTCGAGAATCTTCAGGGAATTGAACTCGAAGGCGTTGACCTGCCAGCCATAAACCAGCGCATTGATCTCCGGCGTCACGTCCATCAGATTGAAGATCGTGGGTGAAACCTGCTCCACCATGGGTAGCGCCTGAATCTTCGCCGCTGCCGACTCGTCCAGTGTCGTATTGAGAAAACTGCCCTGAATGACGGAGAAATCCGTGTCAGTGCTGGAGTAGATGCGCATCCATTGCTGCTCGAAGGAGGTTGAGAAGCCCACCAGGCCGACAAACGCACCCACCGCCATGCCGATGCCGAAGAGCGTCAGCAGCGTCCTCAAGCGTCGGCGACGGAGGTTCTTCAGTACATACCCAGTGAACGAGAGCGACTTGGTCATGCAGTTTCAGGCTTTCTTCCATTGCGCTTGGAGTCGATCGATTGCGAGCTTGCAACGGCGGCGCACAACACCAGCTTCCAGAATAGGCGGTCCGGCAAGCGATCTCCAAATCCTGGAACCGTACCGGGGCTCCAGAGCCCGAAGAAAAGCATCTGCTCAGAGGTTCCCCTTATGAAAAAGAGCAGTTGACCCACATCCATCCCTCTCCCGACAACCGACACGGGCTTGAGTCCGGGTTTGGATGCGGGCGCCCCACATCTCGCCTTTCAGAGATGTGGGCCTGTAGCGGAACTGCGTCTTCCGCGGCTCGCCGGAGAAATCATAGAAATGTGGCTTCTTTCACGGTTTCAGCGCGAACTGCGCGGACAAAGATGCCAGAGAGGAGCCGCCGGCCCACACCGTATAGGCGCCCGGCTCGATAGCCCATCGGCTTTCGGCGCTCCACACCGCAAGCTGATCCTGCGGTACATGAAAGGTCACCGTCTTCGTCTGCCCCGGATCGAGACGGATCCGAGAGAAACCAGCCAGAGTCCGGCGTGGAGTCTCTACACTACTTACGTCCTCGCGCACATAAAGCTGAGCGACTTCGTCACCGGCGACCCTGCCTGTATTCGTCACGTCGACGGTAGCCTCGATATCGCCATGGCTGCCCGGAGCAGGCGCTTTCACCGCCAGGTGATCAAAGAGATCG
>JAJZVZ010000149.1 GCA_021846945.1 Acidobacteriota bacterium | reverse complement strand
CTGCGGGGATTGTGGCTACTGTGCAATCACCATGGTGGATGTGCTGCTTACATTCAGTGTGGTTGACTGCCAGAAGGGAATGCTCAATGGAAAAGGATAGGTCACGGTTACCTGTACCTGATTGCCCGGCGCGTTGGGGGCGCCCGAGCTACAGCCTCCAGTTGACCATGTTGCGCCGGTTGAGGTCGGGATACCTCCGCAAAGAAATGTCGTAGTCGCCGTCAGAGCCCCAGAGTTGATCCCGGGGTATCCCAGGGTCTGCACATAGGTTTGAATATCGGAGCCACTGGCGTTGCAATTTTGCAGGTTCGGTGTATTGGTACAGGATTCAGAACCGCGGACAATCGCCCAGCGGGTAGCTTCCCGGGCTGCCTCGGCGACGAAATGATAGCTATAAAAAGCAAGAGTCATTTCAAAGACACCGAACAGCATCGCGAAGAGCACAGCGGATGCCAGGGCCATCTCGACAAGGTTCGCGCCTTCTTCGCCGCGAAGAGTGCGAGGCTCGCGCTGTCCTATTCCAACTCGGTTGGCCGCGCCCATCAGCCGTAGGCGGCCCAATTTGTTCTGCCAATTACGCATGCGTTTCACCTTCCCTTCGCATCTCGCATTCCGCGTCAGCACTGCTCGCATTTTTGATTTGCGTTGCCATACAAGGTGAATGTGCTGGGAAGCCCGGGTATGTATATCAGAGGGTCGAAGGTCGTACTCGTCTGCACCGTGAGGATGTCCTCAACGTGAGCATCAGTCCCTGAACACTGGTTCGTGCCGGAGTCATAAGTTGAGCCGTCGGAGCAAACTGTGGTAACTGAGGTGCTGGATAAAGAAACCCCCGAAAGACCGTAGGCCTCTTCCTTAGCGGCAGTCGCCATGCCAGTTGCATCGCCCATAGTGGCAGGATTTTGCGCCCCGTATGCAACCGCGGCCTTGGCAGCATTGGCAACCTCGATGGCCGCATAGGCTACCCGGGCCAATTCTCCTGCTCCCAATAACAGCAGGAGCAGGACTGGCAACGTAAGCGCGGTTTCGACAAGCGCCTGCCCGGATTGGTCGCCGCGGCGCCCTCTCATCCAACCTTGATGCCGGAGGTTTCTGTCGGTCATCCCCATCTCCCTTCATTCCACCAGCGTTACGGTTCGCAACGGCGACGTGGGAGTTACCGCATTATAACTCGTTACGGTTACTAATGTCGTCTTATCGTAAAGCGTGCCTACGATGATATCGGAATTGAATGTGAGGCCCCCCTGCGCGTCGCCGCCGCTGTCGTTCATGAGAAGTTCGGCATTGGGAGCGTAAATGATCCCTGTGACCGTCCCAGTCAGGCCAAAAGTGCCGGTGGAATTGCCAATCTGAAGGGTGACTGTGTTGGTATTGGTCGGGGGTTCCATGAGGGCAATTCCATTGGTTTGGCCAGACGTCGGCGCAACGAGATTCAGGGTCGTATTTGCCGCGGTAGTAAACGTGCCCCCATACGCATCAAGAGTGGCGCCGGACGAGGTAACACTGCCAGCGGTTGAGACGCCATTCTCAAAGACATAAATTCCGGGCCCCAGGGTTACGTTATTCAGCTCGACGGGTTGGGTGTAGCAAATCGCGTTGCCCGCACCCGGTCCAGCAATCGTTCCGGTCAGGGTGGTTGTGGTGGTATCCGTAGACCCGACTTCGCCCGGGTAGCCGTCGCCGGTGGTGCTGCAGCCGCCATTTGTGGGAGCTGGCCCCTCGAGATTACCGAGAGGATCGCTGATCGGAGCCGCGCCGGTTATTGGCGTAGGAGTGCTGTCCCCAGTCTGCCCGCCGTCCCCTCCAACGACGCCAACCCAAGAAGCATTCAAAATGCCCGCGCTCCCACCAAAATAGAGGGCATCTGAGCTCTTTGAATCCACAATGACTCCGCAGCCGGGTGCGTTGATTACAAATGATCCCTGCACCTGCATTGCTTCGTTGGTTACAGGATTCAGCACATAGATGCATGCACTACCGGGGCTTGGAGGCCCCGCCACAGCCCTGGCAGTTACATTGACAGGGTTGAAGCCAAACAGGGTCATGAACCATGTGGGATTCGGCACCTGAACCATGGCTTCAACAAAGCCTGCAGAGCCTTTGTTGGGCCCATCCGCGGGTGGCACATCCACCGTAAGGTAACTCGTGTCCGTGATGCCATTGGCCGTCGCGGCGCTCTGGGCGGCAGAGGTTGCTGACGAAGCCGAAGCATTGAATTTGTAGTCGAGCGCCCCCGCCACCGCCGCGGCATCGGCGGCAATCTGCGCGTTGCGTCTGGCATGGAACAACATGCCCACGTCGACGGCCATGCCGGCAAAGCCGAGCAGAAGCAGCATGCTGAGTGTCGTCAGCACCAGGACTTGCCCGGTCTCCTCTTTCCAGATCTTCATCATGGCTCCTCTTGCGTCATCCATGTCCGATCCGCCCGCGGCAGGATTGGATTTGAATTGCGACCGCCCATCTTCCCCGGCCAATTTGGATCGTCCTTTTCAACCGCGCCAACCGCCTCACAGCTTTTCCGAGGGGGCGAAGGATTTACGTCAAGAACAAGCAGTACCCCCGATTCGCACTCCCGCATCCGATCCAAAATGAAGGTTTCCTGGGGGGTCTATTATTCAATTTGCCAGTCTGGGGATACAAGAAAGAATTTCGTCTGCCCCGTTACTAAAGTGATACATTGCACTTGTCGTGCCGGACCGGATCGTTTCCCGGCGGCTCCATCTTTTCCGGGTTATGACGCAGACTTGACTTAATAGGGCCCATGTTGAAAAGCAATCCCGTCGGGATTGCCTGGAAAGCAACACGTCTTATCCCGCACATTCAGGTTCAGAAGATTCACCCATGCCCCAGCCTGAACCTACCTGACTTAAGCTATCATCCAGCCACTGGATACGCCACGAAAATGCGCTCGGGAGGGGTTAATCTTTGGGGTAACCCAGGGCTTTCCGGCGCCCCGCAGGCTGGCTGTTCGCGGACCCATTTGACCAAATGCTGGTCGGGCTGGCGACATGGCGGGTTTATGACCGGCGCTCCAGGAATGAGGGCGGAGAAAGTGCGCTTTTTCCGGTAGCTTGACGCGGATTGGGGATACAATCAAGCCATTTCTCCGCTGGAGTAGTTCAGTGGCGCGGTGGATGCGAGACGTACCTCGTTCATGGGGGTGACGGACGTGGCCGGGGAGATGGAGCGGGAGGAAAAACTGGCGCAGCTCAAGCAGTGGCGGGAGCTGGGCGAGAGCGCGTTTCACGAGATGTATGAAGTGCACTCGTGGCGCGATGCAAGCGCCTGCTTTCTTGAGGCGAAGGAGAACTTCAGCGACGCCATCAGGCTGGCCGAAGAGTTGGGACTGACAGCAGATGCGGAAGACCTGCGAAGACAGATGGAGAATCTCGAAGAAGTGTACTCTACGGAGTTTGCCGGATAGGGCAGGCCGGACTCTAAAGCGGATACCATCTTCGCGCCCGCCGGTAAGTGAGCCGCGATAAGCTAGAAGGTGGAGGCCAGGAGCTAAGATACTGAAACATGTCCCCATACAAATACTCAACCCTTGCCGTTCACGCCGGGCAGTACCCGGACCCGCGAACGGGCGCTGTGAATGTGCCCGTTTATCTCACCTCGACTTTTGAACTGACCGGAATCGGAACCGATCGCGGGTGGGATTACTCGCGCGCCGGCAACCCCACGCGCGACCGCCTGGAAGAGGCGCTTGCGGCGTTGGAGGGCGGGACCAGCGGCCACGCCTTTGCCAGCGGCATGGCGGCCATCTCGGCTCTGGTGGCATCGCTGCGCGCCGGCGACCATCTGCTTTGTTCGCAGGATGTCTATGCCGGCACGGTGCGGCTCTTTAACCAGTTTGTGAGCCACTACGGCATTGAAATCGAATATGTGGACACGAGCAAGATAGAAGCGGTGGCGGCGGCCATCCGGCCGAACACAAAACTCGTCCACATCGAAACGCCAAGCAATCCAACCATGGTGCTGAGCGACATCCGCGCCATCAGCGAGATTGCTCACGCCCGCGGCGTGGAAATGAGCGTGGACAATACCTTCATGTCGCCGGTGCTGCAAAGCCCGCTGGCGCTGGGCGCCGACATCGTGATGCACTCCACCACCAAATATCTCAACGGCCATTCGGACGGGATTGGCGGAGCGCTGATCGGCTCGAAGCCCGAGCACAAGGATCGCTTTCTGCTGGTGCAGAAGTCGTCGGGCGCGATTCTTTCGGCGTTCGAGTGTTTCCTGGTGCTGCGCGGAATCAAGACCATGCCTCTGCGCATCAAGCAGCACGAAGAGAATGGACGCGCGGTGGCGGAGTATCTGCAAACACATCCCAAGGTGAGCCGGCTGAACTACCCCGGATTGAAGAGCCACCCGCAGTACGAGCTGGCGGTGCGGCAGCAGAAGGGTTTTGGTTCCATGCTGAGCCTCGACCTGGGATCGCGGGCGGCGGCGGGCCGTTTCCTGGGAGCGCTGAAAATCTTCATCAATGCCGAATCCCTTGGCGGAGTGGAGTCGCTGGCATCGCACTCGGCCACGACCACGCATGCGGCGCTGAGCGACGAGGAGCGGGCGGCGGCGGGGATCACCGAGGGGTTGATCCGGCTCTCGGTGGGCATTGAAGACAAGGAAGACCTGATTGCCGACATCGAGCAGGCGCTCAAGGCGGTGTAGTGGATCGTCATGCCTGAACCTCCTGTGCTTCTTCTGGGCATCGATACGTGCGGGCCGGCCGGGTCAGTCGCATTGGCACGGCTGGCTGCGGGCAGTGTGGAGTTGCTCAGAGAAACGCAGCTTGCCGGGCGCACCTATTCGGCTACGCTGGTGGCGGCCGTTGGCAAGCTGCTGGACGATGCTGGTATGCGGGTCGCGGATCTCGGCGCGATTATCGTGGTGAACGGTCCGGGCAGCTTTACCGGCGTACGCGTCGGCCTGAGCGCCGCCAAGGGGCTTGCCGAAGGCGCGCGGATTCCGGTGGCCGCCGTGTCGCGGCTTGAGGTGCTGTCATGGAAGGCCGGCGTGGAAGCATCGGCGCTGGATGCGCATCGCGGCGAGCTTTTTGTTCGGGTGGCGGGGTACTCACACGCCCCCAAAGAGTTGCTGGCCGACAAGGTCGAGCTGGCGGCGCTCGATCCGGCACCGCAAAGAATTGCGGTGTGCGATGAAAGCGCTGCGTCGCTGGCGGGAGCGGCATGGCCAGATGTGGAGATTGTGCAAACCGCCCCACCCACGGCCGCGGAAGCCTTGCGTCTTTGCGCGCCGCGGGTTGTGGCCGGAGAGTTTGCAGACCTGGCGCTGCTCGATGGGCACTATCTGCGCCGCTCGGACGCGGAGATCTTCGGCAATCCTGCGGCGCCGGACAGGCAACGCCCATGAATGCCGGCGGGTTGCAGGTGCGGGCCATGCTCGCGGCAGACCTGGAACCGGTGCGGGCGCTGGCGGAGGGCCTGCCGGAAGCTCCCCATTGGACTGAGGCAGCCTGGCGGGCGGTTCTCGCCTCGCGATGCCCACCGCGACGCCTGGCGCTGGTTGCGGCGGAGCCGGAAGCCGGTACGGTGCTGGGATTTCTGGTGGTCAGCCTGCTGCCGCCTCAGGCCGAACTGGAAGCGATTGCGGTGGCCGCGACGGCGCAGCGGCAGGGGGTTGGCCGGCGCCTGTTTGCCGTGCTGGCGGCGGAGTTGCGATCGGCTGATGTAGAGGATGTCTGGCTGGAGGTGCGGGCCTCGAATCTGGCCGCCCAGAGCTTCTATCGCTCCCTGGGTTTTGCGGAAACCGGCCGACGGCTGGGCTATTATGCTGATCCCATTGAAGATGCAATTCTGATGGGGCTGTCGCTGGCGGAAATGCGGAAGTGACCGGACTGTTGTCGCCGGGGGGGGACAGCGGTTTCAGGCCCTAGAAGGGTGTTTGCCCACAATTCCACAGCTAAAGTGGCTTTCGCTTTATTTTGCTCTTGCTGTTGATCGCCAAGCAGGATATATGTAAATGTTCTTTAATAATAGTGGCGGCCTTGAAGTGAAAGGTCGAAGGGCTGCCGAGCCGGAGGTGCTCGATGGATGAGGTACAGTACTCTGCGCTGAGTGAAGAGATTCAGCGCTTGCAGGCCGAACATCATCGTTATGCTCAGCGGTTGGAAGAATTGCTACAGAAGCCCTATCTCACCGTAGATGAACAGATGGAAGAAGTGCGCCTGAAGAAGCTTAAGCTACACGCAAAAGATTTGATCGTTGCATTAGAACACCGGTCTCCGGCGGTGGCTTAAGGCTCGTTTGGGAGAGCCGGCCGCGGCCAACGTGTTGCCAGGCATTGTGCCTCGCAGTTGCAGGCGAGCTAGTGTCACTGTCAAGTGCGCCCGGCAATTCATCCTCAAAGGGGGGAATAGCCGTATAATCGCTGGGGACGATGGTGCGCGACGGTTACATCTATGGTTTGAGCCTGTTGGCGGTGGCGGCGATAGCCGCATGGACCACGGGCGGTTGGGTATGGGCCGTGGTGCCAGTGGCGCTTTCGGCATTTTTCTTCTGGTTTTTTCGCGATCCTCACCGCCTGATTCCCGCCGGAACAGGATTGATTGTGTCGCCGGGGGACGGTCTGGTGACCGAAGCGGTCACCATTGAGACTCCCGAGGGGCGACGCCAGCGGATCAGTATCTTCCTCAGTGTCTTCGATGTGCATGTGAATCGCTCGCCGATCTGCGGCGTGATCACCAGTGTGCGCTATCAGCGGGGTAAATTTTTGAATGCCATGAATCCCGCTTCAGCCGACCAGAACGAACAGAACATCGTGACTGTGCGCGGCGAAGGCATCGAGGTTACCTTCAAGCAGATTGCCGGTCTGCTCGCAAGGCGTATTGTCTTCAACTATGCCGAGGGCGATTCGGTGGAGCGTGGCCAGCGGGTGGGACTCATCAAATTCGGTTCGAGGGTGGATGTGCTGCTTCCAGGCGAAGCGATCCTGCAGGTAAAGCCCGGGCAAAGGGTCAAAGGCGGGTCGAGCATTCTGGCGGCGATGCCGGAAGCTGCCGCGGAATTGACCGCAATGGCCGTGGAGCGGGTTAGAAGCGCCACGCCGCTGCCTCGCGTACCCGATGGGGTGCGCCCGTGAGCATCTACGATCCAGACACACAACAGGGTCATGTGCTGTCTCGTCGTCGCCGCGGCATGTATCTGCTGCCGTCGCTGTTTACCGCGGTGAATATCGCGGCGGGCTACTTTTCCGTTACCCAGACCATGGAAGCAATCACCCACGATGCGCCCACGCATTTGGACTGGGCGGCCATTGCCATTCTCTTTGCGATTCCATTTGACGCGCTGGACGGCCGCATTGCGCGCGCGACCAATACCGTCAGCGAATTCGGCAAAGAGCTGGATTCGCTGGCCGACGTGATTACCTTTGGCGTCGCGCCCAGCCTGCTGGCGTTTATCTGGGGATTCCATTTTCTGCCAACCTCAATCAATGCCGAGTTGCGGCTGCACCTGCTGCAGGCGGGCGTCTTCATATGCTTTCTGTTTCTGCTGAGCGGAGCCTCGCGCCTGGCTCGCTTTAACATCAGCCAGGACGCGCAGCCGCGCAATCCCGGGCGGCCGGGGCGTAAATATTTTGTGGGCATGCCGATTCCCGCTGCTGCGGGCCTGCTCGCGGCGGCGGTTCATCTCTGCTACGGCATCCCGGTGCTGACGTGGTGGGTGGCCATCCCCTGGCTGATTCTTGTGGGCCTTTGCGCTTTTCTGATGGTGAGCACATGGCGGTTCTGGTCGGCAAAGGAGATCAACTTCTCCCGGCGCCATCCTTTCCAGTTGCTGGTGTTGCTCGCCATCGTGGTGTATATTGCGCTTCGCTACTCGAATGTAGTGCTTTTTCTGGTGGCGCTGACGTACATGTTTTCGGGCATCTGGGCGCGAGCGGCCTACTCATGGTCGCGGCGGCGGCGCAGACGGCCGGGCCACGCTCCCGGGGACGATACAATCACCTCTGCATCGAAGCGGGATTCACTGGAGTCCCTGTAGACTTTCAGGTCAGGAAAAGGATACCTGTGTACAAGATTGCGATCGCCGGAGCCTCCTCGCTGGTAGGCCGGGAGTTGAAGGATGTCCTGTCGGAGTCGCCCCTGGCGGCGGCTGACTTTGTCTTGCTCGATGAAGAAGAGGCGCAAGGCCAGCTCGATCAGGTGGGAGACGAGGCGACCTTTTTGCAGGCGATCGGCGCGGATGCCTTCAACCATGTCGACTTTACCTTTTTTTGCGGCACTGCGAAGCTGACCGGCAAGTACTGGCGGCAGGCGCTTCGCTCTGGGTCTACCGTGCTCGATCTTTCAGGTGCGCTGGATCAGGAGGCCGGTGTGCTGATCCGCGCGCCCTGGCTGGGCGCGGACGCCTCCACGGCGGACCTGTTTACTCCTGCCGTGGTGCCGGCTCACCCCGCGGCATTGGTTCTGGCTCTGCTGCTGGAGCGGCTGCAACAGGCTGCTCCGGTGCGCTTCGCCGCCGCTACGGTGGTTCAGCCGGCCAGCGAGTTCGGCCGGGCCGCGATGGATGAGCTGCACCAGCAAACGGTGAGCCTGCTCAGCTTCCAGGGGCTGCCCCGCGCCATCTATGATGCGCAGGCTGCCTATAACCTGCTTCCAGGCCTGGGTGAAAACGCCACCGTGAGCCTGAAAGCCGCTGAGGCGCGGATTCGCCGCCATTACGCGGCACTGACGGGCGGGCGCGAACCGGCGCTGGCGCTGCAGATGATTCATGCGCCGGTCTTTCACGGGCACACCTTTTCCATCGCGATTGAACTGGAACGCCCCGTGGCCATCTCCGCTCTGGAAGAAGCGCTGAGCAGCGACCATGTCGACCTGGTGACGGAGGACACGGATTCACCCTCCAACCTGGCCGCTACCGGACAGAACAATGTTCTGGTTCGCCTGCGCACGGAGCCCGGCGCTCCCAAGGCCAATGAAGCCTCTCGCCTGTGGCTGTGGGCAGCATCGGACAATTTGCGCTTGAATGCCGAGAATACCCTGGCGTGCGCGCTGGACCTGCGGCGATTGAGACCGCACAGCAAGGTGCAGTGAACCGCAAATCGCTGCAGTCCGCACTCCTGTTTTCATTTGCTCAAAAAGAATGCATTCAGGCTGACCTGACTTTGCGCCGCTGGACTAAAATTGCTGGCCGAGGGAGGGAAGCTATGAAGTTCGACATCAAGGCCATGGCTCTTTCGTGGGCAATCCTGTGGGGAGGGTCGATTCTGCTCGTTGCAATGGCTAACCTGATCTGCAACGGTTACGCACAGCATTTTCTCGATGCTCTGGCTTCGATCTATCCCGGTTATCATGCCACCCGCTCCATTGGCGGCGTCATTGTTGTGACCCTCTATGCAATCCTGGATGGCCTGATCGGCGGCGTCATCTTTGGTTGGCTGTATAACCGGCTGGTCCCTGCGGCGAAGTAAGAGGGCCGATCCACGGGGCAGAGAGCAAACGTCTCCGAGGGGAAAGCTATCTTCAGATCGATGCCGGTTACACTCAATCCTGCCGCCAATGCAATCCAATGCTGCCAGGCAATACAGGTCAAAGCTGCCCCGCATTACACTGCATCCTGCCCCGGCGATTTGAGGCACAAGGACAATATCAGCCCTGCTGGAGGCCAGGTTCGATGCTTGCTAAGTCATTACTGAACAGTTGCCGGTCACTGGACCTGAACGCAGAAAGGCCGAATCGCAATCTTACAGTTTCGGTTCAACGAACAACGTGGAAAGTGCGTCTCCAACGCGTGTCTGGGAAGAAATGCACCAGAACATGGCCGATCCACGCGAGCTTGTTACCGATTCCTGTTTGTTCAAGTTGTCCATCAGTGGCCTTGAACGACCAATAGTTAAACAGCGGACGGCCAATTATGTTGGCGCGCGGCACGAAGCCCCAGTAGCGCGAGTCCAGGCTGTTGTGCCGGTTGTCGCCCATCATGAAGTACATGCCGGGTGGAACCACCAAGTCGCCGTCGTGCACATAATTTGAGAAGTTCACAGCCCACGACTCGGTGGCCCCAGCCGCCTCCGACGGGGGTACTGCGGGAAAATCATCGAGGAATTCGTTGAAGTTATCCGTCGTCGTCGGTTGCGCAAATCCCGCAGGCTGTGCGACACCATTAACAATCACAATGCCGTTGCGTAGATGAATAAGATCGCCGGGCACGCCAATCAATCTCTTCACCAGGCGAGTGTAGTGCGGTGTTCCATCTGCGTCAGTGGCATCAATACCTGGCTGATAAACAGGCTTGCGGAACACCACAATATCGCCGCGCCTCGGCTCGCGATACCTTACGAGCGGCATCCACGAAGCGGGCGGCGATAGCGTGATCTGGTCGACGACCAGGTGATCACCTATAAGCAGAGTGTTCTTCATCGAGCCTGACGGAATGACGTAGTTCTGAGCTAAGAATGTCAGAATGAATAGACCCACTACGAGAACTGAGCAGATGCTGGCCAGCGCCTCGAAAGGAGTCTCTTCCCGATTGATGTTGGCGGAAGCTGCGGGCTTCGTTGAAACAGGAGATCTCTTCCTCGCTGAACTCATCCAAAGGCTCCTCAGGAAGGCTGGCGAGCCCCAGGGCGTTCGCAGCGGTCACTTCAAAAGCGATGATTTCATGTATGTTCGACTATCGTCGGTTCGCGTCTTGACCAGAGTCTATCAAAATCCCTGAGGGACACCTACTTTCCGGATGGTCCGGTGTTCTGGGCGGTTGGCCATCCGGACCTTTGAAGGCTTTTCGCCCTGGATTTTACACATTCGCACTGGTTGTGTAGCATTTCGAGGCTCTGCCTACGGCTGAATTGCGATTTGAAGGCATGATCGTCGGAGCATGATAGTATTTGCTTGGTAAACGTCCAGGTTGGAAGCCCTGGCCCGGTGAGTTGGCGGAGACTTCCATTTTTTACAGCATTGCGGGTGTGGCGGTGTACCACTGTGTTCGGTGGCAGCAAAGCACCCTATCCAGAACACGATCCCATTCGGCAAAAAAGGAAAAATTCAAATTGAAATTTGCCTCAGCCGGATAGTTTCCCACCGCAGCGGTTCCACTCCTGTTCGATATAGCTATCCGTCATGCCGGCAATGTAGTCGGAGACGGTGCGGGCGAGTCCCTGCTCACGGATAAGCTCGCGATGATCTTCGGGAAGAAGAGCGGGATCGGCGGTGAGCACCTCAAAAAGTTCGCGAACCACCGCGGCCGCATGCCGGT
>JAJZVZ010000148.1 GCA_021846945.1 Acidobacteriota bacterium | reverse complement strand
GGCTATATGGAACATCATGAGCGCCTGTGGTATCGACGCACACTAACAGTTCCCGCGGCATGGCGCGGCAAGCGGATCCTGCTTCACTTTGGCGCGGTCGATTACGAGTCGGAAGTATTTGTGAACGGGCAACGCGTCGGACTGCATCGTGGCGGCTACGACCCATTCAGTTATGACATAACTTCGTATCTGAGCGGCAAGGATAGTAATGAGTTGATCGTGAGAGTGTACGATCCAACAGAGAACGGAGGCCAGCCGCGTGGTAAGCAATGCACCAAGCCACACGGAATCATGTACACTCCGACAACGGGGATCTGGCAGACCGTGTGGCTTGAACCGGTTGCATCATCGTTTATCAAAGAATTGACAATGGTTCCAGACATCGATCGCGCCCAGCTCAATTTGACCATCACCGCAGAGAATCTTCAAAGCAACAGCACTGTCGACATCAACGCTAAATCAGGCGATGTTATGGTTACGGACCTGTCGGCGGCTCCAGATGAGACGATTGTAATTCCTATCCCCAACCAGAGGCTCTGGTCACCGAATGATCCTTTTCTTTACACGCTGGAAGTAACATTAAAGCATGCGGATAAGATAGTTGACACTATTACAAGTTACTTCGGAATGCGAAAAACTCATGTGGGCATTGTGAACGGGCAAAAGAAGCTTCTGCTGAACAATGAGTTTGTCTTTCAACTTGGGCCGCTCGATCAAGGATTCTGGCCGGATGGGATTTATACGCCTCCCACAGATGAAGCCATGAAGAACGATATTATGCAGATGAAGGCTATGGGGTTCAACATGGTTCGTAAGCACATCAAGGTCGAGCCAGCCAGATGGTATTACTGGACAGACACGCTGGGCCTGCTGGTTTGGCAGGATATGCCCTCTGCCGACTCGTATCCCGGCCGGGAGTTTGTTCCACCGCCCGTTGACAAGAATGAGTTTGAGAGCGAACTCCGGCGCATGATTGAGACCCATAAGAATTCGCCCTCCATTGCGCTCTGGACGATCTTCAACGAAGGGCAGGGCCAGTTTGATGCCGGGCATCTGGTCAATGTCGTCCGCAGTCTCGACTCTTCAAGGCCGGTCAATGAGGCCAGCGGTGGAAAGATTGAAGGCTTTGGAGACCTCGATGACATTCATAGTTATCCCGAGCCCGCCGTACGCCCCTCAAATGGAAGGCAGGCGATGGTGTGTGGAGAGTTTGGTGGCATCGGCTATCTCATCGCCGGTCACTCATGGGAAAAGAGAGGTGGCGGATATATCGAAGTTGATACGAACCCGGACATGCTCTACCTTTATGCAGAATTCATGGATTGGGTTCAGCGGTTGCGCGATCAGAACAACCTGAGCGCCAGCGTCTATACGCAACTAACCGACGTCATGACAGAAGTGAACGGCCTGATGACTTACGACCGTGTTGCGAAGATTCCGTCATCGCAATTGAATCTGGTAAATACGTTTCGCTTTGCCGCGCCGAGTTACACAAATATCGTGCCTACTTCGGAAGCCGAAAGACAGATCTGGAAATACGTCTTCACACGGCCGGAGGGACCGTGGTGGAACCAGGACTACGACGACTCACATTGGTTGCAGGGCGCCGGGCCTTTTGGCAGCACCGGCAGCTATATTGGGACGAGATGGACTTCTCCTGATCTCTGGCTGCGCCGGCACTTTAACCCGCGGGTTCTTACTCCAGATCAGTTAGAACATCTTGTGGTCACGGGGGTTTTCGAAGGAAGATTCCAGATTTATATCAACGGCGCCGGGACCTATCCTCAACGGGGAGCGAATCGCTCTGGCGAAATCAGGTATGAGCATCGGCCAATCCAGCGGTCTGTTCGCGAGGCGATTCGCTCGAATAGCGATAACGTAATTGCAATTCATTGCCTTCGCAATGGCGACAAACAGTATTTTGACGCTGGCCTTTCAATTCGCATGCAATCCAAGTCCTTATCATAAATAACTGTGCAGATATCAAAGAGACCTTCGTTGCGCGATCCAAAGACAGCCCAGGTTGAACGTGCTGCAGCTACAAGCACTGAATACGCCTCGACGGATGTGTTTTTCTCTCAGGTCGACGAAAACCCCAGATCAAATTCAACCATGGGTCCGAGTCCAGCATTAATTCCTCATGGAAGCGCTTGTGTCTGCTCAGCCAGCGCTGGACTACAGATGCTTATTCGCGGGGTAGTTATTGTGGATGATATGGGTCTGCTTTTGCCCACATATCGTCTCATCGATCATCAAAGGACTCTATCCACCCGACTCCAGGATTCGGCCGCGCCAAAGAGATGCCATTCGGGGTGCAATTAGCATCCGTTCTGCAATCTACTTGTTATCGAGTTTTTGTGCCGCTGGCAGGACGAGGCGGGAGTACCCAGCCGCGAGAACCGGCGGATTGCGCCGCCACATCAGGTTCTCCAACTCTGCCGCACCGCTGAACTCAATGTGATCGCTGCCGCCACCCGCGTGCCGCTCACCTCTACTGTGTAAGAGATGACCGCTCTTTTTACTTATTCATTTTATGAAGGAATATACCAGCAATGCCAGGCTAGGCCGGCGCCATCAGAATTGAGAGGCGTGATGCGGAGCCATTCCTGCACACAATCCAAGGCCCAGAGCGGGCCCAGCACATCTGTGGCAGTTACCCAGGTGGAATCTGCTGTCCATTATTCCATCCGCGCCTTGCGCCGGCCGTGGAGTGCGATGCGCAAAGCGTTCCTTTACAACCACTAGCATTTTGTGCAGTTCCTTAACTTATACATCGCCGGCGACCATAAGCTGACGATCGCTGTACCTGCGCGCAGCGCGGCGGGAAGAGGATATTCTATGCGATCGTGATAGATAGCAAAAGGGGGAAACCGTGAAAACTCCAGCATTGGCTCTAGCATTCCTTCTGTTGAGTTCGATGACAGTGAGCGCGCAGACAGTGCAGATTAGTGTCAAACCTCTGACGGAAGATGACATCAAGCTGATTCGCCAGGATATCCAATCAGCCAAAGACGACATCATCACAAACACCATGCAGTTCTCCGAATCCGAAGCAATGGCGTTCTGGCCGGTTTACAAGGAGTACGCGAGCGAGCAGCGCGCCATAGCTGAAAGGCGTCTCGGTGTGATTCTTGATTATGCAAAGAGCATCGATACACTGACGAATACAGAAGCCAGCAGTCTGACCCAGAGACTGTTTCAGGTGGAAGATGATGCGCAGGCACTGAGGAAGAAGTACTTCTCGAAGTTTGAAGCCGCATTGGGGGCCAAGCGCGCAGCCAAGTTCTACCAGGTTGATAACCGGCTCACGATGATGCTGAACGTGCAGCTTGCAACCGGAATCCCCCTGATCCCGTGAAGGGGTGAAAGTACGAGGGCGATCGTCTGGAAGTCAGCCCGGTTGCAATTCAGTTTGCGGGAATACGAAAGCCGGCTCGGCTGCTGCGCTGACGAAGACCGTTCTGCAGACTCGTACTTCTGCCAGTTTTCACGGCCATGGCAGACCGTCAGTATCGAAGGAGAAACACAGGTGTTGGAAGGACGGCTTGCGGCTGGCAGTTGGATCCGCCGCGGCCGCCACGCCCAGTGACTCCGGTACGTTGTTGACCGTTCAACAAAGATTGGAGACTCAGCAATGAAGAAAACTAATATACTCGCAGCGATTGCTTTGACCACGTTGGCACTCCTGGCAGTCGGAGCCGCAGTGGCGCAGGACATTCGTTACAACTTCGACAAACAGGCGGACTTTTCGAAATTCAAAACGTACAAATGGGTAGACATCAAGGATTCGACAAAGTTGAATAGCATGGTTGACCAGCAGATCAAGCGCTCCGTTGATGTACAACTCGCGGCAAAAGGGCTGACGAAAACCGAGAGTGAAAACGCTGACTTGCTGATCGGCTACCAGGGGGCGATTGGGCAGGAGAAGGAATTCAGATCCTACAACTCGTCCTGGGGTTACGGGCCTGGATGGTACGGTGGCGGCTGGTACGGCGGTCCCTCCTCGAGTTGGACTACCGGCCAGACATCCACGATTTACATAGGCCAGATCGCAGTGGACATGTATGACTCCGCCAACAAGAATCTTGTATGGAGAGGCCTAGTAAGCAAAACCATCGACCCAAAGGCAACGCCCGAGAAGCAGGACAAGAATCTGAACAAGGCGATGGCGAAGCTGTTCAAGAAGTACCCGCCTGTAACCAAGCGATAAGTGGCCCGCTCCCCCGGGTTCAGGGCGTCGATGCGATTGACGCCCTTCTTGAGGTCAGGAAGTTGGTTTTCGAAAGGTGGCGCAAGTTGGCGGCGCAAACTACCAGCGGTAGTCATCCGGACTGACTTCATGCCCGCCTGTTTTCGGAGTTTTCGCAGTAGCCCCGCGTTACGGGATCTTGGCTCGGCAAGAGGGTGTTCATTTGACTTCGAACGAGGGTAAGGCCATTTTCAGTTGAGAAATAAGTACGCATGCTCTGGAATCGCTACGGCGCCCTCATGGCTGCAAGTCAAACGCACGTCCCCGCTCGATCCCGGAGGGACTGTTGGACTCTTCGCTTAAACCATGATCCTGTCCCAAACAAGAACGCGACCGTGCCGAGCGTGGCAATCACCAGCGTTACTATGATTTGCTGATCGCCCTCCGTGCCAACGCTCGCAGCCGTCCAGCAGACCGTACCACTGCGGAAGAAAGGTGTTTCCAGCGGACTAAAGGTGTGATTCAGAAACTGGGGCATAGCGCCGCAAGATCATGAGGTTTTACTGTTGGATGCATATTGGGAGATAGGCGCTCCTGGGATGAAGACCTTATCATTCAACACGGCTTTGATGGCAGTTTTCAGGTCCACATTCATCCTGGATTTATAAACATATCCTGACGCGCCGGCGTCAAAAGCGGTGCGGATGAACTCGAGTTGCTCATGTACTGAGAGAAAGATGATCTTCGATCGGCAAAAACCCGATCTCAGTTGCCGGGCAATTTCGAACCCATTTATTTCTTCCATGGAAATATCGAGCACCACGACGTCGGGCTTCAACTTGGGAACCTGATCGACAACGGCACGCGCCTCCTCCAGGGCGGCAATCACGTCGAACTCGCTCTGAAGCATGTGCGTTATGGCTTCCAGCATCGCAGGATTGTCGTCGCCGATTACTATTCTTCTCCGTGCCGCCACACAGTCCCTCCGACCCCACACGGGAATATCCCAACACGCGATCATCATAGGGGACACGTTAAATGAAAGATACTGATAGAAATAGTGGTGGCGTCTCGCTAAGGATGCAGCACTTTACTGAGGAGAGATCATGTGGTGCCGAATTGCATATTCGATCAGCCCGGCACTGGTTTTGATTCCAAGAGTCTCCATGATCCGGTACTTGTGGAAGGCGACTGTGCCCGGTTTAAGCTGCAAGATATATGCAACTTCTTTCATGGATTTGCCTTCCGCAAGCAGTTGCAGGACTTCACTCTGGCGCGTGGTGATGTGCTTTTCTTCCTGGTAAGCAGCACCCGACCTAAGAAGGTATTCGACTGTATCTCTTGTAATGAGGGGCGAAAGATAGGACTGTCCGCGCACAACCCGGCGGATGGCAGTAACCAGTTCCTCGGCGCTCGACTGCTTCAGCACATATCCCGATGCGCCCCGCCGGAACGCTTCGGCAGCTACGTCGGCGGCCAGGGACATGGTCATGTAAATGAGCTTTACCGAGCGATTTCTCTGCCTAATCAACTCGCCAGCATCCAGGCCGTTCAATTCAGGCATCGAAATATCAAGAATAACCACATCTGGTTTCAGCTCCGCTTCGACGTTCAACAACTCTCGCCCGTTTGAAACCATCCCGATGACGTTGAACTCTGGCTCAAGCAGGTTCCTGCAGGCTTCCGCGACGAGCCTGTGGTCATCGGCGATCAATACGCGTGTGCGGTGTCTGTCTTCCATCGTACCCACCCTCGTGCGTGCCCATCTCAGTAGACAATTGCCATCAATGCCAGTCCCTAAGTTGCGGTACCCATGAATGAGCCGAGCCGTTAAGCGATAGTAAACACCTGCACCGTAGTGTCTCAGAACTCATACAGCCACGTGGGCAGTCACCTTGGTTCCGGATCCAGGATTGGAGAAAATCACAAACCGCCCTCCGACATAATGCAATCGCTCTCGCATACTAAGCAGGCCAAGACCTGAGCCAGCCTTCTCGACGTCAAACCCGTCGCCGTTGTCTTCAACCACTAAGGCCAATTCATTCTCGATGGTTTGTAACTGAACGACCGCGTGTGTTGCATGGCTGTGTTTCGCCACGTTTTGAAGCGCTTCCTCCAGCACGCGGAAAATAGAGAGGGATTTCAGGCTGTCCAGATTCGGCGGCAAAGATTTGATCTGGTAATCCAGATCCATTCCGTACTTATGTGCAAAGTCACGGCAGAGACTTTCGGCGGCAACCCCCAATCCCAGAAAGCTAAGCTCCGAGGAGTGCAGCCGGTGAGATAGTTTGCTGACGTCGGCGGCCAGCGCTTGAATGCGCCTGTACAGCTCGTGTACGTCGGACTGCGCAGTGTGTTCCCCGTCCGCCACACCGGAATCGAGACGCTGCGCCACAACACAAAGCAGGGCTGCTTCCTGGCCGATGTGGTCGTGAAGTTCCCGTGCAATACGACGGCGTTCTTCCTCTTGCGATGTGATGAGACGTCCGCTGAGTTCCCGCAGAGTGCGTTCGGATTCCCGGACCTCAGTCACGTCAGACGTGATACCAATCACCTTCCTCAAGGTCCCGTCGGACCCGAAGATTGCTCGCCCCGATTCTTCCAACCATATAATCCGACCATTTCGGAGCCGAAGCCGGAACACGACCTTGTAGCCCGGTCGATCAGGCTTTACCGATCTGAGCGCCGCGATATATTGCCGCCGATCCTCGGGCAGAACCCGGTCAATCAATTCCTGCTTCGTGTGCCCGACCCCACAGTTTGGAATGTCCAGTATCCGCATGCTCTGTTCTGACCGTTCCACGGCGTCCGTAGCCACATCCCACTCGAACGCATACATGTGGCCGGCTTCGATGGCGATGCGAAGGCGCTCCTCGCTCTCACGGAGCGCTTCAACGGCCCGCTTACGCTCGGTAATGTCCATGATGATCGCAATCATGCACGGTTCATTATCAATTTCAATCTGAGCCACCGAGCCTACACCCTCTCGTACCTCACCAGCTTTCGTGCGATAAAGGAACTCAATATCCCGGACTTCGCCGGA
Organism: Acidobacteriota bacterium; assembly: GCA_021846945.1. Classification (GTDB taxonomy): domain Bacteria; phylum Acidobacteriota; class Terriglobia; order Terriglobales; family Acidobacteriaceae; genus Telmatobacter. The sequence goes on along the minus strand of JAJZVZ010000148.1, from coordinate 4,084 downwards.
CCCTACCAACTGTTGCACCATTTCCGATCGCGCGTCCGGCTGGACCCAGATTCCGAGATCATACGGGGTCTTCCCGATCACTTCTTCCCGCCTATAACCCGTCATTTCGGCATAGTGGTCATTCACGTCGATAAAGCGATGATCTCGCAGGCTAGTCAGGGATAATGCCAACGGCGCCTCGCGAAAAACCTTTGTAAAGTTTTCCTCGGACCGGCGCAATGCATTTTCCATCTGCTTACGATTTGTAATATCGATACCAAAGATACAGATTCCGTAAATGCTCCCGTCGCGCTCCAGCGTCTGGGCAAACACCTGGTATGTCTGGTTCAGGCCTGGAACTTCGTAATCGCGCATGACCTTTCGTTCTACCAGAACATGCCGAAAAAACGCATTCCATTTGCCAGCTTGTTCCGGCGTCACATCTTTTGCGCGCATGCCGGGTCTGACCCGGACTCCGCGTGCTTTGAAGATTACCTCTTCGAAGGCCCTGTTGAAGGCGATTAATCGGAAGTCCTTCGCATCAACGACAGAGATGACGTCCTGTGAGGCCTGAAGGATTGCCATCAACAGCGCGAGCGATGCGGAGATGTCTTCGTCGCGCTCCTTTCTCGCATGGATGTCGCGCACGGCGTAGGCGACCTCAACCGCAGCCCCTCTCCGGTTGTGGAGAATCGTCTTGCCGCGCATGTGAAACCATCTGTACGAGCCCGCCTTTGTGAGCAGACGAAACTCACAGTCCAGCAGTGGAGTCTCACCGGCCAGATGCGCATCCAACTGGGCCTCAAATATGGCCCGGTCATCCGCGTGCATTACCCTCTGTACAGGTACTTGCCCATGCGGCCAATCGGCGCACGTAAACCCAAGGGCCGGCACACATTGCGTATTGAAGTGGATGAATCCCGAGCGGGGATTCCAGGTCCCGTAGAATTCCGCCGTAGCATCTAAAATCGATCTTAGCCGGTTCTCTATCCCAGAGAGTTGCTCTCTGGTGGCCGACGCCGCCGCGCGAGGCACGCGTGCAAGTGGTCGCTTATGATTGGTCTCTGTGGGTTTCATCGGAAACTTGCTCCGGCTCACGAGGCCATGCAATCAAAATCCCCACCCTGCTCACATGGACCAAGTTTACCCCGAATTTAGTATCGCGACAGACATTCACTACCAGATTCTCAAAAAAATTTTGCGACGAACACCGCCACGTGATGCGGATCACGATCACACCATCAATTGGTTATGGCGCAACGGATAGCCGGAGTGACCCAGCCTATCGCGATTCAGTCACCCCGAGTAAAGATCCGCGCGGGGGAGATCCCTGTTGTCTCCCCCGGCGAGGCGCCACTACGACACTCAAGGTCGGGTTCCACGGGTCACATTCAGCAGCAGCCCTACGCGATCACCTTGCGGAACACATGAACGCCCAGAGAGCCAGCCATTAGCATCAGGCCGAGAAGGCCCATCAGCGGCAGTTCGCTCGCGGTCTGCGGCAGCTCGGCGACAGCGGGTGCGGGAGCGGGTGCGGGAGCGGGAGCGGGTTCTTGTGGCGCCTGCACAACCACCGCGATCAGGATCGGCTCGCCTGCTGGTGGGGCCGGAGGTGGCGGGGGCATTTGGCCTGTGAGCTTCGCCTGTTGCTCAACTTCAGTCACGGGCACTTCGACGACTTTTGTCGCGCTTACAAGCATTCCCTTCCTCAAGCCGAACGCGTCGGTCGCTTGACCGTCGACCATGAATTTCTGGCCCTTTGGAATTTTGAACTCCTGGTTCTGCCCATTTTCGAGGGTCAGAATGACCGAAGTTGGCGGGTTCACGTACCACACCTTTCCTTTCACCGTCTGCGTAGTCACAATCACCTTCGGCGTCGTGGTCGTGACGATCGTCCTCTCAAGGCGCATTCCGGGTTTCACATCATGAATGCCGATTTCTTGGCCGTCGACGGTCACGCGCGCAGTCTCAGGCACATCGGCAATGTGCCGTATGGAACCATCTTCCATCTTGACAAAGAGGTCGTTACCTTCAACCGCGAGGACTTCGGCACGATGTACCGTGACCTTCTGGGTTGTCTCGCCCTCCTTCTCTTCCGTTGTTGTTTGCACTTGTGCACTCATCCTGACGGTGAAGGCGAGTCCGATCGCCCCAACCGCAAGGATTAACACTTTGCACATCAATCTTCTTTTCGCGTTCATTGTGTCACCCCCTTGGCTCTTGAAGCAGTGGCTTGCGAACTCGCCTTTTCAGACTCGTTCGTGGTTCTGATTTCACGCCGCAGAACTGCGCGCACGATATATCTCTTAGGCGCCCTTCCAACGAAGTAAAACGGAAAACACGTCACCAATGTCAGTTCAGGAAACGATTTGTTTCTGAGCACGCTTGTGTCGTCGCGCTCAACTACCGCAATGAAATCGATCACGTAGATCTGAATGCCTGCGACTGTTTCGAGTTCCATCGTGTCGCCCACATTGACGTCTTTCAGCCCTCTGAAGAACCCATCCCGATGCCCTGCGATACCAATATTTCCGGCTTCGCCGATCCGGGCGGTTCCCGCGATTCTTCCCACTCCGCGGTTGAGCACCAGATCACTCGTCCCTTCGAATACAGGAACTTCCAAACGAATCCTCTCCACTCTCAGGAGCGCTAACGGCTGGTCGAAGTGCCCGGCAAGCGAAGCCTTATACTCCTCGACCCGCTTGGGAGACCACAGGCTGTAATCGACTTGTGTCGCGCTCCCAAGCCCGGTCCGCTCCCCCATCACTTGGGAGGGCGGATCGGCATGAAACCTCGCGATCGCCCCTCGCGAATAGATTCTTCCGCCTAGATACTGAAATACCGCCACTCCGGTCAGTACCACGCCACTCAGAAACAGCAAGAGTTCCACGCGTTTCAAATTGGAGTTCCAGGTAGTCATCTGTTTGCCAGAGCAATTCGCTCATCCCCTTGATGAATGGGACGGATCGTAACAAAGGCCGCGCTTAGTTGTGTGCAACAATACGTCTCTTCCGTACCCATCAGGAACTAACAATATTGCTAGTCACCCGCGCCATTCCCATCAAAGAACGGCGCGCTGAGCCCTCGATTTTTGAGAGTCTTGACACACGTCACGCACGCCGAAGTTATCGCTGGACACAGTGGCCGTGGGAACTCCAAGCTCCTGTCGTTCGCGGTGACTCGGCTATTCGAAAGTGACGGGCAATATGCAGCGGAAAGAAAATTCCGCACACATCGGCGTGGCGTTTTGCTTCCCACGGGAACCTGCGCGATCTCCGGCTTCTGGACTTCGCCTGGCTGTTTGGAAGTGGATGCGGAATTGTAAAGCTGCCCCCAGATGGCTTCAGAGAGTGTCACGAGCGTTCAGACCGGAGCAATTGTGGTAAAATACCGGCAGCGATGCTTTGCGCATGATGCATACACATCGCCTTTGCTGGAGAGAAACAAGTTCCCTCCCCGTGCTCCGGCCTGTTTCCCGCATTGACCACGCTGAGGTCTTCGTGATCGTAAACGATTGGTTCATTCACCTTGCCCCGCGGCAACTGGCTTCAGGGTCAGCGACTGATTAAGTTTAAAGGTCAATGCAGACTCAGCCGGCAGTTCGATATCCCGATTCCCGGTCATTGCCCCAACCGTCCCCGCGGTCGCTCCCGCCAGGGCGCCGATGGCAGCGCCTTTGCCGCCTCCCGCCAATCCTCCTATTGCGCCTCCCACACCCGCGCCACCTCCTATCATCCCAACAGTCCGTTTGCCTTTACCCTTTGTTTCCTTGGCGAAGTACTCGGTCACGATGTTGTACTTATGCCCTCTCACCGTCACTGAGTCGAGCGCCAGGGTGAGTGACGCCCCACCTTTGAATTTCCCGGCCTTCTTCGCATCGCTGATGATCCCCGTAACATCGGACCCCTGAGGAATTGCCACCTTGCCATCCAGCGTTATCGGAGTCATCACAGTGCCAGTGAATGCCTTCCCCGTTTGCGCAGTTTTGGTGCTGATGAGTTGGTTAGTCCGGACGGTGAGGATGGTTCCCGCGGGTACTACCACGGGCTTCGGCGGAGGAGGAGGGGGCGGCGGAGGCGGTGGCGTTGGAAGCCGCGAAGCGGCA
>JAJZVZ010000147.1 GCA_021846945.1 Acidobacteriota bacterium | reverse complement strand
CGACGGATGACCCTGTCGCGCGTAATGGTGTTGCCCTGGAACTCGATGCGCGAGACGTAGAACTGCTTGCCTTCGTCGATATCGATGTTGAGCGAGACGGTTTTCTTCTGATCGTCGTAGGTGAGCCTGGGGATGGCGCCGAAGTTGATATAGCCCAGGGAGCCGTACGCCTTCTTCAGATTGTCCAGGCCCTTGCCGATCTCCGTAGCGTCGAACCAGTCGCCGTCCTTGATCGGAAAAGTAGCGCGCAGGGCCTTGGCGTTCGTCACCGCCTTGTTGCCCGAGAAGGTGATCGTGCCGAGACGATAGCGCTGGCCCTCTTCAATCGGCATCAGGATGTCGATACGCTTGCCCTTGCGCGGGCGGAAGGTAATCCAGCTCAGGCCACCTTCGTCGCGGATCTTCGTCTCGGGTTCTTCCACGGCTGCGTTGGCATAACCGCGGTCGCGGTAGACCTGGCGCACCCGCTCGGAGTCCTCCTCGAGTTTGGATGCGTCGAAGGTTCTTGGAAAGAGATCCTCGAAGAAGATCGAATAAGGGATCCCAATGGGCTTGAGGTTCTTCATCGCGCGGCGCAGCACCAGTGCTTTGATGTGCTGGTTGCCGGTGAAGGTGATGTGGCCCACCTTCACCATCGGACCTTCCTTGATGTTGAAGTTCACCTGCACCGACGCGGGGGGAATGGTCTTGACTTCAGTCTTGATGGTTGCGAACTGGTGGCCGTGCTCGGCGAGCATCTCCTTCAATACGGTTTCAGCGCGCTTGATGCGGGTGGGGTCGTACTGGCTCTCCACCGAGAGGCCGACCTTTTCTTTTTTGAAGCGGTCGAGCACGTCGGAAACGGAGACACTGCTGAGGCCCTTGTAGTTAATCTCGCGGATGGTCGGCTTCTCGCGCACGATCACGTTCAGAATGACGCCCTTCTCCGTATCTTCGCGCGTGATGCGAAGATCCTCGAAGTACCCGGTATTCCACAGAGAGTTGAAGTCGCGCTCGATGGAGATGGGGTCGTAGGTATCGCCCACGTGGGTGAACATGCGCGCAAGGATCGTCTCCTTGGGGATGCGGCGGTTGCCGATCACGCGAATCTGTTGAATCGTCTGTGACTGCTGGGCCAGCACCGCACCGGTGGAAAAGACCAGCGCAAACAGCGCCAGCACGCACCCGAGGCGGCTCAACGCGCACCCGGCGCGGAAGATGGAAGTGTGCTTGATCTTCACTGGGCTGGAGCCCTGCGGCGAGCACATGTACTGCTGCGGTCCATAGTTCGGCTTCACGGGAAGAATATGCACACCCTCATTGCTGAAAATCTGGTGCTACCTCTAGGAAAGATTGATTATATTGGACCGCGGCCACCCCGCCCAACCCCTGGGGACGCCAATCGGCTTGGAAACCGTGTCTTTCCCAAAAAAAAACCACCGCGCCGCATTCCGCGCGGACCCGGCCTTGGCCCGTCCGCCCCCAGCGATTACAAGTCGCAGGGAATCGTTGCCAACCGCTCATCCCACAGTCTACCGGAAGAAAGCGGCCCGCACCGCACTTGCATTTCGCATGGATGCCGAGGCATCCTTTTAGACGCGCAAAATAGGCCCACGACACCGCGCCGCCTTGAGGTTTTTTCAAAATAGAATGGCAGAGACAGCCCAACGGATCTATGAATTTTCCGCCCCGCTCCCGGATGGAGGCGCGCTCAGCCTGGAGACATTCCGGGAAAGCGTGCTGCTGATCGTAAATACCGCCAGCGCGTGTGGATTCACGCCACAATACGCCGGCCTGGAAAAGCTTTATCGCGCCTACAGGGACCGCGGATTCGTGGTGCTGGGCTTCCCTTGCAACCAGTTCGGCGGGCAAGAGCCAGGAACCGCGGGAGAAATCGCCGCATTTTGTGAAAGAAATTTTGGAGTCAGCTTTCCCCTGTTTGCCAAAATTGAGGTCAATGGGCCCGGAGAGCTTCCGCTCTACCGATTCCTCAAACGAGCCCGGCCCGGGATGCTGGGGGTCTTCAGCTCAGGCCGCGTCAAGTGGAACTTCACAAAGTTTCTGGTCGACCGGAAAGGCAACGTGGTACGGCGCTACAGCCCCATGACCAGACCACAGACGCTGGCAGGCCCAATCGAGGCGCTGCTCAACCGCCAATAAGCCTTCGCTGAAATCAAGTCTTCCGCGCCGCCGGCCCCCGGCGCGCAGCAGCCTGTTGCCGCCGGCGAATGAAGGATATTCGAAGAAAATCACATCGCGGGATGCAGTGCCGCTTTTGTGAGACTTTTCCGGTGATCCGGACATCTCTAAAACAGAGGCTCCGTTTAGCAGACTTCGCTGCGCAAACGCGGTCCGCCCCTCTTCGACTACCATAGATGTAACTTTGACTGCACGTTGGGCCGGGTTCGGGTGGTATTGCCGCCTGGTCCCGCAATATGGCAGGACGGTGGGGACCGGACCGGGGCCGCTGAGGGCAACTCCCTGATCGGCAACGCCAGGGATGAACCGGCCGCGGAGAGCTCTTCAGGAGCGATCCGGCCCAGGAGCGAGTACCAGCCCTATGATGTGGATAGTTCGGCTTGCGCTGCGGCGGCCTTATACCTTTGCCGTCTTCGCGCTTCTGATCCTGATCCTTGGCGTTTTCAGCATCGAGTCGATGCCGACGGATATCTTTCCGAACATCGATATTCCCGTGGTCACGGTGGTGTGGAACTTCACGGGCATGTCGGCGCCGGAGATGGCCAACCGCATTGTCTCCAATGCCGAACGGGGCATGACGATCACGGTCAACGACATCGATCACATCGAGTCGCAGTCGCTCGTGGGTGTGGGTGTCATCAAAGTCTTCTTTCACCCCGGCGCCAACATCGCCCAGGCCGTAGCCCAGGTGAGCGCGATCAGCGAAACAGAGTTGCGCTCGTTGCCGCAGGGCACCATACCGCCATTCATCATCCAGTACAACGCATCCAGCGTTCCAGTGCTGCAACTGGGGCTTTCCGGCCGCGGCCTGAATGAGCAGCAATTGTACGACCTGGGCACCAACACCATTCGCGTTCAACTGGCCGACATCGAAGGCGCGCAGATGCCCTTCCCGTACGGCGGCAAGCAGCGCCAGATCCAGGTGGATCTGAACACGGCCGCGCTGCAGGCGAGAGGACTATCGCCGGCCGACGTGGTCAGCGCCGTCAACAATCAAAACGTCATTGCTCCCTCGGGCACCATCAAAATCAACCGCTTCGAGTACCAGGTCGAAACGAACTCGGCGCCCACGCTGCTGAGCGCGCTGAACAACATGCCGATCAAATCGGTGAATGGGACGGTGGTTTACATCCACGACGTGGCCCATGTGCGTGATGGCAACCCGCCGCAAACCAACATTGTTCGTGTAGACGGCCATCGCGCCATCCTCATGAACATCATGAAGACGGGGTCAACCTCAACGCTGGACATTATCAGCGGCGTGCGGCAAAAGCTGGCGTACATCAAAGGCGAGTTGCCGCGCACGCTCAAGATTGAGCCCCTCTCCGACCAGTCGATCTTCGTGCGGGCCGCCATCACGGGCGTGCTCCACGAGGCCATCATCGCGGCTTGCCTGACCGCGCTCATGATCCTGGTCTTTCTGGGCAGTTGGCGCTCCACGCTCATTATCGCGGTTTCGATTCCGCTCTCGATTCTGTGTTCGATCGCGGTGCTCCATATACTGCACGAGACCATCAATATCATGACCCTGGGCGGCCTGGCGCTGGCTGTGGGCATCCTGGTGGACGACGCAACCGTCGAGATAGAGAACATCAACCGCAACCTCGAAGCGGGCAAGGAGATTGAGCAGGCGATTCTGGACGGCGCCGCGCAGATCGCCACGCCGGCGCTGGTATCCACGCTGTCCATCTGCATTGTCTTCGTGCCCATGTTCCTGCTGAACGGGGTGGCGCGGTATCTGTTTGTTCCGCTTGCCGAGGCGGTGGTTTTCGCCATGCTGGCCAGCTACCTGCTTTCGCGCACGGTGGTGCCGACCATGGCCAAGTACCTGCTGAAAGAACACGACGACGCAGAAGCCGCGAGGAGGCGTACCAGCCGCAATCCCTTTACGCGCTTTCATGTGGCTTTCGAGGACGGTTTCGCGGCCCTTCGCCACGGTTATCTCAGGCTGCTCACGCTGTGCGTCGATCATGCGGGCGCATTTCTTGTCGTCTTTCTGGTGCTTATGCTGGCGTCGGTTGGCCTTATCTCGCCGTGGCTCGGTCAGGATTTCTTTCCCACCGTGGATGCCGGCCAGTTCAAGATTCACGTGCGCGCGCACACCGGAACGCGCATTGAAGAAACGGCCGCCCTGTGTGACCGCATTGAATCGACCATTCGCACCGTGATTCCGCCCAACGAACTGGTGACAATCCTGGACAATATCGGCCTTCCCTACTCATCGCTGAATCTTTCTTATTCGACCTCGGCGCCGGTGGGGCCTTCGGATGCGGATATTCAGGTGCAGCTCGCCCCCAGGCACCATCCAACCGCGGAGTACGTGCAGCGGCTGCGCGCGGTACTGCGGCGCGATTACCCGGGCGTGGAATTTTACGCGCTGCCGGTGGACATCGTGACGCAGATTTTGAATTTCGGCCTCGCCGCGCCCATCGATATTCAGATCGTGGGCCCGAACCTTAGCGCCAATCGCGCCCTCGCCGAGAGCGTACTGAATGAAGTGCGCTATGTGCCCGGCGCAACGGACGTCCGCATCCAGCAGCCATTCAATTACCCGACACTGAAGGTCAACGTGGACCGCACGCGCGCCCGCGAGGTAGGACTTTCACAGCAGAATGTAGCGCAAAGCCTGCTGGTCGCTCTCAGCGGCAGCTTCCAGACGAGCCCCAACTTCTATCTCGATCCGCGCAACGGCGTCTCCTATAACATCGCCAGCCAGACCCCTCAGTACAAACTCGACACGATGGCTGAACTGGAAAGCCTGCCCATTACATCGGCCGGATCGAGCCAGCCTTCAGGCGCGGCGCCCGCGACGGCCACATCGGGCACATCGCCTTCGTCGGGGCCGGGCGTAGCCTCTTCCACCCTGGCGCCCGGAGCAGTGCCATCGGAAAACGCCGTTACAGGATCCGCGACAACCGCTCCGGGCGCTCCAAAGCCAATCCAGGTACTTGGCAATATCGCCAATATTGTGCCCGAGGCAGAGCAAGGCGAAGTGAGCCACTATGACATCGAGCCGGTGATCGATATCTATGCCAACGTTGTGGGCACGGACCTGGGAACGGTGACACGCGCGGTGGAGCGAATCGTCGCCCGCCACCAGAAGAACCTGCCGCGGGGTTCGCACTTTATCATGCGCGGACAGAGCGAGACGATGTATAAGTCCTACATCGGGTTGCTGAGCGGACTGGCCGCTTCTATTCTGCTCGTCTATCTGCTCATCGTGGTCAATTTCCAGTCCTGGCTCGATCCGTTTCTGATCATCTCGGCGCTGCCGGCGGCGCTGGCCGGCATCGTCTGGTTCCTGTTTCTGACAGACACGCGGTTGAGCGTGCCGGCGCTTACAGGCGCCATTATGTGCATGGGGGTGGCTACGGCCAACTCCATTCTGGTTGTGAGCTTTGCCCGCGAACAGATGGAAGTTCTGGTAGGCGACGCGCGCAAAGCAGCACTGAACGCCGGGTTCGTGCGCCTGCGGCCGGTGATCATGACCGCGCTGGCCATGATCATCGGCATGGTGCCCATGGCGCTGGGCATGGGCGAGGGCGGCGAACAGAATGCGCCCCTGGGACGCGCGGTGATTGGCGGACTGACGCTCGCCACGGTGGCCACGCTGTTCTTCGTGCCCGCCTTCTTCTCTTTCATTCACGGCCGGCTCGAACGCCGCAAGGCTGCCCGTGGCGTCGCGAGCGCTGCGGCTTTGGATGAATTCGGGGAAATATCGGAGTAATTCCTCATGATCGACAGACCTGACAATCCGCATCCGGCCGACAGCCACGATCACGCGCCCGAACCAACTGCCATCTCGCCGCGCAAGGCGCTTCTGGCGGGAATCGGCGTACTGGCCGTGGCTGCCCTGCTGGCCGGGGCCGGCATTCTGCAACGAGTCCACGCCGACACTTCGCTGGCCAGGCAGACCGACGTGCTGGCGCCTCCCACCGTGAGCGTCGCGCCTCCCGAACCCGGCTCGCCAACCGACAATTTCGTTCTGCCGGGCAATGTGACTGCCTATACCGACTCGCCCATCTACGCGCGCACCGACGGCTATCTGGTGCGCTGGTACTACGATATCGGCGCCAGGGTGAAGAAGGGCGCGCTGCTGGCCGTGATTGACACGCCCGAACTGGACAAGCAGGTGTCCCAGGCCCGGGCCGACCTGGGAACTGCCGAGGCGAATGCCCAGATCGCCAGCATCCAGTCCAAGCGCTACAGCAACCTGGTGAAAACCAACGCCGTTTCGCAGCAGGACGTTGATACGTTTGTCAGCCAGGCTGCCGCCACCGACGCGGCCGTCCGTTCCGCGCAGGCCAACCTGCAAAGGCTGCTTGCGCTGCAGTCATTCGAAAAGATCTACGCGCCGTTCGACGGTGTAGTGACAGCCCGCAATGTGGACACCGGCCAGTTAATCAATCAAGGCACGAGCGCGGAACTCTTCCATATGCAGGCGCTGCAGACTCTGCGCGTTTACACCAACGTGCCGCAACTCTACTCGGAGACCGTCAAGCGCGGCATGAAGATTCCGCTGACCTTTCCTGAATATCCCGGGAAAACCTTCTATGGGACCCTGGTGCGCACCGCAAGCGCGATTGATCCAGTCAGCCGCACGCTTCTGGTCGAGGTCGACGTGGATAATCGCGACGGCAAGCTGATGCCTGGAGCGCTCGCCCAGGTTCACTTCAGAACGCCGTCTGCCGGTGCGACATTCATCGTGCCTACGCCGGCGCTGATCTTCCGCAAAGAGGGCCTGCAACTGGCCACGGTCGTTCATGGCAACATCGCCCACCTGGTCCCCATCATCATTGGTGAGGACGATGGCGTAAACGTGCAGGTTGTGAGCGGTCTCAAAGCCGGTGATCTTGTCATCCAGGACCCGCCCGACTCACTCATCGAGGGCGAAAAGGTCGCGGTGGTCAACACCAACAGCACCCAAGGAAGGGGCAATTAGAGATGCGGATGTTTCCGCCCGGTTCTGGCGCGTGGATTGTCCGGCGCGGTGCATGGACCCTCCTTCCAATCGTCTGCCTGCTGGCGGGCTGTAAGCCGGTCGGGCCGAACTACAATCGCCCCAGCTACCGTACCCCACCGGTTTACAAAGGAACCGGAGCATCATCGGTCGTGGTTCCCCCGCCGAATCCGGTGGGCGGCGGCTGGCAGACGGCCAATCCCTCCGACGGGATGCTGCGCGGCAAATGGTGGGAGATCTACGGCGATCCGCAACTGGACCGCCTGGAAGACCGCATCGCCACCAACAACTATCAACTGCGCCAGGCCCTGGAGACGTATCTTGCCGCGCGCGATGAAGTGAGCGCGGTCCGCGCCAATCTCTTCCCCATGCTCTCAGCCGGTCCTTCTATCAGCCACCAGCAGCTATCGTCGAACCGGCCGCTGGCCTCTCCTTTCGGGGGCAATACCAATTACACCGACTATCAGATCGGTGGTCAGGCAACCTGGGAACCTGACTTCTGGGGCCGCATCCGGCGCACCGTCGAGGCGGCGCGCGCAACCGCACAGGCCAGCGCGGCCGACACGGCCAATATCGACCTGAGTCTGCACGCCGAAATGGCCAGCGATTATTTTCAACTGCGCGGGCTGGATGCGCAGACCAAGCTTCTGACCGCCACGGTCAAGGATCTCGAGGGCCAACTCGGCCTGACCGAGCGCCGCCTTGCCGGCGGAGTCGCGAACGAAGCGGACGTGGCCCAGGCCCGGACACAACTGGAATCCGTGCGCGCGCAACTGGTGGACGTCGGCGTGGCGCGCACGCAGTTCGAACACGCTATCGGCACCATCGCCAATTACGACCTGAGCAGCTTCAGCATCCCGTTTTCGCCGCTCGACCTGCCGCTGCCCAAGGTTCCGCTGGGCGTGCCTTCGCAACTGCTGGAGCGCCGGCCCGATATTGCCAGCGCCGAGCGGCTCACCGATGCAGCCAATGCGCAGATCGGCATTGCCGTCAGCGCCTTCTATCCCACCGTCGGATTGGGCGTCGCGGGCGGCTTTGAAAGCGCGCATCCGGGCACTTGGATTCAGGGACCGAGTTCGTTCTGGAGCCTGGGCGGGCAAGCCGCCGAATTGCTCTTCGACGCCGGCCAGCGCCACGCGCTCACTGACCAGGCGCGTCACGCCTATGAGGCCCAGGTGGCCGCCTACCGGAATACTGTGCTGTTCGCCTTTCAGGACGTCGAGGACCAGCTCTCGAGCCTCAGAATCCTGGAGCAGGAGTCGGGCGTCGAGCAGCAGGCCGTTTCGGCTGCCCAGTACTCCTTCGATATCTCAAACCAGCGCTACAAAGGCGGAGTCACCAGCTATCTTGAGGTGCTCACGGCCGAGGCAATCCTGCTTCAGAACCAGGTCACCCAGATCAATCTGCAGACGCGGCAGTTCGTCGCCAGCGTTGGATTGGTACGCTCCCTGGGCGGCGGCTGGGATGTAACGCAACTGCCGAAGTGACAGAAAGCGGGAATCCGCTCCCTGCCTATCTGATCAATTCGTCCCGCCTGAAGTGGCTGTAGGCAGCCGGCGGCACGTCTGTCAGCGGGAGCCCCGGCCCTTCCCATAAAAGTCGCGGCTCGCCTTCACTGGCAGAGTGCAGACCCTCCAGATGGAGTGTATGCTTACCGGCGCGCAGTCCAATTGAGCCCACGTCGAAGCGGGTTGCGTTGCCCGGGGATCCGCAGACCTGCGCGAACGGAGGACCGGTTTTAGCCACCTCCACGCCGTCAATGACGAGCCGCGCGCCATCACGGGAGAGCAGGTAAAACGTGTAGCCGCCGTCGGCAGGAATATCCAGCAGGCCGTCCCACGCGGTGGCATAGCGGGTAAAGCCCTGGGGCTCGGAATACAGGCTGCGCGACTCGCCGGAAAACACCCAGGGCTCCGTACGCAGGTCCGGCAGCTCGGTCCACGTGCCCGGATAAATCTTCCAGGTCAACCCGGGCACCAGGGGAGCAGCCGACTCCACGGCTCTGTGCCAACGGGCCACCGCTACCAGATTCTGCGCGGCCCAATCCTCGTTTCCGGCATCATCGGCGACATGAAGCAGAACTCTGAAGCGTCCGGCGCCGTTCGCGGCTCCGTCGAGCTCGGTGCCCACCGCATCAGGAAAGCGATGATGCACGCTGCGGCCATGAGCGTGGGTTCCATCGCCGAAGAGCCATTCGTAGTGCGCGTTGGGTGAGCGCTGCGCGGTGAATACGACTCGCTGGCCGGGCGCAAAGACCGGCGGGCTTACCGTGAATGCCGCAACCGGGTCATGAGGGGCTACGAACTGCGCGGGAGGCGCTCCACCAGAGATGAACAGCGGCACTTCCGCGTCGGTCTTCACGGGGGTCTGGCCGTACTTCAGGTTCTCGATGGTCACGTCCTTCACATCGCCGGTGATTGTGGAGGTGGCCAGCGGCGGTTGGTCCAGGGCCCAGATATTGCGGAAGGTAAAGCCGTGCAGGACGGGCTGTCGCTGGTCCATCTGCATCAGCGAATACCAATCGTCGAGGAGCAGGTTCTGAAAGGTATAGCCGGTGTGCTCGCCGCGCGCGCCGTTGGCGCCCCAGAAGCCGAAGAGGCCGAAGGTCTGGCCGCAGGCGCCGATGCCGCCATGCAGAATGTCGGAGTCGCGCAAGGTGAAGTTGCTTGAATTGAAGATCTTTTGCGGCCAACCGGCGCGCACAATATTCGAGATGCTCGTCGAGAGCTCGCTGTCTTCAATGAGTATGTTGTTGACGTCGTGGCCGGGACGCAGCATATCCGCCTCGGTATAGCCGTCCCAGTTGCCCTGCATGGCAAAGACATCGTCAGAGGACCGGATAAAGGCGTTGCGCACCACGGTATCGCCTCCGCCCAGCCAGTCCATGCCGTCCTGGTTGGCATTGCCTGGGTTACCGCCGACCACACGCAGATCGTCGTACACAAAGCCGGTGGAATCTTTCATCTGGATGGACCAGGTGCGCGCGCGCACGATGCAGGTGAGGCCGTCAATCTCGACGTTGTGAGCATTCAGCGCGCCCACGCAGTGCCAATCGGGCTTTTGCATCCAGCCCTCATCGGCGTTCGGATCCTGAGGGCCTTCATAAACGATGGTGCCGCGGCCCAGCACTTTCACGTCCTTCACATTCCACAGGTTCAGACTGCCGAAGATGTACGCGCCGGGAGCCAGATAGTAAATGTCGCCGCTTTTCGGGTTCAGGCTGCCGTGATGGATACCCGGCGGCACAATGTGAACGTTCGCGCCCGTGGGCGGCGGCGGAGGCGGCACGCCTGCAAAGACGAAAAGCATGTGCGCGCGGTTGAGAAAATCCCCGGGCCGCGAGATGGAAAGCTTGGCCGGCGCATCAAGTTTAAAGCGGATCGTCTGGCCCGTGCGCGTCGGGCGCAGACCCAGCCGCCAGGGCTGAATATCGACGCCGCGGTCCCAAAAACCCGGCGCGGCGGCAGTGATCTCCACGGTGACCGGACGGGTCATATCGAAGCTGACAAAGTCATAGCTGGCGGCGGCCCAGGTCACATCCACCGGCTTGCCGTTTACGGTAACGGTATAGTCGCTGGAGCGCATCTCCGCAGGCACGGGCACAGCCTGCGTGCGCGGGGCAGCTCGGAGGGCGATGGGAACGGCAAGAAAGACAGCAAGCAGCAGACGATTTCCGGGCAAACCGACGGACTCCGCGGCGAAAAATACCAACGAAACCAATGTAGCATCGCGCGAGGCAAGCCCGCGGTGATCGGCTCAGTGGCGCCGGTCAAGTGGTCCGGCCAGGAAGCATGTATCCACGTCGTGGAGTTTGAGGGCGGCCGCTCCACTGATGCGCATTGAGCAGCCACGTATCTGCTTCGAGCCTGTTGCGTTGGGCGACTGCCCGATTTATCGCTTTGCCAATGCGGAAAAATGAGCGCATACTGCCTGGAAGGGTGGTATGTCCGGAACCGCCGCAGCTACGGCGTTTTTCCCTACGGGCGTCAAGCCCACGCAATTGTGGTGTATTGTGCTTCCTCGCCGGATAACCCGCCTTGCAAGCATGGAGACGTTGCAATCGTACAAATGACGAAAGCAATGCCGTCTATACCGATTGCGCTCGCTGTGCATCTATCAAACATGACCGGCTTGCAGCGGAAGCCGGCTACAGAGGAGTCACTCGATGGCTGCAGCTCACCCTCTTCCCCAAACCCTGGGGGAACTGCGCAGCAGTACTCAGTTCTCCCAGGCATATCTGAAAACTCGAACCGTCAAGGACGAAATGCGCGGAAACCTGATCGCCAAGCTGCGATCCGGCGA
>JAJZVZ010000146.1 GCA_021846945.1 Acidobacteriota bacterium | reverse complement strand
AAAATCCATCTTCGTTTCCAGGCGCGTCGCGCCCCACGCGGGGCGCGTGGATTGAAACGTGTCGTCGGAATTCGGTGCGGCAAAGACGCTCGGTCGCGCCCCACGCGGGGCGCGTGGATTGAAACCTGCAGCCATTGTGCTGGCCGTGAACTTACCTGTGGTCGCGCCCCACGCGGGGCGCGTGGATTGAAACGCTCGAAGCCACCCGCACCACCGCCCTCGCCGCCGTCGCGCCCCACGCGGGGCGCGTGGATTGAAACTCCGCAAAGGCGAGCGGATGTTTCTACGGGATGGCGGTCGCGCCCCACGCGGGGCGCGTGGATTGAAACCAATTTCGGAGACAAGCGCCAGCAGATTACTGTTGTCGCGCCCCACGCGGGGCGCGTGGATTGAAACCTGACTGCTTGCCGACAATTGCCGACATCTCCGGTCGCGCCCCACGCGGGGCGCGTGGATTGAAACACGGTGAACTGCATCGTCAGGTCCGGTTCACCAGCGTCGCGCCCCACGCGGGGCGCGTGGATTGAAACGTGCGCAGCCCGTAGGTGATCTGGGCCGTGATATTGTCGCGCCCCACGCGGGGCGCGTGGATTGAAACAGCGTCGAGAAGACGACTAAAATCACCCCATAGGCGTCGCGCCCCACGCGGGGCGCGTGGATTGAAACTTTGAAAACTTCTCCGCTTCGCCCAGGCTTGCCGTCGCGCCCCACGCGGGGCGCGTGGATTGAAACATCTGACGTGATCGACGCGTCCTTCGCCTTGGACGTCGCGCCCCACACGGGGCGCGTGGATTGAAACTTACCTGATTCAGGGCAGCGGCGCGGACGTGATCGTCGCGCCCCACACGGGGCGCGTGGATTGAAACGCACGCGCCCGCTTATCCGCCGCCGCCTGCGTGGTCGCGCCCCACACGGGGCGCGTGGATTGAAACACCGCGTCTGCCCAATAGATGGCGATGTGGGGTCGCGCCCCACACGGGGAGCGTGGATTGAAACATCGTCTTATGACAATCATCTAGCAACATCTATGCCGTGTCTCATGCAGGCACATGCATTAACTGGCCGGTATCGGCGTCTCTCGGTTTCCGGACCGCGATTGGCATAAGTACCGACTGGCCTTGTGATCGATCCCGATTAATCATCTGGCCAGTCTTTCGCCTCCTGAGATGAAGAGCACGGCACATATGTGGTACACGGAACCGCTGTGGATGGTTGTTATTACTGATTGTTCTGCAATTGCAGGACTGACTCAGGGTTCAGTAGGCAAGCGGCTGGGCGCAGCGGATTCTGAACTTCATCCTGGACGAGATGAAGCAGGCTCTGGCGCGGGACGAGGTGGTGGAGTTTCCCCTGGGCTGGCTGACGCAGGTCAAGAAGATCAGCCCACACTGGGAACTGATCGGGGACGAGCCGGCGCCCTTGAGAGTGGAATCGGGTCCCGTTCGCGGGCTGGCGCGAGATCGGATGGTTCCAATAGGTAACCTGACGGAATTCAGTCCCGGCGATCTCAAAAAATCGGCATGAAACGGGAAATCGCATATACTAGTACGGGGTTTTACATAGCGAAAGTGTTCCATAACCTCCAGTGGTTTCGTTGGGATATCGATATCCCTGCCCTTTTTTGTTCAAATCTCAGTCACGAAGTTGAGGGCTTGATTTTGTCTTTTTTGAGCCCGGTTTCGGGCTCAAAATGACCCCTCCGGCGAGCCCTCCTGCCGTCCAGGAGGCCACCGGGCTGATGCGGGTCTGTGCCGGCGGCCGCCGCGCCCAAGAAGCATGAGAGGAGGGAAGAAAATCACCCCGGCCGACCCCGATCCGGCTTTACCTTTCCCACCTTGTTGTTCTCTTTCTTCCCAGGATCCTCCTTCCCAACCGGCAGCAGTGAACAGGGATCGCCCCCCTGTCGATAGACAAGCACAACCCGGCCGGATTGCCAAAATCGTCCCTCGCGGAAGTCGCACGGGGAGCTTTCCTTGGGCGGCAGCGGTCCTGTCTGCCGGCCGGGTTTGGAAAAAGAGAGGTGGCATGCTAAGGGATCCCGGCGCAGGGTTTCGGCGCCGTCCCCTCCCGCGCGCGGGGAAAATATTATGGGCCGGCGGGAAGGGACCAGGTCTTATCGGGTCGTATCGCTCCTCCGCCACCAGATCGGCCATGGAACTGCTCACCGAGCTGAAGTGGAAGACCCGGCCCGGGTACTCCTTGAGGGTCACGCCCTCGGCGCCGGCATGCGTGACAGTCCCTTCCAGGGTCTCGACGGGCGCGTTGAAGTGATGCCTGGCGACCTGGAGAGTGGATTCCTTGGTCTGACGGACCTGTTCGGCGATGCGGTCGTACTCAGCTTCGAGATCCGGGTTATGCTTGGCCGCGGCGCGGACGCGGGCGGCGTACTTCTGGTACTCGCGCAAGTAGGGAGCGACATCGGCCAGGATGCGCAGCCGGGCGATGTCGGGGTATTCTTCGGGGTTGACGCCCTTGAGATCGGGATGGAGGGCGGCGTAGCCGGGGCCGGGCAGGCGGGCATAGCCCTGGTCGACCTTGATGTAAGGATCGCCCTTACAGAAGTTGATCCGGCTGGGAAAGGGTTTCGTTTTCGATATACATATCTCAGATATGTGTTATCCTGACCCCATTATGAAACGCGCCGCGATTTATACCCGGGTCAGCACCGTTGATCAGCACCCGGAGACACAGATCCTCGACCTCAGGCAGATGGCTGCTCAGAGGGGCTTCGAGATCGTCCACGAATATACCGATAAAGTGTCCAGCACCAAAGCCAGGCGCCCCGGGCTCGAAGAGATGATGTGCGACGCCCGCCGCGGCCGCTTCGACATCGTGCTGGTGTGGGCCGGGGACCGCGTTGCCCGTTCGACTCGGCACTTCCTGGAGTTATTGGACGAACTAACCCGCTTGGGCGTCCAGTACGCTTCGTTCCGGGAAGAACTCGACACGGGCGGGCCACTGGGCCGGGCCATCGTTACCATCGTTGCGGCAGTCGCTGAACTGGAGCGCAACCTGATCGTCGAGAGGGTCCGCGCCGGCATGCGGCGCGCCCGCCTGGAAGGCCAGCGCCTCGGCCGACGCCCCCTGGATCTGGACCGCGCCGCTATTCTGCGCGACCGTCGGCGTGGGCAGAGCCTCGGCCAGTTAGCCCATGCTTACCGTGCCTCCCGGACCACCATCCACCGCGTGCTCCACGCGCACGCTGCCCAACCACAGGAGCACCTTGCATGAAGCAACGCCCGGCTGCTGTTCTGATCTATCCCGCCGCACTGCTCGGCATCGCCGCCGTCCTGCTCTACGTCAACCGTCGGCGCCGCCAATCAACTGCCATGCTTGGAAATATCCGCGACACGGTCAACCGGAGCGCCGCCAACTCCCAGGCGGCCTACCGCCTTCTGAAGCAGCAACGGCGTGCGCTGCGCGCCCTCAGCGACTATCTCCTGCCCGTTCCAAAAGGGGTGGAAAAACCGGCCTCGTAAGCCCAACAGAATCAACGGCCGGATCTCCCCAATCCGGCTGTTCCGAAATCTATACCTTCAGAAACAAGCATCTGCTGTTGCAGCTTCCATATTCTTCGGCTGGTCGCGGTAGGGACGAGCCTCACGGCTCGCCCCTACCGCGACCCTGAAGGTCTCGTAGCTGAGCGGAAAGGCCTCGATGTTGACCACCAGCGCAATCACCAGTTGCTTGCAGTCGGGGCGATGATCGCGCGAGTAGCCGCCCTGCATCATGTTCGTTCGAAGTCGATATAGCCGCGATCCATCATGTAAAACGCGCCGGCCTCGAGCGTCAGCTCGTCGAGGATGTTGACGTCGTGAACCCTGCCGTCTGTGATGCGTATGAATGTGGGGATTCAGCCGTGCAGATCGAGCAGCGTGTGCATTTTGACGGCGGCCTTGTGCTTGCGAAACCGCGCCCAGGGAAACAGTGACAGGCAAAGATCGATGGTGGTTGAATCCAGCGCGTACAGTTCGCGCACATCCGCGATACCAGTCGCGTCGTCGGCGTAGAGCTTGATCGCGGTGCGGATCAATGCCTGCGCAAAGTCGGCAAAGATGTGCCAATCGCGGACTTCATTCGCGTCGGCCAGTGTGGAGCGGGCCACAGCCGAGCCGAAACCCATGTGATAAAGCTTGGGGCCAATCGCACCCAGGCATGCCTCGATGTCGCGCAGACTTTCGCCGTAAGGCAGTTGGGCAAAGGTCATGGCAAAGAAACTGTTCCCAGCAGGAAAGCTCCTTGATGTAGCGGTCGCCTTGATAGCGGGCCACGCAACGGCGGAAATCGCGGTCGGGAAGAAAGCCGATCAACTGCGAGAAGATGAACTTGTCTCCGTTCGTCCCTCCATGCTCTCCGGCAGGAATGCGAGCGGCCAAATTCGAATCGCGGCAAGCCAAATCGCTTCTATCCACTTGCTCTGAAAATGGTTGCGCGGTCAGAGGGTGAGTTTTACCCGACAGCAGTGATCCGGGATAAGATTGGAATCCGTCTGCCATTAACGGGAACGGATCAAGCTCGAAGGAGCGAGATAAGGTATGTGAAATCAGATATATAACCAACTAATTGATTTACCTATCTCCTGGAAGTGATCAAAGCGTACATTTCTTTTTTCATTTTTTCATTGACATTTCTTTTCATTCTATACAAGACTCTTCTCCAACAGTTTTACTTGTTTTTGTTTACCCCACTTTTCGGTACAGGCAAGAGGTCATTCAGCGAGCAACCCGGAGAGAAAAGAGGACAGATTGGGTTCAGAGAGCGCTTGTGCTGACGCTGCTCCTTGTGCCCACTAACCTTATCGAATTCGCCCAGATTTAGGTGGCTAAACTCTGGCGCGACCACTCGTCCATGAATCACTCTTGTCCCCGGAACTCGGGTTGTCATTTTCCAAGTAACCGCCAACGTCTGGCTAGGCGCGTCGTCACTGATCGCACTAGAGATTATGAATTCCCCTGTCTGACGCTAGGAACGTATCGTACCGCGGAGAACCAAACCGGCTTCAATGTACTTCACTTCGAAATAGGAGGTCCAATGATTCGATTCGAAAAGATCACGACCAGATTGACGGTGAGTGCGGTGTTGATTGCACTTTGTGTCCTCATGCCTCACCAAGTCATCGCTCAGTCAACCGCGACTCTATCTGGAACTGTTACCGATTCGTCAGGAGCAATTGTAAGTGGGGCAAAGGTACTGTGCACGAACGCACGTACGGGGCTATCCTACAATGCAGTTACAAATAGCGAGGGAATCTTTCGCTTTCCTGATTTGCCGATTGGGGTCTATGATCTAACAGTTTCGCACGCAGGCTTCTCTACCTCGAACCAGCAGAACATCGCTCTGAGTACGGGACAGAGCGTTGATCTTCCCATCCGGTTGGCGATTGGACAGGTAAACCAATCAGTGACGGTTACCGCAAGCGCCCAAGAAATACAGCCAACATCATCGGAACTCCAAACCACTCTTGTAGGAAAGAGCATGGAGAATCTACCGCTGAATGGCCGCAATCCTCTGCAACTCGTTTTGCTTGCTCCGGGCGCGATCGCAACCGGAGGAGTAAACTGGCAATCGGCAAATCAGGGAGTGGCTGTCAACGGAAACCGAGGCACGGATAACGGTTACTTGTTAGACGGGGTCAGCTATATTGATCCGCACTTCGGAACGGCGCCGGTTCTGCCAAGTCCTGATGCATTGCAGGAGTTCACGGTACAAACTTCAAACTTTAGCGCAGCCGAAATAGGTTCGGGCGCCAACGTTGAATTCACCACTAAGTCAGGGACCAATCGCATTAGTGGTTCACTCTTCGAGTATGTTCGAAATAGTGACTTCGATGCGAAAAACTACTTTTCTAAGGCACCAACGCCTTTCAAGCGAAATCAGTTTGGCGGCTCCCTAGGTGGACCTTTCATTAAGGAAAAGGCGTTTTACTTTGGTTCGTTTCAAGATACTCGCACTGCAGGAGGTGCCAACCCTGCGGTTGCAAATGTACCTTCGGCGGCCTTCCTCGCGGGCGATTTTTCATCGCTTCCAAACAAGATCATCGATCCTACCACCGACCAACCCTTCCCCAACAATAAGATCCCATCGTCGCGCTTCAATCAGGACATGGTCAAGGTATTAGGATTCTACCCCGCGGCCAACCAGCCAAATGGAACCTACAATTCGTTGCCTAGGAGCAATTCGGATGACACGCAGGGGCTAGGGCGGGTTGATTACCAGCTCTCGAGTAAAGATCATTTAGTAGCTCGATATTTTTATGATGACTATACCTTCCAGGAGCAGACTACTGCCCTGCCTAATCCTTATGGATTCGATAAGTTCCTGAACAGGAATGCATTGATCAGTGATACCCACATCTTCAGCCCGAACCTGTTGCTGGTTGCAGGCTTTGGATTTACCAATGTGGGCCGACAGCGTCAGGCCGCAGGTCTACCGTTTGTCCCGCAGGGCCTACCGGGCGTAAACGTTCCGGTGGCGACTCTGAATCCGGTGGCGGCGCAGCAGCTAAACATCTCGATCAGTGGCTACGCTGGTTTTGTCAGCGGCACGCCAATTACCGTTATACCACTGACCTTCGAATACAGGGTGCACCTCACCTGGGAGCACGGAAAGCACATGCTGCAGACGGGCGTTGACGCAATTCGTTACGATGAATACGCCTACGATAGATCCTTCCAGGAGGGGAGTTGGATATTTGACGGCAGTAGAACCAGTTCAACCGCCTATCCTGGGTCCGGCAATTCTATTGCGGATGCCCTTCTTGGCCTGCCCGTTACATTTACTCAACACGGGACCGAGCCACAAAACATGTATGAGACTGAGATACAACCGTGGATTCAAGATGACTGGAGGATACGCCCAGATTTGACCCTGAATTTGGGATTGAGATACGCTCCGTGGTTGCCAGCCGTAGACAGGCTGGCCCCGCAGGTCGGATTTGAACCCGGCGTACAGTCAACGGTTGCTCCGGGTGCACCGCTAGGTCTTTTGTTCTCTGGTGACAATGGATTGCCACATGCAATCTTTAATAGAAACATGGGCAATTTCGCTCCGCGTGTAGGCTTCGCCTGGAATATAAAAGGCGACGCACACAGCGTTGTACGCGGCGCATACGGCATCTTCTATCGTCCAATGCCCCTCAATTTGCAGCGCTTCACTGGAAATACTGCCGCATTCAGGAGTCTGGCTACGATCGTCGACGATCCCTTGAGTTTCGAGAACCCTTATGGTAATGAGCCTGGAGGTTCACCATTTCCATGGACTCCCGTAACGCCTGCAGGCCTACACTCTTATGTATTTCATTTGCCGGTTACCACCTCTGCCTTGATCCCCCATGCAAGTACAAGTTATGTGCAGGAATGGAATCTTACTTTAGAGAGGCAATTAACGAGTAGCTTGGGAGCAACCGTAGCCTATATAGGCAATCATATGGTCAAGGGGATGGATTCGACGGAAGCAAATCCTGCAGTCTATATTCCAGGCAAGTCAACCGAAGCGAATGTCAACTCAAGAAGGCTGTATGCGGGATTGGCCTCCATACAATCTGTAAGCGACTTCCAATTCAGCAACTATAATGGCCTTCAGATTTCATTCAATGCACGCGCTGAAAAAGGTCTTACCCTCATAAGTAACTATACTTGGTCAAAGTGCATGGACAATGACTCTCAAACAATAGGTGCCGTGTCCGTCATAAACAAGTTCAACGTAAATGCCGATTACGCGCGGTGCGATTTTAATGTCGGGCAGACGGCCAACATATCCGTAGTCTATGACTTTCCAAATATGCCTTGGTTTCACGGGTTCTCCAGCAAGTTGCTTAACGGTTGGGAGGCTTCCATGATCACCGTTATACGGAGCGGACCATATTTCAGTGTTCGTAGTGGGATTGACAACTCTCTCAGCGGGCCGACCACCAATTCCGGAACGAATGATCTGGCTGATCGGGTTTATGGAGTCCCAGTCTCCAGACCCGCGGGCGCGAGCAAGCTGGCTGAATATTTCAATACTTCAGCCTTCCAGGAAAATGCACTGGGCACGTTTGGGGATTCGGGAAGAAATAGCATGGTAGGACCCGGATATTGGGATACAGACGCAGGCCTCCTCAAGAGTTTTCCTATTACGGAGACACTTAATCTTGCACTTAAGGCTGAGTTCTTCAACTTGCCTAATTACGTGAATTTCAACACTCCAGGGTCGGTTTTTACGAATAGAAATACATTCGGAAAGATACAGTCTGCTGGCGCGCCGCGAGTTATTCAGCTTTCTGGCAGGCTGACCTTCTAGACGCGACTTCACAGATAATCGGCACCGGCCAGGAAACCTGCCTTGTTGATGGTCTCCTGGCCGGCAGACCGAGCGGCACAATTTTCATAGATCTGACGCGATCGAGGTGAACAAAATATGGACAGGCGCAGTTTTATCGCACTTACTGGCGCGACTTTGCTGTCAAGCGGGGTAACGAGTCGGGCTCAGGCTGGGGAAACAACGAAGCCGAATACGGCTCCGGCGACCGGCAGAATCACCAAACGTGACCGCCCTAACATCCTGCTATTGATGGCCGATCAATTCAGGATGGACTGTGCTGGTATTTATGGAAATCAGGTGATCCATACGCCCCATCTTGACCGTTTGGGCAAGGAAGGAATCTGCTTCAAGAACGCCTATTCCACAACCCCAACCTGTACGCCCGCCAGAAGCGCACTTCTGACGGGGCTGGGACCATGGAGTCATGGCATGCTTGGTATGACCGCAATGGCCACTCGCCCCTATCGAGTGGAAAAAGCTCGATCTTTAGCCCAAGCGGGTTACTATACCACCTCAATCGGCAAGAATCATTACTACCCAATTAGAAATCCGCATGGGTACCATCATCTTATTCAGGATGAACATTGTAGCTATTGGTTCCATAAGGAAGAGCCGGGCGCTGAATCATCCTGGGAAGAGAGAGGAGATTATGAGGCATGGTTCTGGTCGCAGAAGCCGGATAAGGATCCTCATCTGACTGGATTAAGTTGGAACGATCATCGCGGAAGACCCTTTGCCTATGCGGATGAAACACTGCACGCTACCCACTGGACTGGAGAGACTGCCGTTCGCTTTCTGCGTGCTTATGACCGGCCTGAGCCGTTTTTTCTGAAGGTTTCTTTTATACGGCCACACAGTCCGTACGATCCGCCGGATCGGTGCTTCAAGATGTATCAGGATGCGGCGTTACCTGAACCGAATATAGGAGATTGGGCTAGCCGCTATGCGCCCAGAAGCAGCAGTTCAAATGATCTCTGGCACGGAAAGCTGCCTGCCGAAGAAGTCCGAACCTCGCGCCAGGCATATTACGGATCGGTAACTTTTGTTGACGAGCAGATTGGCCGCATTCTCGAAACTCTGGAACAACGGAAATTACTAGATGAAACACTGATCCTGTTTATCTCCGATCATGGCGATATGCTTGGTGATCAGAACCTCTGGCGCAAATCATACGGTTACGAGCAGTCGGCGCATATTCCCATGCTGATGCGCCCACCGTCCGGAATGGGTCTTGGGGCGGGAGGTCAAGTGTTCACCAACCCTGTTGAAATACGGGATGTGCTGCCGACTTTTCTCGATGCTGCCGGCGCGTCTATTCCTGAAAGCATCGAAGGCCGAAGTTTGCTTCAACTCGTCAGGACGAAAGGAGAGGGCTGGCGTCCATATATTGATCTCGAACACGATATTTGCTACAGCCCGGCGAATCATTGGAACGGCCTTACGGATGGGCGGTGGAAGTACTTGTATATGGCTATGGATGGAGAAGAGCAGTTGTTCCATCTGGAAACAGATCCCCATGAACTGCGCGATCTGGCCGGACTGCCGGAATATGAGAGCGAATTGCGCACGTGGCGTGCGAGGATGGTAGCGCATCTGGAAGAGCGCGGAAATCTATGGGTACGCAACGGCAAGCTGATTCCAAGGCCGAATGGCATGCAACTCTCACCAAACTTCCCTGGGTATTTGCCACCAAGGTACTGGATCTTATAGGCTCTGCGATGGTCCCGTTAGTTCGGACAGGTTTTTCGGGTTTTAAGTGGAAAGATTATTCAGTTCGTCGTAATCGAAGCGGTGGAAATGTGAAAATCGGTTTCATCGATTTTCAAGGTCTGTGGGAAGGGCGGGAAACGGCTGTATCGTTTTCCGCGCTTTCCACAGATCGGCATTTCCACGGCCGGCCAAGTGCGCGTTATGCCGCCAGCATCTCGGGCGGACGGTGGAAGTATACCTGGTCGGGCGTTGCGGCCCCCAGGCTGGAATGCGGTCGTTGCGTGTTATAGAACGCGAAGTAGCGGCCGATCTTGGTCCGCGCTTCGGCGCCGGACTCATAGGCGTGCAGATAGACATGCTCGTATTTGAGCGAGCGCCACAGCCGCTCTACAAAGACATTGTCGGCCCAGCGGCCCTTGCCATCCATGCTGATTTGAATCCCTTCTTCTTTTAGCCGCCCGGTAAAGGCTTCGCTCGTGAACTGCGATCCCTGATCGGTGTTGAAGATCTCCGGCCGTGCTTCTCGATGGCCTGATCGAGCGCCTCGATGCAGAACGATGTGTCCATGGTGACGCTCAGCCGCCACGCCAGCACGCAGCGGCTGAACCAGTCGACCACCGCGGCCAGATAGACGAAGCCGCGCGCCATCGGGATATACGTGATATCGGTTGACCAGACTTGATTGGGCCGAGTGATGGCAAGGCCGCGCAGCAGGTAGGGATAAATCTTGTGTCCTGGAGTGGCTTTCGATGTGTTCGGCTTGCGATAGAGCGTCTCGATCCCCATGCGCCGCATCAAGCTGCGCACGTGACGGCGGCCCACCTCAAGACCTTGCAGGCTGAGCATGTCGCGCAACATGCGGCTGCCGGCGAACGGATAGTTCATGTGCAGTTCGTCGATGCGCCGCATCAGAAACAGATCGGCGTCGGAGACCGGACGCGGCTGATAGTAGACCGTGGAACGGCTGATCTCCAATTCCTCGGCCTGCCGGGAAATCGACAATGCGTGCTCGGGATCGATCATCGCTTTGCGCTCAGCAAACCCGCCTTGACGAGCGCACTTTCTAAAAAATCATTCGCTAATGCCAGCTCCCCGATCTTGGCCTGCATCCGGGTCACATCGACTTTGGCCTGCTCCTCGGCCTTGTCTTCGCAAAACACGCCGGCCGCGCCCTCGGCGAGCCGTGTCTTCCAGTCTGTGATCTGGTTGGGGTGGACATCGAACTGCTGGGCGAGTTCTGCCAGGGTCTTATCTCCCTTGAGGGCGGCCAGAGCCACCTTCGCTTTGAAAGCCGCTGTGTGATTCCGGCGTGGACGTCGTGCCATCGTTGCTCCTCTTTTCTGCCATCTTGATGGCTGGCTGCGGAACAATCCTTCCACTCATCCCCCTGTCTGAATTTCCGAGGCCGGCTCAAATCCCATGATGCAGGGCGGCTACTCGCGCGATCATCGCCCCGACTGCAAGCAACTGGTGATTGCGCTGGTGGTCAACATCGAGGCCTTTCCGCTCAGCTACGA
>JAJZVZ010000145.1 GCA_021846945.1 Acidobacteriota bacterium | reverse complement strand
ACTGTCGCGTGATGTCGCTGAATGCTTCAGGATGTTGGAACTCTGAGGCGTATTCAGCATAGAAAGGTTCCGCCATGTACAGCCCGTCGAGCCACATCTGGTTTGGATAGCGCTGCTTGTGCCAGAATCCGTCGGAAGGCGTGCGCGGCTGCTGCTGAAGCTGCTGATAGAGAAACGCGGCGGCTTTCTTATATCGCTGTTCATGCGTGACGCGGTAGAGCAGAAAGAGCTGGCGGCCCAACAGAATATTGTCGAGTTCGTGTTCTTGCGGATTCAACGTCGGAATGGAACCATCAGCATTCACAAGCTGATCCACTGAACTACTTATGTAGTTGAAGTAGCGCGGATCGGATGTCTTCGACCACACGGCGTCCATGCCTTCGAGCAATGTTCCCAGCTCGTAGTTCCACGCCCAGCGATGTCCGGCGGGGGCAAAGCGCCCGTTTGGCCAGCGTGCTATCGCCGCGTCGGCCATGCGCTGCGACCAAGCGTGCCTTTGCGCATGAGCATTTGCAAAAGCACCGGCCATCCATGCGGTCAACAGCAAGGCCCAGACAATGCTTCGTTGATTCTTCATTTCGTCTCCGGATGTTCCTCACTCCACGTCTTGAAGCGGTCGAGCGCGCGCTCGGGGCTGACGTCGTACCAGTTGTAGCCGTTCCGCCGTTCTCTGGACAACTCATTCACATTGTCGTGGATCGACTTGTCACGATCTCCAAAGATCGGCCTGTCAGTGCCGATCTGGTAATAGCGCGACCAGATGGGACCCGCGCCAGGGCTGGCGGCCAGCTCGCGCCCGCCAGGCGTGCGTTCCCATCTCTCGCCATAGACGGCAGTCTTCCTGAACCATGCCGCGGCGGCGCGCACGGCGCGTTGTTCCGCGGCCGTTGGACGCGGCAGATCATTTATCAACAGCAGCATCACGCTCACGCTCTCGCCGCTGCACTCCGCCGGCAGCTCATAGTTGCGGGCCGACTCCGGTTGCAGCGTGAGCGGATCATCCTGCTGCGGCCATACCGTAAGCACTCCGTTACTCACAATCTGTGTGGCCAGGATGCAGCGGATGCCGCGTGCGAAGCTGGACGCCGCGCGGGTCCGAACGCTCGCGGGAACAAAGGCAAATTCCGCATTGCCTTCCGCTACGTTGTGCATCAGTTCCATCACGTGCGTCATGGCGCCGTCATTGTAGGTAATGGCATCATGGTAATTGCCTTCGAGCGGCCACACCTGTGGCCATCCGCCATTCGGAAACTGCGCCTCGAAGAGGTAATTCATTCCGCGCAGAAAGGCCGCGCGATAGGCCCCAGCATGCTGAACCCCGACCGCCGCAATCACCCTGGCAAGAAAGTTAAGCTGCGTCGTTGTGGCGTCGTTGTCGATGGTGCCAATGTAATTCCAGTCAGGATCGCGCGGCGTGTCAAAGTCGCCGGGCGCAAGAAATCCCGATACGTTGTTGGGGCCGTACCTCTCGCCCGGGTGGCGCGGCTCCTCACTCATATTCAAATTCTTGCCCCAGCCGCCCGCAGGCGTTTGGAACGACACCACCACATCCGCGATGCGCCGTGCGTCCTCACTCGCGTACCATGAGGTATCTTGATCAAGCGGCACGCTCCGCGCCGCGAATCCATGCGGCGGATCGGTGGGCGTCCGGCTTCTGGCCCGCTTCAACTCCGCCTGAAATGCGGCCCTGTCTGCATCACGCTGCTTTTGCGAACGCTCCAGGTAGGCAAGCCACGCACCGCGCTGCGCAGTAGGCAATTGTTCAACGCGCATCCGAGTCAGCGATTGTGCTGGCGGATTGGTTCCGATAACCGCAGCCGCAAGCATCGCGGCTCCCGCAGACAAGACAAGGGCTATCGTGATTGCGAACAACATTCTCCTGATTTCCTTAGTCATATGCCAGTTCCGATCAAGGAAATGAAATGCCTTTCAGTGTCCTGAAGGGGTGAGGGTCCGAATCCACCCAGCATGAATGCATGGTCAGATGCAAGTGGTCTTCAAGTAATGCCGTCGATGCGGCCCCTGCTGAAAGAAAAGAATCTCTAGATGCGCTCCACGCGGACCAACTCCGTGTAGAACACCACCCTGTTCAGCATCGGAACAGACTGGGTCCATCGCCGCCGAGTAGCAGATGACGGTGCGAGAACCCGGACGGCTGATCTTCAAGGAGCGGGAGAGTTCGCCCTCAAGCGCACTACGATCACCAGGCCGCAGTGCGCCAATCTCGATAAGGGAACACAACGGATAGCTTCATCCGCGCAATCGGGTTTAACCTCAGCAGACTAACGCCTGCCGGTTGGATGGACGCAAACCTTCGCCGTCGACAACAAGGAAGCCCAGCCAGGCTGCCGCTCAGAAGAGCGGCTTTGCCTGGCCAAGCGCGTTAAAGGGATGGGTTTCCCCAGCCCTAGAAGTTGACGTGCCCGGAGAACTGCCACTGGCGCGGCTCGTTTGCCTGACCATTCACCACGCCGAGCTTGATTGATTCCGCAGGAGTTCCCTCAATCTCCTGACCGATGGACCCGCTGGCGTTGCTTGATGTACTGCCAAACCAGACATGGTTGACGGCGTTGAAGACATCGGCTTCAAACACTAGTTGCACATGCTCGCTTGGCAACAGATTGAAGGTTCGGCGCAGGCTTCCGTCGATGTCGTAGTTGCTGGGACCGCGCAGGCCATACGGTGCGGTACGGGCGGCGTTACCAATCAGGTACGGATTCGAGAATACCTTCTGATCGCTCGTGGCCGCAAAAGCATTGGGATTGATGTATTGGATCTTTGCCAATGTTTCTCTGGTGGCGCCATGACCCCACGCGCCATTCTGACGCGCCGACCCGGTAAAGCCCGGTGTGTAAGCCGGCATACAGGTTCCCTGTCCAGGCGTATCGCAACTGCTACTGGTAATCGCCAGCGGGTTGCCGGAAACGTACGTAAAGATATCCGACAAGGTCCAGCCGCTCACGATCTGGTTGAGGATGGGATTGCTTCCTCCCCAGGAGTGTCCTTTTCCAAACGGCAGGTTGTAGACGCTGGTGAAGACAAGATTCTGAGGCATGTCAATGGTGCTCAGTGACCGGTCAATGCGATCCAGCGCGAACGACTGGCTGGTTCCTTCTACTGTTCCCGCGGGAAGCGCATAGCCCGAACGGTAGGTCCCGTCGTCATCGATGTTCTTGCTATACGTGTAGTTCAGCATGAACGTGAGGCCGCGGCTAGCGCGCTGAACGATCGAAAGTTGAAGCGCGTTGTAGTTTGAGTTGGCTACGTCTCCCCATGCATCCGAAACCCCCTTGAACTGCGGGAACGGTGTGAGTGCCTGCGCCACCGTGTTGTTGAAGGTCGGATAAGGCAGCCCCTGCCCACTCGGCATGTTGGTGGACGTCGCCTTCTGGTTCAATGTGCTTCCCATCGACAAATAGATGGGGTTCAGTCCGTTGCTGTAGATGCCCCGCGCTCCGCCCGACGTGAACGGGAGGAAGTGCGCTTCATTACCCACATAGCTCACAGTCGCGGTGATATTCGGAGTCAACAGACGCTGGAAGCCGAACGACCAGCCCTCAAATTCGGGAGACCGGCCGCCATAGTACGGATCGGCATAGGTCATCGTGGTGGAAAGCTTGTAAGGCGCCACGGCGTTCGACGCATAGAAGGTGCCGTAGGCGGCATTGTAGATCGGAGGTTGGGTAGCAGAAAATCCCGTGCCGCCAAAGGTTGTACTGGTTGGGTCATTGGAATAGCCCTGGACCGTGGAGGCGCCCGCGAAGCTCGAGTTGCCGTTCAGGTAGAACGCAGGCAGCCCGAAGGCCGGACTCACCGCGCTCGGCGCCGATGAGAACCCGAGATTGGAGGCTGTGCTACCGCTCGTGCCGCCGCCGATCGTGTAGTACATCCCGTAGGAGGCGCGGAACACCGTCTTGCTGTCTAGCTCATAGGCCAGCCCAAGCCTTGGGCCGAATTGCCCATTGTAGCCCTTCACCGGGGTGGTGCAATGGCAACTGTCCACACCGTTGCCTGCAAACTCCAGCGTACCCGGCGTGCCGGTTACCGGATTGACTGCGGTTGTATTCAGGAACGACCATGCCTGGTGCGCCTCGTGGAAGGGCGGCATATAGTCCCAACGCAGCCCGGCATTCACGGTCAGCTTTGAACTCGCTCGGTAATCGTCATTGACATACCATGCCCAATCTCGATTCCGAACAGCTTGTTCCTGCGCTATAGGAGCGTATACCGTGTCGCTTCGCTGATATGCCGCGCCCAAGATGTAGCTGGCAAAGGGCACGCCGGTGGTGTTATCGATCGTCGTCGAACCCTGAAGGAAGTTCGCCGTCTCGGTGCCGCTGTACTGGAGAGTGGCCGGGGTGCTTCCGCCCATCGCCGATATGACGTTATTGTCCAGCCACTGAATATCAAAACCAAAAGAAAGCGAATGCTTGCCGCGGACCCATTGCAGGTTGTCCACCAGGTTGAAGTCGTCCGCATTATCCTGGGTTCCGTTTTGTGTGCCCCACTGTGCCGGGGCGTATGCGCCACTGAATTTTTCCGCAGGAAATCCACCCGCGGCCTGGCCGTTGGGAAGACCCTGGATGCCAAACGTCGCCGCCGCCCACGCGTTTATGGGGTAAGTTGGGTTGAAATCCGGCGAATGGTATTGCGCCGTCCCGTACTTGAACTGGTTCACCAGAGTTGAACTGAGGATATACGTGTCCTCGAAGATGCCCACACGGGTGACGGGGCGGTAGTACTTCGAGTAGCGATAGGGGAAAGGACCTACGTCAGTGGATTGGGCCGACGGGCCCACCAGTCCCTGGCGGCCTGTGGCCAACAGAACGCTGACGGTCTGCTTGCTGCTGAGGTTTGCGTCAACATGAATGTTTCCATCCCAGTTGCTCAAACCGTAAGCGTAAGAACCAAGAAAGTTCTTGGTAAGGTCTGAATTGGCATACGAAATGCCCTGCCAGAACTGCGCCATCTTCTGCGCGATGGGCGAGATCTCGCCCGGCGGGATGATGTTGCCCGGAAACGGCTGACGCGTACAACTGGTCGATGTGCAGGTTTCCGTGGTCGGATCGTAGATCTTAACCGGAGTGGGAAGGCTCAGGAGCTGACTGAAATCGCCCTTGAACATTTGTGCGGTGGGAATCGTATTGTAGACCGCCGGAGTCACCGTAGAATAGCGGAAACCATCAAACGCCCCAAAGAAGAACAGCTTGTTATGGATCAACGGCAAACCAGCGCTGATGCCGTACTGGTTCATATGCAAGGGCGGCTTGTAAATTGCTCCGGTAACGGAGCTGGTCGGCGGAAGAAAACCATACGCATCGAATGCTGTGTTGCGGTCGATAACATAGGCCTCCCCGTGGATCTGGTTCGAGCCCGATTTGACGGTAAAGTTCTCCACGCCCAGGCCCGAGTATTCCGCCGAGTAGGCTGTGGTCTTCAACTGGAACTGATTTACACTCCCCACTCCGAATGCCGGCCAGATATAACGCGGATCGCCCGGGCTGCCAGGGAATGAGAAGGGAATGCCTTCAATGTACATCGCCGTGGCATGCGCATTGCCGTTGACAACCATCGGCTCATCGGTTTCATTGTTTTTCGTTTCGTTGGACGAAACTCCGGGCATCAAAGCCGCGAAGTCGGTCACGCGCTGCTGATCGGGACTGTTGGCCGCGCCCATCTCAAGAGGCAGCTCCTGGTAGACACTGCTCTGCAACACTGCGCCCAGCGTTGCATTCTGCGTCTCCAACGGCGGCGGCGCTGTTGAGACGGTGACCGTTTCCGTGGCTTGACCAATGGTCAGCTTCAGGTCTAACCCCAACACCTGCATGCCATTCAGGTGGATGTTCTTGCGAACTAATTTCTTGAACCCGCTGGCGGTAACCGTGAGGCTGTAGTTTCCTACGTTGAGCGGAGAAATCGAATAGAAACCATCTTTGTTTGTGTTTTGCTTGATTACAGCTCCGGTGCCGACGTCTGTCACTGCGACACTCGCACCCGGAATCACCGCTCCAGTAGGATCTGTAACGGTTCCCTGAATCGTCGCGGTTGCGCCGATCTGGGCTTTGGCCACGAACGGTGTCAGGATGGAGATAGCCAACAGCGCCAACCATCTCCATCGCAAAGAGCGCCGTGAGCAATTCGATGCTCCTCGCGACACTCCTCCTGCCTCCGAAAACGCCCTAAAGGCGAATCGTCTCATCACTTGCCTCCAAGTAATTAACTTTGTGATTTGCCTCACGAACAAGGGATCCATCAACGGCTCACCAAACTATCTCTGCGCTGTGGTCTGACCTCCCTTTGAAGCGGACCCAGTGTCGTATATGGCGCTGTGCCCTGTCAATAGCCAGTAAAGAAATTTTTGCCGGATTATGAAAATTAAGGAGTTAAAAAGAGAGTTGCTCGCGGTAAGGATCGGTTTAAAGGCAGGTCTCCGCAGATTTAAAGAGACCCGGCAATTCCCTCTGCGCCATCAGCAACGGGAGCATAGCGGCTTCTTGGAATCCAGAAAATATAAGTAAAACTAATTATATCAATAAGATATAGAGGAAATAGCCATTTCGGTGCCATTCGGGCAAACGGCCATCACCCAACGAGTCAACCGGAAGTATGAAAGTAAAGTCGACAATACGGTGCTGCGCGCCACTTTCGGGTGATTAGGCTCCACCTATTCCCCACGCTAACCATTCCTGCCGTTAATTTCCGTGGTCAGTCCGCAGCGTGTTTCATTCGTGCCTGGCTGTTTCTCAATGTGCCTGCGGATGACTTCCGTTCCACAGGGCGCTCCATTCCCTGCGCGACCTGAGCCATGCGCAGGTGTTGCTCCATGAGCCTGCGCGCTTCCGCGGCGTTGCGATTGCGAACGGCGCGGTAAATGGCTCGATGCATCTCGGCTGATTCGCGCAGATCAATTGAGCGCTCCACGGTTTTGCGCCGCTTGTCGTACATCGATGATGACACCGTTTCCATGACCGCGCCGAGAATGGGATTGCCTGAAGCCTGGGCAAGGATGCGATGAAAGAGCACGTCATGTATGAGGTAATCGGAAGGGGCTCCCACCGCGGCAAACATTTCGGCAACCTCTTCGGCCAGCGCGGCATGATGTTCTTCCTTACCGCGTTCCGCGGCCAGCGCGGCTAGGTTGCTTTCAAGGATGATCCGGGCTTCAAACATCTGCCAGGATTGAAATCCGTGCAGCGCGCCCATAAAGCTGAGAGATGCCTTGCCAAGCTCCGGCGGACCATCAGCGACAAAGGTTCCCACGCCGTGCTTGATCTTCAACACACCCATCGCCGCCAGGTAGCCGATACCTGTACGAAGGCTTGCACGGCTGATCTTCAGGTCCCGAGCAAACTCGCGTTCCGGTGGAATCTTGTCGCCGGGTTGGAGCGTGCCATTCTCGATCAATGAGCGTACGTGATTCACCACCTGCATCGTCCGGTGTGTTTCCGTAAGATTCTGCTTCACCCTCGCCATAGATGGAAGACACTTTCTGGGAATGAGTTCCGGAGATTCCCGGTAAGTCGAGATTAACACCGAGACATCATCCTGGTTGAGTAGCCCACCGCCCGGCATCATTGAGAGTTCATGGCTCCCGGTCGGCATAACATTTAGTGGCCTGACCTCCAATAGACCCATCATTGCTGCTTGAGCGAAAGCTCCGCATCCGTCGACTTCGTAATCGGCTGCCCTTTTGCCGCTTGCACAACCACACCTTCGCCGGTCACCTGAGCGTAGCCGATGGTCAGGCCTTTCTCTGCGCTGATCCTTACATTGCGCAGGACGACGCCGGTAACGGGCGATTCCGGCAAGCCCACGATCGCTCCCGCCAGCGTGCTTCCCGTGGCCGTCACATTCTCAATCACCATGTCATGAAAGTGCGGAGTCAGCCTCGTTACGGGAGCCGCCGATACCCCTCCGGCCGGTATGATCCGGGGATAGTATTCGCTGATGATCAGCGCGTTCTTTACGTTCTTCATCTCAATATCGCGGAAGACCAGATGACTCACGTCATGGCCGCGATCGCGGTTGGCCTTGACGCGAATGCCGTTCGCGGTGCCATCGAAATGAATGCGCTCAGCAAGAATGTTTTGAGCACCGCCGGCCAGTTCGCTGCCCACCGAGACACCGTGCCCATGCAGAAAAGTGCAGTCTTTGATGGTGATGTCCCGGCTTGGCGAGTCGGGGCCGGGAGAGTTGATCATACCCGACTTGATAGCCACGTTATCGTCGCCCACATCGGAAAATACATGATCGATCACCATGCGCGAAGAGGAAAACGGATCGATCGCATCCGTATTGGGAGAATGAGCGGGCGCGAGAATTCTGACATTGCGGATCGTAACATCGTCGGAGTAGTACGGAACCACCTGCCACATCGGCGAGTTCTGAATCGTCACGCCCTCGATGAGTACGTGCTTGCAATGATCGAAGACCACCAGCCGCGGCCGCGGGTGATCAGTGCCCAGAATCCCTGAGCCTTTGATGGCCCACGCCATCTTCCACCAGCTCTCTCCCGAACCATCGATGATGCCTTCCCCCGTGATCGAGACATTGGTGGCGTTGGTGGCGCTGACCAGCGCTTGCAATCCCGGCGCGCGAAATTCTCTGATTGCGGGGTAGTCCGCATGGTCTGTGGACCCCAGCAGCGTCGCACCCTTGTCGAGGTGCAGCGTAATGTTGGACTTCAGGACGATGGGGGCACTGAGATACGTGCCTGGCGTCAGTGTAACCGTACCGCCCCCCTGCCGTTCGCAAGCATCGATGGCGGCCTGAATTGCCGCGGTATCCTTGGTGACGCCGTCGCCCCTGGCGCCGAAGCTGCGCGGATTGCAATTCGCCGAGGCATAAAGACTTCCCGTAGAAACGGTAAGGGAAAAAATGCAGGCGGCCAACACAAAAAGCCGTTGTCTCGGCAAAGTAATCTGTCGTGGCATGAGGAATCCTCGGTAGAAAATTGCTTGCCCGCTCATCATACACTCCTGGGAGTCACGTGGTCATGCCACCCGCTCAGGCTTGCCCTTGTAACGCAGCTGAGAAATTGAATGATACCTGGGAAAGACCGGCACATGGCCAGCCCTGTGATTTCGGTCCAGCTTGACTGCGGACCGCTCCTCTTCTGTACATTGGAGATTACTAGTGGTCAGTCCTCATGGAAGGCGATGCTTTCCCTATCACCTCAATTCCGCCTTGCGGATCGGAGCACCTTCATGCGATCTTTTATCCTCCGTTCACTCATCGTGACGGCTCCTCTTTTCCTTGCGATTACCTTGACGGCTCAGGATACGCGCACCGTAACCGAACCTCGTATTCCCGCTGCCTGCGTCACTCTGAAAGCGCGCATTGCTTCCGCAAATGGTGCAATTGCGGCCACAGACGAGCGCCGGTTGGACACCGAGCGCATTCAGGAGGCTATCGACCACTGCGCTTCGGGCAAAGCAGTGGTCCTTGGCGCCGGCGGCCGGAAGAACGTCTTCCTCACCGGCCCGCTCACTCTGCGCGCCGGGGTAACGCTGGTAGTTGATGCCAATACCGTGCTGGCGGCGTCGCGCGATCCGCGGCTCTTCGACCTGAGGCCGGGCAGTTGCGGCATGGTTGCGGCAAGAGGACACGGCTGCAAACCTCTCATCTTGGCCGACAACGTTGACAACAGCGGCATCATGGGCGAGGGCTCCATCGACGGTCGAGGAGGGGACAAGTTGCTCGGCCAGGAGGTGACATGGTGGGATCTGGCACATGAGGCAAAGGTCACGGACCAGCAGCAAAGTGTCTTCGCCCTGATCGTTCTGCACCACGCCCGGAACTTCACGATGTACAAGATCACGCTCCGTAATTCGCCGAACTTCCACGTCGCGGTGAATCAGACAGACGGATTTACAGCCTGGGGCGTGAAGATCATGACGCCCAAAACCGCCCGCAACACCGACGGCATCGACCCCAGTTCCTCGCGCAATGTGACGATCACGCACTGCTTTATCCACACCGGCGACGACGACGTAGCCGTGAAGTCCGGCAGAAGCGGCCCGTCCTCGAACATCTCGATCCTGCACAACCACTTCTACACCGGCCACGGCATGTCCATCGGCAGCGGCACCGATGGCGGCGTCGATCACATGCTGGTCGACGACCTGACCATCGACGGCGCCGACAACGGCATCCGTATCAAGTCCGATCGCAGCCGCGGAGGCCTGGTTCACGATCTGGTTTATCGCAACATCTGCATCCGCAATGTAACCAACCCGCTGGTTTTCACGCCGCACTACACCACATTCAACGGCAACCTGCTCCCTATCTACCGCGACATCACACTCCAGAACATTCACATCCTCACACCGGGCGCCTACACCTTCCTCGGATTGGACGCGGAGCACAAGCTCCAGTTGACGCTCAATAACGTGTTTGCCGATGGCTTGCAGCATTCGCGCATGATCAGCAAAGACGCGGTCTTTACAATCGGCAGGCAACGCGGCAACCTTGAGCCCGCCGGTGAAGATGTGACCATCGAGCAAACCTCCGGCTCATCGGCTGGAACGCCGCTCAATTGCGATGCGCGCTTCGTTCCCTTCCCGGCGGATGCAGAGGCGCCTGAGATGGCCGGCAAAGTTCCGCCCGAGGACAAAACCTACTACGTGGCGGCCGACGGCACCGGTGATTACTACTCCATCCAGCAAGCCATCAATGCCGTGCCCGCTTCAGGCGATGCGATGATCCTGGTGGCGCCGGGCACATACCGCGAAGTGATCACGATCAACAAGCCGGGCATCCAGCTTCGCAGCGCCACTCCTGATGCGAGCAAGACGATCGTGGTCAACGATCGCAGCGCCGGCGCAAACGGCGGCACATTGCACTCGGCCACCGTGAATGTTACAGCCGACAACTTCTTCGCCGAAAACATCACCTTCCAGAATGACTTCAATCGCACCCATCCACAGCTTCCCGCCGGCTCGCAGGCGCTCGCTTTGCTGGTCAAGAGCGACCGCGCAATCTTTCACAACGTGCGTCTGCTCGGCAATCAGGACACCATCTACCTGGGCAGCCGCAACTGCTCGCCCGATGGGCAGAATTGCGTCCCCGCGCGCCAGTATTTCTCAGATTGCTACGTCGAGGGCAACGTGGATTTTATCTTTGGCGATGGCAAGGCCGCCTTCAATCATTGTGAGATCCACAGTACTCCGCATGACGGCGGATTCATCACCGCGCAAGCGAAGCATGATCCCAGCGAAGATTCAGGCTTCGTATTCGATCACTGCAAACTCACCGCAGCCGAAGAGCTCACCGGAAAGGTTTTCCTCGGGCGTCCATGGCGGCCCTTCGCAACTGTGATCTTCCTCAACACGGAAATGGGCGGCCAGATTGCGCCCGCCGGCTGGCGCGAGTGGCATCCGGGAGAGACACACTCGCTCGACACGGCCTATTACGCGGAATTCAACTCGACCGGCCCCGGAGCACACCACGACGCGCGTGATCCGCATGCACATTTTCTAACGCCCAAGCAGGCAAAACATTATGATCCGGTTGTATTTTTGCGCGGGAGCGAC
>JAJZVZ010000144.1 GCA_021846945.1 Acidobacteriota bacterium | reverse complement strand
CAGCATCTGGCGGTGCTGCGCGCCAAACAGATTGTTGTGAATCGCAAGGCAGGCAACCAGGTCTTCTACTCCGTTCGCGACCCCATCCTGCTGGAAATGCTGACGCTGATGCGCCGCTACTTCCAGAAACATTTGAAGGACGCTCTTGAAATGCTGAATGAAATGGATAAGAGTCCGGTGGAAACTGGCGAATGAGCTTCGGGCAACAACAGATTTTACGATTGCTTCACTTCCCTTTCCTTTGTGCTGCAAATCACGCTGCGCCAACGTGTGAAGCCGCGCTCTTGTTGTCTCTTGGAACGGCAGAATAGAGGATTCTTTTGAGCGTCTATTCCTGGACATCGATCATCACTGCGTTTTCGGGCACTAACCTCAGTTCCCTGCTGCTTCTTGTGGCAGTCTGGCCTGTGCTTGGCTTTGCCGGATTACTGCGGCCTCGCAGCGTTCGCTTTGTTGCGCGTCTGCTCTTCCCGCTCGGCGCTTTGGTCTGTGTAGGTGTCTTGCTTAAGGCTGGAGCCTTTCTCGCGTCAGAATGCGTACCTCAGGAGATCGTTCTGCCGCTCGGCCTGGCGAACCTCCCCTTCCATTTCCGCCTTGATGCCTTGTCCGGCTTTTTTCTGCTGCTGCTTGGACTGGCCGGAGCCGGAATCTCGACCTTTGCAGCCGGGTACTTCAGGGCTGGCGAAGGTACGTCGCCCGGCCTGCTTGGTCTGCAGTATCACATCTTTCTCGCCAGCATGGCCGTGGTGATTCTCGCCGGCGACGCCTACCTCTTCATGGTGGCCTGGGAGATGATGGCCCTCAGCTCGTACTTCCTGGTCACATCGCAGCATCGCATTCCCGAGATTCGCCGTGCCGGCTTTCTCTATCTCCTCATGGCCCATCTGGGCGCCATCTGCATCCTGCTCAGCTTTGGCGCCATGCAGGGCGGGAGCTGGCAGTTCACCTTCGACGCCATGCGCGGCACTTCTCTCACGCCCTTCTGGGCAACCGCGGCCTTCACTCTGGCGCTGCTGGGCTTTGGCGCCAAGGCGGGCCTGGTTCCTCTGCACGTCTGGCTGCCGGAGGCGCATCCCGCCGCACCCTCGCCGGTCTCGGCAATGATGAGCGGCCTGATGCTGAAGACGGCGATCTACGCCATGTTACGGATCACCTTCGATCTGCTCCACGTTCAATTCTGGCAGTGGGGAGTAGCCGTGCTTGCGCTTGGCCTCTTTTCCGCCCTCTTTGGAGCCGTCTTTGCCGCGGTGCAAACCGACATGAAGCGACTTCTGGCCTACTCCTCGATTGAAAACATCGGCCTGATCTTCACAGGCATAGGTCTCGCGATTCTCTTTGAAGCAAGCAACCTGCGTCTCTTTGCGGCTCTTGCGCTGACTGCGGCCCTGATCCACGCGCTCAATCATTCGCTCTTCAAGAGCCTTCTCTTTCTCTCTACCGGCACGGTACTGCACGCAACCAAACAGCGCAGCCTGGGCAAACTCGGCGGCCTGATCCGATCCATGCCGTGGGTAGCTGTGCTGGCGCTCATCGGAACGCTCTCAATTGCCGGTCTGCCGCCGCTCAATGGCTTCGTTTCGGAATGGCTGCTGCTGCAGTCGTTCCTTTTCACGGCGCAGATCCCGCATACCTTTATCAACATGCTCGTCCCGCTGGGAGCAGCCGCACTTGCGCTCACCGTGGCTCTTGCCGCCTATGTCATGGTCAAGTTCTACGGTGTCATCTTCCTTGGCCAGCCGCGTGAGCCTTCCCTGGCGCATGCGCACGACGCAAACTGGCTCGAACGGATCGGCCTGATGTGGCTCGCGGCGGGTTGTGTTGCCATCGGTATCCTGCCGCAATTTGCGCTGCGGGCTGCGGCCGCAGTGACCGGAGCATTACTGGGCCAGACGATTGCTCCCAACGCTTCCATCTGGCAGATCGCTCCCATCGCGCCTGAGCAGGCATCCTATAGCGGCCTCATCTTTCTTGCCGGAATTGTCGCCGTCGTCGGCGTGGCCTTCGTCGCCGTGCGTCTGCTGGCTCACGGGCGCATTCGCAGAACCCCAGCCTGGGACTGCGGCTATCCGTGGCAAAACTCGCGCATGCAGGACACGGCTGAAGGTTTCGGCCAGCCGATCAGGCACATGTTTGGCGCTTTTTTTCGCATGGAGCGTGACCTGCCGTCTCCGTACGACAGCGAACCACGCTACCGAATCCACATCGAGGATCGCTTCTGGCGCGGCATCTATCGTCCGCTAGCGCGCGCGGTACAGCGCTCTGCGGATGCCATGAGCGTTTTGCAGGGTGGCCGCCTCTCGATCTATCTGCTTTTCAGCTTTCTCACTTTGATTGTTCTGCTGGTGTTTATCTTATGAGAGTCCTTACATTCGCGCGGCAGTTCGGCGAAGTGGTGCTGGCCATTGCGATTGCGCCGCTCTTTGCGGGCTGGATAGCACAGTGCCGCGCCTGGCTGCAGAACCGTTCCGCGCCGCCGCTCACTCAGACCTATCGCATGCTGCGGAAGCTCTTCCACAAAGATGCCGCGCTTGCGGTAGATGCCTCACCGCTGTTCCGAACGGCCCCGTACGTACTGTTCGGCACCATGGTTCTGGCGGCGGCTATCATTCCTTCGCTCGCAACCGATCTGCCCTTCGCGCGAGCAGCCGACGCCATCGCACTCATCGGCCTCTTCGCCACAGCGCGCGTCTTCATGTCGCTTGCGGCAATGGATATCGGCACGTCCTTTGGCACGCTTGGCGCGCGCCGCGAGATGATGATCGGATTCCTGGCCGAACCGGCGCTGTTGATGGTGCTCTTCAATGCATTCCTCCTGTACGGCAGCACGGCGCTGCCGAGCCTCGTCGACGGCTACGCTTCCCATCCCTCTGTCATCGACCCCAGCGTAATCTTCGCCGCCGTCGCCTTTGTGATGGTGCTCCTGGCCGAGAATGCCCGCGTCCCCATCGACAATCCGGCCACGCATCTTGAGCTCACGATGATCCATGAAGCGATGCTGCTTGAATACTCGGCACGCCATCTTGCCCTCATCGAATGGGCATCGAGCCTCAAGCTCTTCAACTATGCATGCATCGGCTTCGCGCTGTTTCTTCCCTGGGGCATCGCCATCCATGGCGCTGACGGCGCCAGCGCCTTGCTGATCGCTGTCACGGCGCTGATCGTAAAGCTTGCATTGGCGGGCGCTGCGCTTGCGCTCATTGAATCCGTCTCCGCCAAGCTGCGAATCTTTCGCGCGCCCGAGTTTCTCGCCATGGCGTTTCTGCTGGCTGTGCTCGGGCTGCTTGTTCATCTGCTTCTGGGAGTGAGCACACATGCTTAAGTCACATCTGGCTGCACAGTTACTCAACCTGCTCGCCGCTGGGCTGCTGCTGATCTCCTTTGCCATGCTCTCACGGCGGCGGACGCAACGCCTGATTACGCTCTTTGCCTGGCAGGGATCCATCCTCTTTCTCTCCACCTGCCTCGTAGCTTATGACGCGAGCCTGACGGAGCTTTACTACTCGGCAGCCCTCACGCTGATCATGAAGGTCATCACGTTGCCGTGGATTCTGCATCGACTGATGAGACGCCTCGGCGCGCAATGGGACAGCGAGCCTCTTGTGAACATCCCGGCTACGATGCTCGTGGGCTTGGTGCTGGTGATCTTTGCCTTCGGCCTCGCCGAGCCGATCAGTATGCTTGCGACCACCATTACGCGCCACACCATCGGCATCGCCCTCGCCGTCATTCTGCTCTCGTTCCTGATGATGATCACGCGACGGAAGGCCGTCACCGTGGTCATTGGATTTCTGGCCATGGAAAACGGCCTCTTCTTCGCCGCGACCAGTGCAACGTACGGTATGCCAATGGTGATCGAACTCGGCATCGCGCTTGATCTTCTGGTCGCGGTCTTCATCCTAGGCATCTTCTTCTTCCAGATCCACGAGCAATTTGACAGTCTCGATCTTCACCATCTGGAAACTCTCAGGGAGGACTGAAGTGGATCTATTGCTCGTTCTCGGAATTCCGCTGCTGGCCACGCTGTTATTAGCCTTGCCGTTAACGCGCCGTGTTGGGGCCGAATTGAACGCCGGCATGAGCTTTGCGTCATTTCTCGCCGTATCGTGGCTGACGTTGCGGGTCGCTCGAGGCGGCCCAATGCTGTTATGGCACGAGCAGTTTTACGTGGATCCATTCAACGCGTTCCTGGTGGAACTGACCGCGTTTGTCGGCTTCACCACGGCAGTTTTCTCGCGGCCGTATATGCGCACGGAAGAACATCACGGCCGTCTGACTCCGCGGCGCAAGCGTCTCTACCACAGCATGTACCAGCTCTTTATGGCTTCCATGTTCGTTGCTTTGCTGACCAATAACATGGGCCTGCTCTGGGTGGCGATGGAAGGTGCCACGCTTTCGACGGTGCTGCTGGTCTCGCTCTTCCGAACCAAGGCGAGCCTCGAAGCTGCCTGGAAGTACTTCATCCTGTGTGGCGTCGGCATCGCGCAGGCGCTCTTCGGCACGCTGCTTTTATACTTCGCCGCCGAGCAGACGCTTGGCCGCCAGGGCATGACCGCGCTCCTTTGGACGCATCTCTACGCTGTCAAGGCAGATCTTGAGCCGACCGTGCTGGCGCTTGCCTTTGTCTTCCTGCTGGTGGGCTACGGCACCAAGGTTGGCCTCGCGCCGCTCCACAACTGGCTTCCCGATGCTCATGCCGAAGGCCCGGCTCCGGTATCAGCCGTTCTCTCCGGCCTGCTGCTGAACGTTGCGCTCTATGCAGTTATTCGCTGCAAGGTGCTGGTCGAAGGCTCGATCGGCTCCGTTCTTCCGGGCCGCATCCTGATGGGCTTCGGATTGCTTTCCGCTTTACTGGGGGCCTTCTTTCTGTGGCGGCAGCGCGACATCAAGCGGCTTTTCGCGTACTCGTCAATCGAGCACATGGGCATCATCACCTTCGCCTTCGGGCTTGGCGGCCCGATCGCCAACTTTGCGGCGCTGCTGCACATGA
The DNA here is from genome assembly GCA_021846945.1 of Acidobacteriota bacterium. Classification (GTDB taxonomy): domain Bacteria; phylum Acidobacteriota; class Terriglobia; order Terriglobales; family Acidobacteriaceae; genus Telmatobacter. Next base: position 6,550 of record JAJZVZ010000144.1, on the reverse strand, counting down.
CGGTGCATTCGCTCACCAAGTCATCGCTCTTTTTCACGGCGGGCCATGCGGCGCAGACCGCCGGCACGCAGCGTATGGATGGCATTCGAGGATTGGCCGCGATCAATCCTGCCATCGGCTGGAGCTTGATGCTCGGTTCCATCGCCATTCTCGGCATGCCGCCGTTCGGCATCTTTGCCAGCGAATTTCTGATCCTGACCACCGCGGTGCACGAGCATCCATGGGCCGCGCCATTGCTTTTGATCGCACTTGGCGTGGCGTTCGGCGGCATCTTCATCAAGGTTCAACCCATGATCTTCGGCGACGGCCGTGCGCCCAGGTTGCCGCACTCACCGGCGCTGCTTCCGGTCTTCGTCCATCTGGCTCTGGCGCTGACGCTCGGGATTTACATACCTCCCACGCTGGCCGCGTGTTACAACGCCGCCGCGAATTTGATTGGATAATGATGATGGAATTTGATCGATTCGATCCGCCGCCAGCCAAGTTCCCCGGAAATGTACCCGCCATCCGTGTTCAGGCAAATGCGGACCACTGGTTCGCTGCAGCCGAGGCGCTGCACGCCGCCCATGCGCACTTCCTCTCGCTATGGGGCGCGGACGATCGCGACCGCGACAACTGCTTCCGCATTTACGGCGCATGGCTTCTGCCGGACCGGGTAGTTGTCATAGAAAACGCCCTTCGCGATGTGGCCAATCCGCACTATGCGAGCCTCGCACCGCTCTTTCCCGCGGCATCGCGCATGCAGCGCGCCGTTTACGACTTGCTGGGAATCTCTACCGAAGAGCCGGACATGCGCCGCTGGCTCCGCCACGACGGATGGCCTGAAAGTGTCTTCCCGTTGCGGCGTGCCTTCGACGGGAATCAGCAGTACCCCGTCACTTCCGAACCGTATCCATTCGTGCAAGTCGAAGGCGATGGAGTCCACGAGATTCCAGTAGGGCCTGTGCATGCGGGCACTATTGAGCCCGGCCATTTTCGCTTCTCCGTCGTGGGCGAAAAAGTCCTGCGCCTCGAAGAGCGCCTCGGCTATACGCATAAAGGCGTCGGCAAGCGCTTTCAGGCGATGCCGCAAGCGGAAGGCCATTGGCTGGCGGCTCGGCTTTGCGGCGATTCAGCGGTCGCGTTCTCATGGGCATGGTGTGCGGCGCTGGAGTCCATCACAGACACACTTTGCCCGCCACGGGCCATCGCTCTGCGCGCCCTCGCCCTTGAGCACGAACGCATGGCCAATCACCTGGGCGATCTAGGCGCTCTCGGCAATGACGCAGGGTTCGCCTTTGGCCTCACGCAGTTCTCGCGACTCAAGGAAGATTTGCTCCGAACCGGCGCCGCGCTCTTCGGCGAGCGCTACCTGATGAACTTCATCCTGCCTGGAGGTGTAGCGCGCGATCTGCCGGCACACGCCAGCGCACTGCTTTCGGCGCAGTACCTGAAGCTGGAAGAAAGTGTCGCCGGCTTGCGTTCGATTTACGACGAGCACGCTGGAGTGCAGGACCGCTTCCGCGAAACCGGCCGCCTCGACCATGCGCCAGCCGAGCAACTCGGCGCGCTCGGCCTGGTCGCACGTGCCTCCGGAATCCAATGCGATCTGCGCGTGAATATGCCGTGGCCACCTTACGATGGACTCCAAGTCCAGCCGGCGCTTCAGACATCGGGAGACGTCGCAGCTCGCGCGCAGGTGCGCTTCGATGAAGTCTTCGCATCTCTGCGTCTCTGCCGCGCTCTTCTCGCGGATCTTTCCGCGGGGCCGGTACATGCAGCCGTGCCCATCGCTGAGCCCGGCAGCATGGGCATCGGATTAATCGAAGGTTGGCGCGGTCCCGTGCTGATTGTTCTTGAAGCCGGGCCGGAAGGCTCAATCCGGAACTGCCACGCTCACGACCCTTCCTGGCAGAACTGGCCACTCCTCGAATACGCAATCATCGGCAACCTTGTGCCCGACTTCCCGCTCATCAACAAATCCTTCAATCTGTCCTACAGCGGACAGGATGGCTGAGGCAGCTATGTTTGATGTTCTTTCGCGCATCATGCGCACCGGTATCCTTACGGAAACACCCGCGGAAGACGCGCAAAACTCTTCCGCGATCACAGATTTGCAGACTGATCTGCGCAGTATTCTAGGCCGTGCACTCTGCATTCGTCAGGTCGATGCCGGATCGTGCAATGGCTGCGAACTGGAAATCAACGCGCTCAACAATCCCTATTACAATCTCGAAGGACTGGGGATCAAGTTTGTCGCCAGTCCTCGCCACGCTGATCTTCTACTGGTCACCGGCCCCGTGTCCGTCAACATGGAAGAAGCGCTCAAGCGCACGTATGATGCAACTCCCGATCCCAAATTCGTTGTAGCCCTGGGAGACTGCGCCGACTGCGGCTGTGTCTTCGGCAGAAGCTACGCCAGCCGAGGCGGTGTCGCCAACCTAATCCCCGTGGACTATACTATCCTCGGCTGTCCCCCGGAGCCGGCCGCCATTCTGAAAGGCATCTTGCAAGTGGCTCGATCGAAGCATCGCGCTTCCTGAGTCCCGGTTCAGCCGGTCCATCCGAAAGATAGTTCGTGGTTGGCTGAAAGATTGATCCGTTTTCATTCCTGCGGCATCTATCCTGAAGCTTCTACGCTGTGTTGTCTTTGGATTTGAGGTTTCCGCGGCAGCCGGTCAATTGCTCCGCATCCCATTTACTGAGTTCATCAATGCAGACTTTAAAACTCCTGCTCAGGATGCTCTGTCGTTGCGCCCCGGCAGGCTTGGCCCTTGCTTGCGCTGTTCAATCCGCTGCGCAGGCCCTTACGTGGGATCAGGTCAAGGCGAGGTTTGAGGCCAGCAATCCCGCCTTGAGAGCCGATGCCGACAACATCGACGAGGCGCGGTCCGAGGAGATCACCGCATATCTGCGTCCCAACCCACAGTTCACGACGACCGTGGACGGAACGGAGATCGCGCCCAACGATGGCTATTGGCAGCCGCTCACCGGAACATTTGTCGAGCCCGGCATCAATTATCTTCACGAACGCGATCACAAACGCGAGTTGCGCCTGACAAGCGCTCAGGAAGGCACGAGAATCACCGAGTCAGAGCACGAGGACCTGAAGCGCAATCTGCAATTCGCGCTGCACACGGCCTTTGTACAGACGCTCGAAGCCAAGGCCGTCGTCCACATGGCGCAAGACGACCTGTCTTACTATGACCACATCATCGCCATCAGCCGTGACCGCTTCAAGGCCGGCGATATTGGGCAGGTTGACCTCGATCGCATCGAGCTGCAACGAGTGCAATACGAAGCCGAGTTGCAGACGGCAATCGTCAACCTGCGTACCGCGAAGATTCAATTGCTGCAATTGATGAATGACCGCACGCCGGTGGCGCAGTTCGACGTCACCGGCGCATTCGATTTCTCTGACACGCTTCAACCCCTTTCCGCCTACCGGCAGATTGCTCTGGCGAACCGGCCCGATCTGCAAGCCGCTCTGGAGACGATTCAGCAATCAAAGACCAATCACAAGCTGGCTGTCGCAAACGGTTCCACCGACCCGACCGTCGGCGCATGGTACACGTGGAATCCGTCAGTCAATAATCCTCACCCCATCGACATGTCAACCGTGGGCTTCAACGTCAGCGTTCCTCTGCGCATCTTCGACCGCAATCAAGGCGAAAAGCAACGCACGCAGATTGATATCGACCGCAGCCTCCAGGTCAGCGAGGCGGTGCGCGCGCAAGTCTTCTCCGATGTGGATACGGCGTACGCCGAGGTTGAGAGCAACATCGACCTTCTCAAGCCTTACAAGGCGCAATACAACGCGCAGGCGCTGCGCGTGCGTGACACGGTGAGCTACGCCTACTTCCACGGTGGCGCTTCTTTGATGGATTTTCTCAACGCGCAGAGCGACTACCGCCAGGTGCAGTTGGCCTACGTGCAACTGATCGGCGCTTACCTGACGGCCGCGGGCCAGCTCAATCTCGCCGTCGGGCGTGAGGTGATCAAGGAATGAATCGACAAATTACGATGATCGCCGGCTGTCTTTTGGCATGCCTTTCGCTGGCGGCCTGCGGGAAAAAATTCGATCCTGCCTCGGGTGCGGCTCCGGCTCCCAAGGTGGTGGAGGTAGGAAACGAGGATATGGTTACGATTGAGCATCCCGACGAGTTTCCCCTGTTGACCGCCGGCAGGATCGAGGCCCCGCACCGGCTCAGCGTCACCGGATCGGTATTTCCTGACATCAATCGGGAAATCCCGGTCATCTCCCTCGCTAGCGGCCGCGTGGTAGATGTTCGCGTAACCCTGGATCAGGACGTAACCAAAGGCCAGCTCCTGATGAAGGTTCAGAGCCCTGACGTCATCAACGCCTTTGACACCTACCTGAAGGCCGTAAACGACGAGCAGATGGCGAACAAGGCGTATATGCGCACAAAGGATCTCTACGCGCATGGGGCCATATCGCAGGCCATGGTGGAGCAGGCAAAGGATGGGGAGGACGACGCGAAGGCCGACCTCGACGCGGCAAACCATGAACTCAGCACGCTGGGGATCGATAAACAGCATCCCTCAGACATCGTGAACATCTACGCGCCGATCTCTGGCGTGATTGTAGCGCAGAACGTAACCAATGCCGCTGCGGCGGGCGTAACCTACTCCGGTTCAGCGACAGCCTTCACCATTGCCGACCTCTCGCGCGTTTGGGTGATCTGCGATGTATATGAAAACGATCTGCCGATGGTCAAGTTGGGACAGGAGGCTAGGATCACCTTGAGCGCCTATCCCGGCAAAGTCCTCACGGGCCGGGTGAGCGACATCGGGCCCGTGCTTGATCCAACAATTCGTACCGCCAAAGTCCGCATCGAGGTGCCAAATCCAGGCATGCTGCGGCTGGGCATGTTCGTGACCGCAACGCTGATCGGGCGGACGAAGGAACTTCACGCTACAGTGCCGGCCGATGCCATTCTTCACCTGCACGACCGAGACTGGGTCTATGTTCCTGCGGGCAGGGAGCACTTCCGGCGCATCCCTGTCCTAACCGGCAACATGCTGCCCGGCAATCAACAGGAAATCCTCTCGGGAATCGCTCCAGGCCAGCAGGTGGTGAAAAGCGTCCTGCAACTGGAGGCGGTGTTGGAGGCGCAATGATCCGCCGGCTCGTCGATTTTGCCCTTCAAAATAAATTTCTGGTGCTGGCGTTCGGCATTCTGCTCTTTGCCTGGGGCATCGTCTCCTTTCACCGGCTGCCCGTAGAGGCCTATCCCGATGTAGCCAACAACTACGTGGACGTCATCGCGCAGTGGCCAGGCATCTCCGCCGAACAGATTGAGCAGCAGGTCACCATTCCCATCGAGACGATCATGAACGGCGTTCCCGGAGTCGCGCATGTCCGCTCGTGGTCTCTCTTCTGGCTGTCGACAGTGTAACTGGTCTTTGGCGATGAGACAACCGACTTCGAAAATCGCGAGCGTGTTCTGGAAAGACTCTCCCAGGTGAGCCTGCCGCCGGGCGTTATACCGCAGATGGGAACCGACTGGAGCCCTGTCGGCCAGATTTACTTCTACACTCTGCGAAGCACTAACCCGGGGTACGACGTGATGAATCTCAAATCACTCGATACCTGGGTGGTCCAGAAGTACCTCAAATCCGTTCCCGGCATTGTCGACACAAATCCCTTTGGCGGTCCAACTCGCGAATATCAGGTGCGGCTCGATCCCGACAAACTGGTCGATTACGGATTGAGCCTCGCGCAGGTGGAGCAGGCGCTGAGCAACAACAATGCCAATGGCGGAGGCAGCTTCATTCAGGCCGGCGAACAGCAGATGAATGTGCGTGAAGTCGGCCTGGTGCGCACGATTCAGGACATCGGCAATACGGTTGTAACCGAGAAGGGCGGTACGCCGATCCGCATTCAAGACCTGGGCGTAGTCGAGCAGGGACCTATGATCCGGCTCGGCCAGTTCGGCGACACCTACCGCCGCAAAGATGAAAAGCTAGCCGACAGCGACGATGTGGTATCAGGCATCCTGTGCCTGCAAAAAGGCGCGGACGCGCAACCAGTGCTCGACGCCGTCCACAGATTGGTGAAGGACCTGAACAGACAGATCCTTCCCAACGGCGTAACTATCCATCCCTTTATCGACCGCAGCGATCTGCTTCATTTCACCACGCACACCGTGCTGCATAACCTGAGCGAAGGCATCATCCTCGTGGTGGTCGTTCTGCTGTCGCTGCTGGGCAATATACGCGGCGCGCTGATCGTTGCGCTCACAATTCCCTTCTCGCTGCTTTTCGCGGCCATCTGCCTGGACTTGAAACACATTCCGGCCAATCTGTTATCTCTGGGCGCTCTGGACTTCGGAATGGTCGTAGACGGCGCTGTTGTCATGGTGGAGAATATCGTTCGCCACCTGGCCCGTCATGAAGACAATGCACAGTCGATGCAGCAGCGCATTTCGGAAGCCGCGCATGAAGTGCAGCGGCCGGTCTTCTACGCAATCGCCATCATTATCACTGCGTACCTGCCCATCTTCACGCTTCAGGCCGTGGAAGGCCGCCTCTTTCACCCCATGGCGTG
>JAJZVZ010000013.1 GCA_021846945.1 Acidobacteriota bacterium | reverse complement strand
ACGCCGCGCATATTGATCAGAAACGTCATCACGCCTGACGACCTGTATTCCGCCGGATAGGCCACGAATGCGAAGCCGCGCGTCATCCTGCCGTTGGCCACATAATTCATCGCGCCTCCTTTGGCGCTGGGCGCCTGCTCTTTGAGCACGCGAAAGTAGTAGCCGTGAAAGGGCTGAACCCTGTGCCCAGGATGCTTGTCGTCTCCCGGCTGCTCGGCCGCGGCCACCAGCGGCCCCAGCGGGCTCTGGGCCGCGCCTGAGGTGACCGGCCAGTAAAGTCCGTCGTGCTTGCCCGGATCGCTCGTAATCTTCTGCGCGTATTGGTGGGCCGGTTGTCCGTCGTGCGGACTCGCGTAGTATTCGTGTTCCGCATCCACCAGTTCGCCGCATAGCTGGATCACCGTCATCTCGTTCCTTCCGATTCGGCGGTACAGAATTTCTTCCCGCCCCGCCGCCGTATCAAAAAACCAGCGATTGCCGTCATGCGCCAGGGGAATCGGCGCAGGCCAGTTTTCTGCCCCGATGTAAAGCGTTGTCAGCCCGTCCGGCTCGGTGAGCAGACGATGCATCTCCTTATACTTTTCCACGAACTGCTGCCGATCCTCCCGGTCCTGGGTTTCGTCTCCCGCCGACAGGATGTCCTTTGCATCCGACCCCAATATCTTCAGCAAGCCGGGAGTATCGTTCTTCTGCAAAGCCGCGACCAGCGCCTGGCTCGCCACCTGCGCCGATGCAAAGGTCTCCTGTCCCGCCTCGGGCATCGGCTGAGGAGCTACCGCCGACTGCTTCTTGTCTGGCGCCGCTGCCGGAGCCGGCTTCGCCGTCGATTGGCCGGCGGCCTTATGAGCAAAGAAACCTGAAAAGATGACCAAAACCGCAAAGGCGGCCAGACCGCCGGCGATCTTCGCTCTGAGTTCCTTGCCGTAATTTCCAAACCTAGTCATCCCTGTCTCCAATGTGGGTTGTTCCGAAGCGATTCGATGAGGTCGTCCCGCACCTGAAAGAAAGCGTCAACGCCGTCCACCGCCGTGAAAACCGCCACCGCCATGAAAACCGCCGAACCCGCCCCTCATGCCTCCGCCACCGAATCCGCCGCGCATGCCCCCAAAGCTGTGGAAACTGGACATTCCGCGAGAAGAGAAGCCGCGCGAAAAACCACCGCGTCCAAAGCCGCTGAAGGCGCCGCTGCGTAGACCCGTGTTTCCCCGCGCGCCAAACCCTCGCAGCGCGTTCCGGGCCCCGCTATGAAATGCGTTGCCGCCCATCCCGGCGCGTCCTACGCGGTTCCCGCGGAAAACGCCGGCGCGGCCACCCCTGTTGGCGAATCCCCAACTGCGGTTGCCACCCACAAATCCCCGTCCTCCGCGGCCGCCGAATCCACGATAGTTGCCGCGCATAAAGGCTCTGCGGTCATAAAACGCGTGGCTTCGCGAGAAATACCGCTGGCCGCCATACATGAGGTCTCCGTCTCTCCAGCCGCAACCCCAGTTGTTCCAGCCCCAGCCAAATCCAAAGAATGGCGCTACGCCAATCCCGATACCGAATGAGATCCCCGGCTCGTCCATGCCCCACCAGGGATCAAATCCCGGCCAAAGCGGAACCGGATAACCATAAACGTACTCGGGGTTGTAGACCGGCACATAAACAACATCGGGGTCCGCCGGCTCGATCTCATAGTCGCCCCCATCGTCGAGGACTGTTTCCTGCGGCGTGTCCTGCAACTGCCCGGCCTGCTGCGCCTTGGCGCGCATGTACTGAATGGCGTTCATCACGTCCTGGGGCTGGTTGTAGTTGGCGTCACCCAGCTCGGAGGTCCAGGACAGGTTGTTGTCCATATCGGTGAGTACTGACGGAAACTGCGTCAGAGCCTTCACGCTCGGGTCCCAGTCCTGCTGATCCACGGCCTGACCCAGCGCCTGGCCCGTCAAACCCTGGTTCTCGCGCATAAACCGCTCTGCTTCCACAATCTGCGTGGGATAGGTCGCCGCCGCAAGAATCTGCGCTACCAGCGAGTCCGGATACAGAGCGATGGGAGCCACCAACTGCTGCAACTGTTCCGGCGAGAGCGGCGCAGAAGGTGGCGGCCCTGCCATCTGTCCTTGTGGTCCTTCCATCCCGGGCGGCGGTCCTTCCATTGGCCCTTGCGCTCCTCCCATGAGAGGGGGTGGTCCTGCCATCGGCGGCATTCCGCCCATTTGCGCATTGTGCGAACCGCACGCACAGATCGCCAGCGTGGCGGCAAGGGTCAGGATGTTGATTGGACGACGTATGGACTTACCCGAAGGAATCTTCATTTCGACTTCTGTCCTCGCGGACCGCAAACGCCCGCGGAGTTATGGATACAAATCCCCCGAGCGCGCCCGGCAAGACGGAGCGCGGCGGGGGTCACAGTAATTTGTCTTTCCCAGACTGTGAGGCGAGGCCTGGACGGGAGGTTGAAGTGCCGAATACCGCAATATTTGGATGCTGGTGGCGCGCACGAAGATGTCCGCAGCGGCCGGCCCGCCGTTCAACTTGCGCGGCTGCTCACCGCTCGATCCGGAGCCCTTCACTCGGCGCAATCGGACAAACTGGTGCACAGGCGGTTGAGCCGGCACAATGCGGTGAGCGACAGATCAGGACTGGAACCGGGACTGGCCAGCAAACCAGAGCCCATACATTGCCATGCGCACGCCCGGCCGCCGGAAAAACAAAGCGGGCCGGAACTCGAATGCGGAGTTCCGGCCCATGGTTGTTGGGTATGCAGCCGTTATTGGCAACTTGTAAACGCGAGCGCCGTAGCGGGCGGCGGCACCGGCACGGGATAGGGTGTCGGCGTAAACGGCCCGGCCGCCGTAAGCGCAATGGTTGACGACTTCACTTCCTGCGGACTGGCCACGCTGCAATCCCCGGTGGTCGTACCCGGGACGAATGCCATGCCATCCACAACGTAAGTGGCCATGGTTCCGCTCGGCGTGCCGTTCATCGTGACTGAGCCGGAGGAAAGCGCACCGTAATAAGCTCCGCCCGAGGGAACAACCATCGTGTAATTTGCGCAGTCGGTACCCGTGGGGCAGGTGAGCGGTGGGGTCGCGCTGGGATTGGAGGCATTTGTTTCCACTGACTGCGTGACCATGCCGTTCCCCTCGATGGGCGCCATGGGAATGGTGTATGTGTTGCCGTTCACCGTCTCCAGAGCGCTCAGCTGGATATCGGCCTGCGTGCCCGCCATCGAGCTGTTCTGCGATGTCACCATGCCGCTCAGGCTGACTGACGTTGAGTTGCTGGCCGTAGTGATCGCCACGGTCGACGGCAGGTGCACAACCACGTTGCCGGTTGTGTCGCCCACCTGGACGCCCGTTACGATTGTCGGCATGTAGACCGCTTTATCGGCGGTGCGCTCCGCCACGATCACCAGGTTGTATGTTCCCGCCGGCAGCGGGCACAGGACAAATGAGCCATCGGTGCCGGCTGTAGTGGCCATCTGCTCCCGATACACGCCATTCACTTCCTGCTCCGCAGCCACGAATACCGTGCCATCCACGGGCTTGCCGGTGGAGGAGTCCACCACCGTTCCGTTAATCGAGGTCGAGGTGGCGCTCACCACACCTGCGGTCAGAACGGGCTTCAGACGGTATTGTCCGTTGCCCTCCCGCACAATGGACTCGCAGGTAAGGAAGTTGATATCCAGGTCCTCGGTTTTGCCGGCTGCAATCGTCAATCCGCCTGAAGCCATCTGTGCGGCGGGAATCTTGATTCCAGTCTGCGCCTCGCTGGAGAGCAGCAGGGGATAGTTCTTGCTCGGATCTGAACTCAGCACGACACAATTTGCTGCGCCCGTGCAATTGTTATTGGTAACGGACGTGGAATTCGACGCCAGTATCAGCCGGATCTGCTGATAGGTGCCGGCCTGCAGTTGGAGCGCATCCCCCAGCGTAGCCAGCAGGCACTTGTTGTTGGCTTCGCCCAGCAGGTCGATCTGCATGGGAGTCATCTTGGGCGTCAGGTCCACCCAGCTACTGTCGGTGGAACTGGCCGTCGCGCTCATATTCACGCTCACGTCCGTAACCGTCACATAGACGTGCGCGAAGGGGCCGCTCGGCGCCTGGCAGGCCGCTGGATCGCTGAGAGAAACACTGACCGTGCCCATGCCCGAAGCGTTCATATTCGAGCTTCCGCTGCTGCACGCCACCACCACAAGGGCTGCAACCAACAGACAGCCCAAAACTACGCTCAACTTCCAGACGTTTCGCATTGCTTCGCCTCCGCTTTGCTTCTTCATGTCGTTCCTCCGGTGTTTTCTCTCTCGTTCACCGAAAAGAACCAAAGCACACGTCTATTAGAAAGAGTAAAAGTGATAAAAAGTTGTTTCCGACGGTAGGTATTTTTACTTAGACGTTGTCGGGGCAGGGTTGGGGTACAGGTACAGGAAAAAGGGTAACAGGCTTTCTAGCCTCTGTTTTTCGGTTCTTTTTCGCCCTTCTCGCGAATGATCTTGACGAAAATGCCATCGGGAAGCTCTCCGTCCAACAAATGTATCACGCCACCCTTAACATAGCCCTTCAGGATCTGCGGGCCGGGCTTTGTTGCGCCCGGCCCGCTCACCCGCTGCGGAGCGGTAGCCGGTGTTCCGCCGGGACGGCCAGCCTCCCCGGCCGCCGGAGGCCGCGTCTTCCCCATCCCCTTGTCCATCGCCTCGTTGGCCAGGCGGTCAGCCTCCTGATTCCCGCCGCGGAGGGTATGCCTCATCTCGAAGCGCTCCAGTTGGGCGGCGCGGCGCTTCGCCTCCACCCAAAGAGGCTGTAATACAGGGCTGGCCACTTTATACCGGCCCTTCATCTGGTTGACCATCAGTTCAGAGTCGGAGATCACGCGCAGGCATTTCACCCCATGCTCGATGGCCCAGGCCAGCACCGCCAGCAGGCCGGAATACTCAGCATAGTTGTTGGTCTGGCGGCCCAGAAACTCGCTCAGCCGCGCGACCACGGTCCCCTGGGGATCTTCAACCACCGCTCCGTAGCCAGCCGGTCCCGGATTGCCGCGGGAGCCCCCGTCACAGTGGGCCGTAAACCAGCCGGCCCCTCCACCGCTGCCGGGGTTGGCCGCGCTCTCAAACAGATCTCCACTCATCTTCTCCAGTTTAGCCGGTCCAGTGTAAGGGGATCGGTCCACAAGAGCTCCGTATCGCCAAGTGACCGGTAATCTCTGGCTTCGATTACTAAAGCTGAGATTTTACGTCTATTGCCACAAAGGAAATGATTCATCCCCCTCGCGACGGAGAGTTCGATGGCAGCGGATGTGGCGCTTTTTCCCAGTAGTCCAGTTCAGGGTGCAAGTACTTTAGCGTGGCCGGGCACGCGGAAGGTACAATCTACCCCAGACATGGCGGCGCCGACGGCAATGGGCGGAACGAATCGCGATGGAACGAGCCGAGGGAGGGAGCGCTTGCTGGAACGCATTCCCGAAGTGGAGTTGATCCGGGAGGCGCAGGCAGGTTCTCGATCCGCATTTGACGCGCTGGTGCGCCAATATGAGCACCAGGTGCTGCGCCTTGCCCTGCACCTGACAGGGTCAGAGCACGATGCCGAAGACATCTACCAGGAGGCCTTCCTCAAGGCTTACCGGTACATCGGCAACTTTCGCTTTGAGTGCTCCTTCTATACGTGGATTTACCGCATTGTGACCAACCTCTGCCTCGATCAGTTGCGCAGGCGCAAGACGCGCCGCGAGGATCGCTCGGTGGTGGTGGATCACTCCGGCGAGGAGATTGACCTGCTGGCGACTGTTTCTGATGAACGGTCGTATTCGAACCCTGCCAAGGAGCTTGATCGCAAGCAGTTAGGGGAAAAGATCCAGGCGGCGCTCAGCAAGCTCACGCCGCGGGAACGCATGGTTTTTGAACTGAAGCATTATCAGGGTCTGCGGTTGCGGACCATTGGAGAGTTGTTGAACACAACGGAAGAAACCGCCAAGAATACGCTTTTTCGAGCCACCAAGAAGTTGCGGGCTCAATTGGCGGAGTTGCGTTAGGGAAGCTCGGAACGAGCCGTTGGTTTTGAGAAGCACGGAGCTGAAACAGGGCTTTATCGACCCGGGAAAGCATCGAGGCTGCGGTCCTGAAGAATGCCTGCTCTCAAAATCAGGCTGGTGCGGATTTTCCCATGGCTCGGGCGCCCGGTTGCAATCCCATAACGGGATGCGGACTTTCGAAGGGCGCACAGATGATCTTTGAGGCTGGAAGGACGTTGCGATGAACTGCGAAGTTGCACATGAACGAATCGTCACCTCGGCTTACGGGGAATTGCAGGATGAGCAGGCGCACGAATTGGAGCGGCACATGGCCAGTTGCCCGGACTGCCGGAAAGAGCGGGAGCAGTCGCAGGCGCTGCGGGTGGTCATGGATGCAAACCCTGTCATCGAACCCAGTCCAAATCTGATTGCGCGGTCGCGTCTTCGGCTTGAAGAGGCGCTGGATGCGCTGCCGCCGCAGCGCTGGTATGAGCGTCTGGAGCAGCGCCTGAGAAATAACCTTGCTGGTTTGCGCGCAGCGCCCGTGGCGGCATGTGTTCTTCTGCTGGTCGGAACTGGAGCGGGAAGTTTCGGCGGTTACCGGCTCGCGGTCAAGCGGGCAATGTCCACGGCCAGTCAGGCTGCCGTAACCCCCGTGTCTGACGGGGCTTCTCCGCATGCTACTGCGACGCCGCAGATCTCCAACGTAACCAGCATTTCCAGCATTGTTCGCCAGCCCAACAGCGACATTGTGGAGGTACGTTTCAAACAGTTGGTGCCGGAGCGCGTCGTGGGGTCACTGAACAATCCGGCGGTCCGCCAGTTGCTTATGCTGGCATCGGAAAATGCGGCATCTCCCGATCTGAGGGACGATTCTGTGGGTCTGCTCGCGGCCGCGTGCCGCGCCACCAATGGATGCCAGGGGCTGGGCATCCGCGATGCGCTCATGGTCGCTCTGCGCTACGACAAGGACCCGGAGGTGCGCAAGAAAGCCCTGGAGGGTCTGCAGCCTTATGTTGCCCAGGATATGCGCGTGCGGAACGCGGTCCTGGAAGCTTTGCTCTATGACTCCGACCCGGAGATACGGACAGATTCCATCAACATTCTTGAGCCGGTCGAAGCGGATACGAGCGTCCGGCAGGCGTTGTACACGGTTGCCAATTCTGATAACAATCCCCAGATCCGGAACGTGTCCCGGCAGGTGCTGAGCCGGGTCCCGGAGATTCAGTAAGGAAATATACCCGGTTTCCCGTTGACCGCGCCGTGGAAAAGAGTGTGGGGCGGGAAGAAAGAGAAACGGGGAGGATTAAGATGAGATGCTTCACGAGGCCGCGCATCGTCCTTGGTCTGTCTCTCCTGTTGGCGGCGGGAACCGCGCAGGCGATGGCGCTACCTCTGGTTGCAGCCGCGCAGTTCGGCGGCATGATTCCGCTGTTGCACGACCCGCTTCCATTGCTGCATTCCAGTGCGCAAGGTTACCTGGGGGTGGGCCTTGCCGATGTTGACAAGGAAAAGGCGCAGGAACTGAAGCTCCACGAGGTACGCGGTGCTTTGGTCACGGTTATCGATCACGATGCTCCCGCCGGTAAGGTTGGCCTCTGCGTTAACGACGTGGTGCTTGCTCTGGACGGCAAGGACATCAAGAACGCCGCTCAATTGCGGAAGATGCTCAAAGAGACGCCTCCGGGGCGGAAGGTCAATATCGAGATCAGCCGCAAAGGCAATATTCAGACGGTGCCTGTCACGCTGGCCGGCCGCAAGGCCGTAGAACACGATGCGTGGACGACCATCGGCAATGGCGGAGATTTATTTACGCCCGCTCCCGGCATGGGGCTGCTTGCAAGCGGCGATACGGCGTCATCTTCCTCCGGCGGGTTCCATTTCCCGTTCTTTGGCAGCAGCCTCAACGTGGGCGTCATGGTCGAGCCGCTCACCTCGCAGATGGCTGAGTACCTGGGCATAACCAGCGGATTGATGGTTAAACAGGTGGCGCGCAAGAGCGAAGCCGCACTGTCCGGATTGCGCGCCTTTGACGTAATTCTCAAGGTCGGCGCCGAAGCCGTGACCAATTGCTCGGGCTGGGACCGCGCGTTGCGCGCCAACCGCGGAAAACCCGTACAGATCACCATCCTCCGCGACAAAAAGATGCAGACGCTTACATTGCTGGTGGACTCAAAGCGGGGCCAAGGGGAGATCGAGGAGCCGCGGCCTGCGAGCGAAAGCATGCTGGTGGCCGAGAGAGGCTCCTGCCTAAACACCCCGCTTGAGTGGAATACCGAGGGCTCTCCATCCCGCCTGCAGCAAATCGAACAGTTGTTCCATCGGATGTTGAAACCACAGACGGATCGATCCGGCAACTGCGCCTGAGCTTTTCCCGCCGCTGAAGCCGCGCTGCGACGGCATACAGTAATGCGGGCAGTTCGGAACTGTGTTCAACCAGCGACTGTGGTCTGCCCATATGCCCCGACCTGTCGCGTTCTTGCACATCACCAGCCAGTACTTAGGAATTGAGTCCCTAAAGTACTCTCGCCCTTCTCGCGATCACTCTTTCTCGCTCGAATTCAAAAGCTGCAATGGTACAATTCGCACGATACCCAGTTGCCCCCAAAGCTTTCCAGGGACGAGGGACCGCCATGAAGAACGCCGATCACTATGAATTGCTCCAGATCAGCCCCAAAGCGGATCAGGATACAATTCATCGTGTCTACAGGTTCCTGGCGGCCCGCTACCACCCGGACAACCCGCGCTCGGGCGATGCAGAGGTCTTTAGCCGGTTGAAAGAAGCCTATGACGTGCTGTCTGACCCAGCGCGCCGCGCTGAGTATGACGCAAACTATCAACCGGCGGAGAGCGAGCGGATGCCGCTCTCTGCGTCGATTGATTTCATGGACAACCGGGAAGGTGAATTGAACCGGCGGCTGGCTTTGCTGGCGGTACTGTATCATCGCCGCCGCACAACGCCCAATAAGCCTGAAATGTCGCTCGCCGAAGTGGAAAAACTGATGGGCTTTCCCCGCGATTTCCTCGACTTCACCACCTGGTACCTCCACCGGAAGGGATACATTTCGCGCGCCGACAACTCTGATTTCGCGCTCACGGCCGAGGGCGTGGACTTCGTCGAAACGCAGCACGTCAACTTCCCGACTTTGCACAAACTGCTGACCAGCGGCACCCAGAGCCCCGCTCCGGAACCGACGCCGCAGCACGTTTCCAGCCCTCAACCTCCGATGATTGTTCTTCCCGACCTGACGCTTCGTCCCGACCGCCGCGTGAATGGCGGAGATCGGCGCGTGAACACCAGAGACCGGCGTGTCAACACCATGGACCGCCGCCAGAATGGAGGCGATCGCCGGGTCAATCCAGCCGATAACTGTTCCGATTTAACCGTCAACCACGGCGACCATTGATGGCTTCATCTGCAATTCACAGATTCTGACATCGAGCGCGGATACGTCTGCCGTGTTTCGAAATAGCATCCTGCACTGCCCCCGAGCAGCCTCGCAATCCGCGCGAAACAAAGATGAAAATTCAATCGCCGAAGACGATCGCCGCAAGCCGCGTCGCGGCTGCACATCCAGAAATGCCGAGAAGAAAGAGCCGACCCCCGATTTCTCTTCACAAAAAATTCGAATTGTGGCCTATACTGCGCTTAGAGAGCGATACGTCCGCAGAATTGGTATCTTCCTTACCGTCGCTATGGCCACAGCATCGTCAAGAAAGCGAGTCTCCGAGCCCTCTGCAATCCCCGATCGTCTTTATTTCAAAATCGGCGATGTCGCCCGCATCTGTGGCGTCGAGACTTATGTTTTGCGTTTCTGGGAGACGGAGTTCCCGCAGCTGAAACCCAACAAGAGTGGAACCGGGCAGCGGCTTTACCGTCGCGGCGATGTAGAGCTTGCCCTGGAGATCAAGCGTCTGGTCCACGCCGAGGGATATACTCTGTCCGGCGCTCGCCAAGCCCTCGATCAGCGCCGCCAGCGCAAGCCACGGCCCAGCTCTTCCGCTGCCGCTGGTGACGCGGGTAAGAATCTCGAAACTGTCGCAGCGGCCGTTGGCCGTGCCCGCGCCGAACTAAAGGAAATTGCAGGCATGCTGGCTTCTCCGGTAGCCGCGCCACGCCGCCGCCGCACCAGAATGACCCCAGTCCCGTCTTCCTCTGGCATGCTTTTTCCTTCTTAGCCCCGGCACTCCAGCCCGACACAGGCTCCGCCGCAGCGCCCTTCAAGCGGGGGAGTCAATCAGCGAAGCAGCGGCCGCGGTCACCGCATTCGTAACCGATCATCGATTCCGGCGCACAGGCAGGAGCAAACGCGCCATCGCAGCCATGTTCAGCCGGAAAACCTGGCCCTCCGGCGCATTCCGCGGCAAACTCATCCTTGCAGAAAGCGAAAAATGTCTTATATTTGCTGTGAATGTTCACTCTTACGGAGGCGATTGCTGCTGCGGCGCGGTAATGATGGCGCCACATGCCGGGCGCCGGGCAGTTGCCGCACACCGAGCCGCTTCGCGCAAATGATATGTCACCATCTTCCGCCACGCAGACCCGCGCCACCGTATTACGGCTCCCGACACCGGAGACTGCGCCGCCGCGAACCGCACTGGGCAAATGGTTCTTCCGCGGCGGACGCCTGGATGCGTTGCGCGTCCACGAGCGCAGCTACGGCTGGTATTGGGTGATCTGGCTTACCGGCGTTGATTATTTTTCCTCACTCGCCTATCAGCCGGGCATTGCCCTGCTGGCCGCCGGACTTCTTTCTCCAACTGCCACCCTGATTCTGGTCGCGGTCACGCTGCTCGGCGCGTTGCCCGTCTACGTTCAGGTCGCGGGACGTTCCTACGCCGGACAGGGCTCAATCGCCATGCTCGAAAACCTGCTCACAGGATGGAAGTCCAAAATCCTGGTGCTGGTTCTGCTGGGATTCGCAGCTACGGACTTCGTCATCACCATGACTCTCTCGGCTGCCGATGCCGCGCGGCACGCCGTGGCGAATCCTTACCTGAAAACCTACCTGGGCCATGCGCAACTCGGCTTGACGCTCTTTCTATTGCTGGTTCTGGCCATCATCTTTCTCATCGGCTTCAAGGAGGCGATCCGCGTCGCGACCTTCGTCGCCATTCCTTTCATGCTGCTCAATCTGGTGGTGATCGTGGCCGGCTTGCTGCGCATTGCAGCCCACCCGGAACTGGCCTCTCACTGGCGGCTCGCCATGAGCATGCACACCGACTGGACGTCAATTGCGATTGCCTCCGCGCTGGTTTTTCCCAAGCTGGCTCTGGGACTCAGCGGATTTGAAACCGGAGTGGCTGTAATGCCGCTGGTCGCAGGAGAAAAGGAGATCGAAACCGCGGACGTGCCCGCGGGCCGCATTCGCAATACACGCAAGTTATTGGCCGCGGCTGCCGTCATCATGGGCGTGTATCTGATTTTCTCCAGTTTCGCTACCACAATCCTGATTCCTGAATCTGCATATAGAGTGGGCGGCCCGGCCAGCGGGCGCGCCCTGGCATATCTCGCCCATGAGATCCTCGGCAACATCTTCGGCACTGTCTACGATCTCTCCACCATCGCCATTCTTTGGTTTGCCGGGGCATCGGCGATGGCAGGCCTCATCAATCTGATCCCGCGCTATCTGCCGCGCTTTGGCATGGCGCCACATTGGGTCTCCTACCGCCGCCCCATGGTGGTGGTGCTCTTCGCCATCGATGTCATCGTCACCCTGGTCTTCAAGGCCAATGTCGAAGCTCAGGGATCGGCCTACGCCACCGGAGTGCTGGTGCTCATTCTCTCCGCGGCAGTCGCGGTCTCGCTTGCCCTCTGGCGCGAATACCAGACCGGCCGGCGCGTCGGCGGCAAGGCGCTGGCGCTTAGCGTCTTCTTCTGGGCGGTAAGCCTGCTCTTCGTCTATACCGTGATCGCCAACGTCATCGAGCGGCCCGACGGCGTGATCATCTCCTCGATCTTCATCGCGGTAATCCTGATCTTCAGCGCCTTGAGCCGCTACCAGCGGGCAAAAGAACTGCGCGTCTCCGAGCTGACCTTCATCAATGAGAGTTCGGCGGCGCTATGGCCTGTGCTCGCAGGGAAAAGAGTCAACCTGGTGCCCATCCGTGAAATGGACCGGGCGGGCCGCATCGCCAAGTCTGCTGAGATCCTCGGCCATTACCACGTCACCGGCCCCATAGCCTTCCTCCACGTCAACCTGCTCGACAACCGCAGCGAATTCATCGCGCCGCTGCGCATCCGCATCCGGCAGGAAGACGGGTACTTTGTGCTCGACGTCTGGGGCGCAGTCGCACTGGCGAACACCATCGCCTATCTCACCGAGTTGCTCGATCCCATCGCCCTCTTCCTCGATCTCACCGGACAAAACCTGATGAGCCAGGCGGCAAAGTATATGCTCTGGGGTGAAGGCGAAACCGCGCTGATGGTTTACACCATCCTGCTGCACTACTGGGAATGGGCGGGCAAAACACGAGATCGCCCCCATCTCCATCTGATGAGTCCGTGAGGTTTCTTAATCGGCGTGGAATCATCATGCCGAGCCGCAAGCAGAGAAAGACCAGTCACTTCGTTCCGGCTAGGCAGAGATTCGCTTTGCAGGCGCCGGCTCCTGCGACAGTTCCCTCACTTCGCGCACGAAACGCGTCATGGACTTCGAGAGATGCTCGAGCACCGCGGCCCATTCTTCCAGATGCCGCTCGCCCTGCCGCGTCAGCCGGTACACGCGCCGCGCGGGACCGGCCCCATCCGTCTCCCACTCCGATTTGACATTGCCGTTCGTCTCCAATTGACGCAGTGTCCGGTAGAGAGCGCCTTTTTCGATCTCGGCGTCGGTGAGGGCATGGTCCTGCAGGTCCGTGGCCAGGTCGTAGCCGTAGGATCGGCCCTTCTGCTTCAGGAGCAGCAGAACGACCGGCTCGACAAAGCGATATAAATTGCCCATCCCACAAGTGCAGGGGTAATCCCTGCCGTGGCGCGCGCAGAACCGTTGTGGCATTCCAGCCCCCAAACTGGGACTCACCGTGAGTCCCGGATAGAGATTATCACAAAATGAAATAGGTGTGATCTGCACTGTAATCGTTTGGTGCGCTGCCGGAGTCTATCTCTGCGGGTGCATCTTGCATCCTTGGAGAACGCTATGCGAAAGAGGAATGGCGTCTTTTCTGCGTGGGCCGCAAAAGGCCCGTTGAACTTCACACAAATCCGTTTTCTGGCGGTGCTGGCGTTAGCTGCTCTCATTGCCGCTCCGGCGCTCGCGCAGGCGGGTGGCCAGTCTCGCCTCTATAATCCTTCTACTGAAACCACGTTGCAGGGCACGGTCAGCGCTGTGACGAATCCAACGGGAAGACGCGGATGGAGCGGTATCCACCTGAGCGTGCAAAGTGGCGGACAGACATACGATGTGCACGTCGGACCGTCAGCGTACGTGACCGACAGCGGGTTCGCATTTGCCACTGGCGACAAAATCCAGGTGACCGGATCAAAGATTCAGCTCAATGGAGCTGATGCCCTGATCGCCCGCGAAATCACCAAGGACGGCAAAACACTTACTCTGCGCGACAAGCAAGGATTCCCGAAATGGTCTGGCGGACGATGGGCTGCGCAATGATGCCTGCTGCCTTCACAGCTTAGATCTCTTCGGCAGAGCAGCCGGAATGGATAATTCATTCCTTCCGGCCGCGCCCGGAGATGATCTTTGGCCAAAGCGCGACTTCCGGACTTGACGAAGTTTGCAGTTCTCCATCACAATAGATGTAGATTGCACCTATGGTGCATTCGCATCTGTCATGGAAATTATGATGAAGATTGCCATCAGTTCAAAAGGAGCAGCGCCCGAAAGCGAAGTTGATCCGCGCTTTGGCCGCGCCGCGTTTCTTCTTGTCTTTGATACCGAAACCGGCTCGTGGAGCGCCCTCGACAACGCGGAAGCGCAGGAGCTTGCTCATGCCGCCGGCATTCGCGCCGCGGAGGCTGTATGCCGATCGGGTGCAAAAACTGTCCTCAGCGGGCACGTGGGGCCGAAAGCCCTGGCTGTTCTCGCAACAGGTGGTGTTCAGGTTTTCCATTGCGGCGCAATGAGTGCGCTCAGTGCAGTGGAGGCTTTCCGCAACGGCCGCCTGGCAGAGCAGCAGGATTCCGGCAGCGCGCCGGCTTGAGAAGAAGGAGTTACGAAAATGCCATTCATGGATGGAACCGGGCCGTTGGGTAATGGGCCGGGCTCGGGACGTAGATTTGGGCAGTGCGCCGGAGCGCAGGCGGATTTAGGCTCTGCGACGCAACAGCGGCTGCAAGGCCGGGGAATGAGAATGCAGCGCCGGTTGAGAGGCCGCGCAGCCGCGGAGCAGATGACCGCGCTCGAACAGGAAGCAGGTTGGCTGGAAAGGCGCCTGGATTGGATCCGGCAACAGGCGTCTGGTTTGGGCGGAAAGAGAGAGCAGCAATCATAATGATGCCTGTCCGGTTTTCAGGCACAGAGTAAAGAAAGAGGATTTTTGCGCATGATGCGCATTGCGGTGGCGAGCGGAAAGGGCGGAACCGGCAAGACCACGGTAGCAACGGGGCTTGCGCTCTATCTCTCGCGCCGCCAATCCGTCCACGTTATCGATTGCGATGTCGAAGCGCCCAACGCCGCGCTGCTGCTGCATCCGGCAATTTTTCTTGCTGGTCCGGTGATGCGTCCCGTGCCCGCGATTGACGAGTCCCGGTGTGACCACTGCGGCAAGTGCAGTGATGCCTGCCGCTTCAACGCCATCGCCGTGACCGCATCCAGGGTGGTTCTCTTCCCTGAAATCTGTCATTCCTGCGGAGGATGCACTGAGGTCTGTCCGCGCGGAGCGATCACTGAGCGACCGCGGGCGATCGGAGAATTTGCCGATGGATCAGTCGGGAAGATCCAGTTCACCCAAGGATCGTTGAACGCGGGCGAAACCGCGACTGTCGCTCTGATTCGCGCCGTCAGGCAGATGGAGCGTGAGGCCGATGTCCTGCTCCTCGATGCCCCGCCCGGCGCTAGTTGTCCGATGATCGCAGCCGTGGAAGACACCGATTGTGTTGTTCTAGTGACGGAGCCAACGCCGTTCGGTCTCAACGACCTGCGCATCGCGGCCGAGGCCGTCCGGCGGATGGATCTGCGCGCCGGCGTTGTCATCAACCGCGACGGCATCGGCGACGCTCGCGTGGACAGGTTCTGCGCGTCTGCCGGTCTTCCCGTTCTTGGCCGGATCGCCGAAGATCGTGCCATCGCTGAAGCGTACTCCCGTGGCGAGCATCCTTTCGAGACAGTGCCTGCCTTCCGCGCCGCCATGGCTGCAATTGCTCAATCACTGGGAGCAGAGGCATCGGCATGAAAGAGATTGTGGTCCTGAGCGGCAAGGGCGGCACTGGCAAAACCAGCCTCACCGCGGCATTTGCCGTCATGATGCGAAATGCCGTAACCGTCGACTGCGACGTGGATGCATCCAACCTGCATCTGCTGCTTAATCCACTCGTGCGGCAAAGCTACGACTTTCGTGGAGGCGCGAAGGCGCAGGTGGACGCCGCGATCTGCAACAGCTGCGGGGCCTGTATGGCAGCATGCCGCTTCGGTGCAATCCATTTGAATGGGTGCGCATTCATCAATCCAATACGCTGCGAGGGATGCGGTGTATGCGCGCGGCAATGTCCGCTGAACGCGATCTCATTGGAACGCCACGTCTGCGGCCGCTGGTTCATCTCCAGCACCCGCTACGGCTCCATGATTCATGCTTTTCTGGAACCAGGTGAGGAAAATTCCGGAAAGCTGGTGTCGGTCTTGCGGCAGTCAGCCAGGAAACTCGCTCGCCAGCAGGGCGCATCCTGGATTCTTGCGGATGGCCCGCCCGGAACCGGCTGCCCGGCGATCTCGTCGCTGACCGGAGCCGACTACACGGTGATGATCGCGGAGCCTTCTCTGTCCGGATTTGCCGATCTCCAGCGCGCGCTCAAACTCGCTGGCCACTTCGGCATTCCTACCGGCATTGTCATCAACAAAGCGGACATCAATGCAGAAATCACAGCCCGGATTGAAGCATTTGCGCTGGAATCTGGCTGCGCAGTCCTGGGCCGGATCGACTACGATCCCGTCTTTGTCCACTCCCAACTGAAAGCTGTTCCGGTCGTCGATGTCGCCGGCAATGAATTGCGCTCCCGCCTTGAAAGGCTCTGGCGCGCCATCGAGGACGCAGTGCATGAACGCAGTTCTCCGTTGGCAACAATTCCATAACCAGACTTTCAACGAAAGGAAAAATTCATGCCCATGCGCATTGCAATTCCCGTGACTGGCAACCTTCTTGAGCAACATTTTGGACACTGCGAGAAGTTCTTTTTCGCCGACATTGATCTCGCGACAAAGCAGGTGATCGCCACTGGGGAAACACAGGCTCCCGAACACCAGCCCGGTCTTCTTCCACCATGGCTCAAGGAGCGCGGTGTGACCCACATCATAGCGGGCAACATGGGAGCTCGTGCACGCTCGTTATTTCAGGAAGCCTCGATTGATGTCCTCACGGGCGCGCCCCCTGAGAGCGCTACGGAGCTTGTACGCCAGTATTTGGACGGATCGCTGGCCACCGGCGAGAACACCTGCGATCACTGAGTACAGCCGAATCGCTGCCTCCGGCGGGCCAATTTTTGATGGAGAAGCATGAGCAGGAAACGAGTGGTGATTGTCGGCGGCGTCGCAGGCGGGGCAACCTGCGCGGCGCGTTTGCGGCGGATGGATGAGAACGCGGAGATCCTTTTACTCGACCGCGGTCCCTATGTCTCCTTTGCCAATTGTGGTTTGCCTTACTACGTAGGAAACGTCATTCACGACGAGGCAAAACTGCTGCTGGCTACGCCCGCCTTATTTCGCGAGCGATTCAATATCGAAGTCCGCACGTGCAATGAAGTCGTGAGCATCGACCGCGCGGCGCGCACCATCGCGGTTCATGATCTCGATACCGGACGCGAGTATCGCGAGCACTACGATGCTCTGGTGCTTTCACCCGGCTCCGCTCCGGTCCGTCCGCCGTGTTGCGGAATCGATCTGCCCGGCATCTTCACTCTGCGCAGTATCCCCGACAGCCGCGAGATAAGAACCTGGATCGATTCGAAAGACCCGCGCAAAGCCGTGGTGGTTGGCGGAGGCTTCATCGGGCTGGAGATGGCCGAGAACCTGGCGCATCGAGGCATTGCTGTGACCATCGTCGAGCTGGCGGATCAGATCATGCCGCCGCTCGACCGGGAGATGGCGGAGTATGCGCGCGAGCAACTCATCGCCCGCGGAATCCGCCTTCGCATGGGCGATGGCGTCGCATCCTTCGAGCAGCCGCCGAGTGGAGGCCTGATTGTGCGCACCCAGGGCGGGGCGGCGCTGGATGCGGATATCGTGGTGCTTGCGATCGGTGTGCGCCCTGAAGCGAAGCTCGCGCGCGAGGCAGGCCTGGAGATCGGCAGGCGGGGCGGCATTCGCGTCGATTCCCGGATGCGCACCAGCGACCCGCACATCTGGGCGGTTGGAGACGCTGTCGAAGTGCAAAACCGTCTCACTGGTCAATGGGAGCTGATTCCCCTGGCGGGGCCGGCGAATCGTCAGGGACGCGTGGCAGCCGACACGATCTGCGGGCGCGATGCGGAATTCGACGGTGTCCTGGCGACCGCGGTCTGTGGCTTCTTCGGCCTCACCGTGGCGCTCACGGGCGCAACCGAAAAGTGCCTTCGCCGCGCCGGCATCGACGATTTTCAGTGTGTCTATCTGCATCCCAATCAGCATGTCAGCTATTACCCCGGCGCGCATCCCATCCACATCAAGCTTGTCTTTCGCAAGAGTGACGGCCGCGTGCTGGGCGCGCAGGCCATTGGAGAAGCGGACGTGGCGCGTCGCATTGACGTGATCGCCACGGCTATTCAGATGAACGCCACGGTCTTCGATCTCGAAAATGCGGAGCTTTGCTATGCGCCCCAGTTTGGCGCCGCCAAAGATGCGGTGAATCTGGCCGGCATGGCTGCCGCCAACGTGCTGCGCGGAGATGTCGCGCTTGCCCCTTGGCAGGAATTAGACGATACGGACGCGTATATTGTGGATGTCCGCGAACCCCACGAGTTCCATAGGGATTCGGTCGATGGAGCCGTCAATATTCCGCTCGGCCAGTTACGGTCAAAGATGGCCGGCCTGCCGCATGACCGCGAGATTTGGGTCAGTTGCGGCATCGGCCAGCGCGCCTACTACGCATGCCGGATTCTGACCCAGCATGGTTTTCGCGCGCGCAGCCTTTCCGGAGGCTATCAGACCTATCGCGTCATGTATCCGCTGGAGTAAGATGCCATGCGCGCACGGTGGCCGGCTGCAAGCCGGGACCCATCCGGTCTCAGGCCAGCCAAGATGCGCGCAAGAGAGGGACCATGCTGCAAGAGACGGAGGAAATCGCGGCGCAGCCAAGGCTCAGCGCCCTATCGCAATCGTCGTGCTTTGTCTGCGGGTGCGATAACCCGCGCGGACTGCATTTGCGGTTCGAACAAACCAAGCCTGGAGAGATGACCGCCCCATGGACTCCGGACGCCGATATGGAAGGCTTCCGCGGCATCATTCACGGAGGAATCATAAGCACTGTCTTGGACGAGTCCATGGCGAAGGCCGTGGCAGCCTCTGGACTGGAAGCGCTGACGGCCGAGCTGCGCATTCGCCTGCGCCAGCATGTCACCACCGGCAGCGCCATGCGCGTGCGCGGATGGATCGAGAGCCGGAATAAACGCATGATCAAGACAGAAGCGGTGCTGAACGGACCCGGCGGAACGGAATTTGCTCACGCTTGGGCGATCTTCCTCGTGCTGAAGTAAGAGCGGCTCCGCACCTGCGCAAGGCCCTCCCCTTTTGAGGGCCTTGCGCGGCGGGCTCCCTCCGCCCACCTCAGCGATACCAGAGAATGTGTGCCTCCTCGAGGGGAACGAATGCCTCGGGATGATACGCAACGATCCTCGGCGTATAGTCGCTCGCGGGCCGATCCGCGGGAACGCTCGCTGAAAAGCGCCATGCATTCTGGCCTACCAGCGCTTCTCCCCGCGTCATCACATGACGAACCGGTTCCCCTCCGTCGCGACTTTCGGCGTAGAGCTCCACTTGAACCGCCTCGGGCCCTAATTCATCCAGGCAGACCTGTAACTGGAAGCAATGGGTTTCGTCCTCGGTCTCAACGCGCAGCGGGCCAAAGCGCAGCCTGGACCAGTGACTGGCAAGTTCGCGGCGCCAGTTCAAGAGGCTCTCTGCGATGCTGGTTCCATCCGAACTGCGCCGCCGGTAGGCAGAGGCCAGCGGAAGATAGTGCTTTTCGGTATATTCGCGCACGCAGCGCGTGGCCGAGAAGGCAGGCGTGAGGCGCGCCATGCTCTCGCGCATGCGCCGGATCCAGGCGACGGGGACGCCCGATGCGTCGCGATCGTAGAACTCCGGGATCACTTCCTGTTCCAGCAGCGTATAGAGCTGCTCGGCTTCGGCGGCGTCCCAGGCAGGATCATCGCCGTGCTCGCGGCCGTCGCCAAGCGCCCATCCCACCTCGGGCGTATACGCTTCCGCCCACCAGCCATCCAGCTCGGAGAGGTTCAGGCCGCCATTCACAAGCACCTTCATGCCGCTCGTCCCACATGCCTCCCAGGGCCGGCGCGGCATATTCAGCCACACATCCACGCCCTGTACAAGGTGCTCCGTCAGGCGCATGTCATAGTCGCTGAGAAAGACCACCTGCGAGCGGGCGGGCGTGCGGCGGATAAACTCGATCCACTGCCGGATCATCTCCTGCCCTTCGGTGTCTTGCGGATGCGCTTTGCCGGCGAGCACCAACTGCACAGGCCGCGTCTGATTCGTGAGAATTGCCATCAGGCGCTCGGGATTGTGCAGAAGCAGATTGGGCCGCTTATAGGTGGCGAAGCGGCGGGCAAAACCCAGCGTAAGCGTATCTGATTCGAAGATCTTCTCGACCTGCGCAATCTCGTCTTCGGAACCACCGTGCCCCGCGACCTGGCGCACCAGCCGCTTGCGGATGAACTCCACGAGCGATTTGCGGGCGACTTTGCGCATTCGCCACAGGTGCGCGTCGGGCACCTGCCGAATACCATCACCGAGCCTTGTCTCATCGGAGTCCCATCGCTGTGGTCCGCAGGCCTCGGTCCACAGATTGTCGGCCTCCGTCGAATCCCAGATGGGCACGTGCACTCCATTCGTCACGTACCCGATCGGCACTTCCGCCTCGGGCCATCGCGGAAAAACATTCTGGAAGAGGTGCCGGCTCACCTGCCCATGCAGGCGGCTGACGCCATTCACCGCGCCGCTACCGCGCATCGCAAGCAAAGCCATGCTGAACGGTTCGGAATCGTCACAGTGATTCTGCCGGCCCAGCGCCAGGAAATCGCGCATCGAAATGCGTAACCGCTCCTGGGCGTAGCCGCGAAATCGCCGCTCGACAAGGCTGGGAGCAAACCGGTCAAAGCCGGCTGCAACCGGTGTATGCGTGGTGAAGAGGTTGCCGGCGCGCGTGATGGCAAGCGCCGTCTCGAAGGGTACGTTCGCCTCCTCCATGTAGTCTCGCGCTCTCTCCAGAACCACGAAGGCCGCGTGGCCCTCGTTGAGGTGACAGACCTCTGGCCTGAGACCGAGCGCGCGCAGCAACCGCCAGCCGCCGATTCCCAGCACCTGTTCCTGGATGATTCGCAACTCAGGCCCGCCGCCATAGAGCTCGCCGGTGATGGGACGGTACTCAGGCAGGTTGGCCGGATCGTTGGTGTCGAGCAGATACAGCTTTACCCGCCCCACCTCCACCTCCCAGGCCCGCACCCATAGTCTGAAGCCAGGCAACTGCAAGGCAATCCGCAACCACTCACCCGAAACTTGACGCACCGGCCGGATGGGAAGTTGTCCGGGGTCGTTGAAGGGATAGAGCGCCAACTGCCGGCCCTCAACATCAATTCGCTGACGAAAATAGCCTACCTGGTACAACAATCCGACACCGACCACCGGAACACCAAGATCGCTGGCAGCCTTCAGCTGATCGCCAGCCACATTGCCCAGGCCGCCGGAGTAGATCGGCAAGGCATCGCTCAACATGTATTCCATGCTGAAGTACGCCACCGACTTGAATTGTGCCTCAGGATGGGTTCGCTCAAACCAACTCGCAGTCTCTTCGCGCCGCTTTCTCCGCGCCAGGATCTCATTGAGCTTCTCGCGGAACTGAACGTCAGCCGCCGAAGCCTCCAGCTTTTCATGCGACACCGTCTGCAGCATCGCCCACGGGTTCCGCGTCAGCTCCCACATCTCCGGATCGAGCTGGCTCCACAAGTCATCCGCGGCGTGGTTCCATGACCATCGCAGGTTCATCGCAACCTCTGTCAATGCGGCCATCACAGAGGATTCGGGCGTAGAGGCCCCTGAAGAAGAATCTGCTTCCATCGCAGGCTCCAATGAATCTCAATTTTTGGCGGTAAATCGCACCTTCACTCCCTAAGATGCGCGCAGCGGGCAAAACGTGCCTTCTGATTTCCGGATTCCAGTTATAGAAAATTCATTCGCGCCCGACGCAACATTGCGCGCTGAACGGAGTCTATTCTTGTGTTGCGCTCTTTCAACGCCCGCAAGGAGCGGCTCAACAAATTGTCTGCAGGGAATCGAATCACGAATGTGAGAAGCGTCACGCTGAAAGCCATTTTCGGAATGAGAATGCCGGCGCGAAGCACCCTCTCTTCGTTGCGGCGGACCTTCAGACCGTATTGCTTTGGACTCATCGCACTGGCAGCCGCCATCGTCTTTTGGGGAGCTGCCTCCAGGCTGTCCTACTATCATTTCCATCCCGACCGCGAGCAGCGCGCTTCGGTTTTGAGATTATGGATCGAGATCCGGTATGACTTCGGACCTGTCACATCAAGGCACGGAATCCGGCTTGCTCCCGTTACCTCACAGGCTCTCTCCATTCCTGCGCAGCTACGATGCAGCGTTGGCTGCGCCGACGCACGCGCTGTGCCCGTGTCTGTTCGCAGATTTTCGCTGTCTGCATCCCTGGTCCCGCTTCGTTCGCCTCCAGCCAGCCAGTGCCTTCGAGCCTGAGACGGCGTTGCGGCTGCGCCCATGCGTGGGCGCGGAGACAGCATGCCGCGGAATCAACTGCACACCTCAGCCTTTTTTTCTTGTGGAGGAGCACACCATGGATACGCTTGGCTCCCTGTCACTTTGGTCTCTGTCTGCGATCGCCCTGGCAGGCGTGACCATTCCCATATGGCAGATTTCGCGAATCGGCAGACACAACTATTTCGACGACTCCCAGGTCAATCCTCTGCCTTCCGCCGGCCGCACCCCTGTGCCCGCGCTGCCTGTGCAGGTCCCCGGTGGCGCTGAGCCTGCTCAGAAGCAGACCCGGCCGACAAAATGGATCTCCGTCGATGTGTTCAGGACTCTGCTTGGCGACGAGTCCAATCACCCGGTCGTCATCGATCTCAGACCGGAATCGCAGTGGACACCGTTTCCCATCCCGGATGTGTTCGTGCTGCGCCTCGCGCCACAAGATCTGATCGATGTACTGGCGTGGCTTCCACCTGACCGGAGCGTTGTCTTCTACGGGGCCTCCAACTTCTCCATCTTCCTGATTGAGATCAGCGGGTGCATGGAGGGTTCCGCGCCGCTCTATTTTCTGGAAGGTGATCTCTGCCGGGAAGCCGCATGAACTGATCCTTGCGGGCTGCGCGTTCGCCGGCGCCCGTTCGGCTCGCTGCCCGGCTGTAGCAGATTCTGCGCGGCTGCAACGAACCTGGATGCCGAAGCACGGTTCGGTCTTACAGCAAGAGCTGCCTCTCAGAACTTCGGGAGTGGCGCTGAAGCTCTGATCCTGCTCCAAGCAAAAACAAGCCGGAATTCTGTTGCTCGTGCAACGGGATTCCGGCTTGAAATGTTTTTGCCAGTGAGGTAATCCGGCAGCTACCAGTTGTCCTGCGACTTCTGTTGCTTTGACCAGAGGAACTCGACAATCTGGTGAATGTCCTCGTCGCTGAGCAGGTTCTTCCACGCGGGCATATACAAGGGCGGTTGCGGTCCCTTTGTATTTGCCAGTGGTGGCACTCTGCCGTTGCGGATGATCTCAAGAACATCATCCTTCGAGTAGTCGCTTGCAAGGTGCAGCAGCGAAGGCACTTCTCCGCCTTGCGCGTTGGGATTCGGCACGCCGCCCTGGAGATCGGTACCGTGACAGCCTGCGCAGCCAAAACGCCCAAAGTCGAGCTTGCCCGCTGCAATCGCGGCATCTTCAGGAGTAGGGGCTTGCCCCTTGCCGGCCACGATCGCCTGCGCATCCGTCGCTGTGGCAGTCGCCAGAAAGGCGATTACAGCTTTTCGCTCGGTGGCCGGCATGTCAAACGCCGGCATGGAGCTGCCCGGATACACGAGCTGTGGATTCACCAGTTGTTCGTCAAGCCAATTGGTCGAGTGCCGCTTGGTGACGCCGAGAAGATCGGGTCCCACTTTTGCTCCCACGCCGCCAATCGAGTGACAAACGAGGCAGTCCTTTTGAACGAAAAGTTCGCGGCCGTAGCTGGGGCTGGGTATCAACGGCTCGCTCGCATAATAAGCCCCCATGTCCGCATTGGTTAGCGAGAGCATGTAGTACGTGAGCGCGCGCGCCTGGCCGCGAGTGAAGTGGAAGTTGGGCATCGCGGAGCCCGGAGAAACCGCGCTGGGGTTCAGGAAATGCTGCTCCAGCCACTGCGGCGAGCGGAGGCTGGCGCCTTCTTCGCTGAGGTCCGGGCCGATGCTGCCGCCAATGCCGTTCAGTTTATGGCAGCCGCGGCATCCCTCCGTCTCGAAGAGCCGCCGCCCCTCGGTCAGCTCGGGAACGCCGGGAATATCGCCTTCCTTGTGGCATCGCCCGCAGGAGGCGCGCACGTAATCGGCCGGCAGCAGTGGCGTCTGCCAGAACGGCACGTTTCCGTGCGCATCCTTTACATCAGTAGCCAGCCCCTGGCCTCCATGGCAAATGGTGCAGCCAAATTTGGAAGGCACGTGGGGACCGAGCCCCTGGTGATAGTGGAAAGGCTCCGGCGCATTCTTCATGGTCGGATCTTCCACGCCCTGGTGGCATGTGGTACAGCGATCAACCCGCTGCAACCCCGGCAGCAGGATTTGCTGAATCTGCGGAGGCGTGTTGAGAACGGCGGCTTTGGTCACCGCGTTAGGCTCTCCCTGCGCCTCCATTTGCAGGTACTCATGCTGATACTTCTTCCACGAGGGAGTGCTGGCTTGCCACACCGCCGCTATGATCAGCACCAACGCGAACAAGCTTAGCGCGAAGAATATTTGCGGTAATCTGCGTCCCATTACTCTGCCCCCGCAACAACGTGTACCCAAGGTGGAACAAATGCCCAGCCTGGGCCACGGAAGAAGGTTCCAATGACAATCAGAACCAGATTGATAACAACGAAGATGGTGAAGAGCCAGATCGCCCACTTCCGGTCAGAGGGCCTGCGGCTGGGGTTCCGGTCAAAGTACGGTATCACCAGCAGCGCCAGCACCATCAGCGACGGCGCAACCACTCCACCGATCAAGGCCGAGTGACTGACCAGTTCCTGGAGCCCCAGAAAGTACCACGGAGCCTTGGCTGGATTCGGAGTCTTGGCCGGATTGGCCAATTCTTCAAGCGGCGCATGCCAGAACAACGACGTCGCCATCACCACCGTCACCGTTGCCATCAGAGCAATGGCCTCGCGGAAGAACGCGAACGGATACGAAAAGACCGCGTCTTCTTCCTCTTCGGGAGCGACCGTTTCGAAGATGGGTTTGCCGGTGACGACCTCCATCAAGCCGTAGGTCTTATCGCTAGAAGCCGCCACTGCCTGCAGCGGCGCGGTTTGCGGTGTTGCGCCGATGGTCACCAGTTCTTCAGGCTTGTTCGGCTTCAGCTTCCAGATCGGCCGCGAGAGGCCGCCATCCTTGCGGATCCGCCAGAAGTGAACAATGGTGAGAAGAATGACGAGTGAAGGAAGCACCGCGACATGGAGAACATAGAAGCGAATCAGTGCTTCCTGCCCAACGGTATGCCCGCCCAGCAACAACTCTCGAATGTAGTTGCCAACGAATGGAGCATAACCGCCGATGTTGGTCCCCACCGTAATGGCCCAGAACGCAAGCTGGTCCCAGGGCAACAGGTAGCCTGTGAATGACAGCCCCAGAGTCAGCAGCAGAAGAATCACGCCGACGACCCAGTTAAACTGCCGCGGTTTCTTATACGACCCCGTATAAAACACGCGGCACATATGAAGAAATACGCATATCACCATGGCGTGCGCCGCCCAGCGATGCATGCTGCGTAGAAACGGGCCCATGAAGACGACAAACTGCAGGTCCTTCATGTCCTGGTACGCCACCGACGGATAAGGCCGGTAATAGCACATCAGCGCGATCCCGGTTGTGACCAGGACGAGGAACAGGAAGAAGGTGATGAAACCCAGGTAAAAGGTGTGGTTGAACTTGAAGTGCTCTTTCTTCACCTTGGCCGGATGAATGTGCAGCCAAACGTTGAGAAAGACCAGCTCCGACTTGCCCTTGTCAGTGGACAAGGGATCACGCCGGACAATAGATTGCCAGATTTCCCGGATCAAATTCATGGTTACACCATCAACCGGTAGCTGGCCGGCACGATTTTATCTTTATCGACGAGAAGTTGGCCGTCGCGCGCAAGCGTTACCTCAAACCAGTTCAGCGGCCTGGGCGCGGGGCCATGAACAACCTTGCCGCTTTCGGCAAAGATACTGCCATGGCAAGGGCAGTGAAACTGGTCGTCGTTCGTGAAGAACTTGACCGTGCAACCTAAATGCGTGCATACTGCGCTGGCCACTGAAAACCCCTTGTCCCGATCCCGAAAGACGTAAATCTTTTCGTCGGCCAGAAAGGTTGGCGCGCCGTAGGCGAAATCCAGGGGCTTGCCTATCTTGAACGTTTGCGGCGGCTCATAGAACACACTCGGAGTCATAAACCGCACGACGGCGCCAAAACTCACCGCCATAGCTGAACCGAGCGTTGCCATGCCCGCCGTTCCCCAACTGAGAAAAGATCGTCGATTCATTGCGCTGCTCTCCTATTCAAAAACTTCACGTTCTTTCCGATCCAAGGCCTCCATGGTGATGGCCTGCGTTGGGCACCGCTGGGCGCAAAGGCCGCATCGGATGCACTTTTCTTCGTTCTTGATGATGGCGCCAGCCTGGCCTGCCCGCAGTTGTGCGGCAGGCACTCCGTAGCGCCGCTCGATCAGCGCTTCGTAGCGCTCATCGCCGCTCACTTGAACCAGATCCACCAGACGCAAACAACTCTCAGGACACACATCCACGCAGCCCGCGCAGAGAATGCATTTCGACCCGTCGAAGATCGTGTTCACCTGGCAGTTGAGGCAGCGAAGCCCTTCGGCGCGTCCCTGTTCCTCGTCAAAGCCCAACTCCACTTCCGCGATGCCGATCCGCCGGTTCGCCGCCAGGACCGGCATCTTCTGCCGGGGAATGGAGAGATAACCGCTCGGCATCCGCCAGTTGGGCAGAATGCGGAATCGGCTAAGCACCGTCTTCTTCGTCTTGCCGCTCAGATAGACATGAATGGAGCGCGCCGAGCGGTGGCCATTGGCAACAGCCTCCACCAGAATGCGCGGTCCGAAGGCGACGTCGCCGCCCGCAAAGACACCGGGCGCCGTAGTCATCAAGTCTTCATTGATCTTCAGAATTCCGCGCGGCGTCGCCTGTACTCCATCTTCGTTTTGCAGGTATGACAAATCCGCCTGCTGGCCGATGGCCAGGATCACGCTATCGCACGGAATAATCTTTTCTTCATCACTGAACGCCGGATTGAAGCGTCCCTTCTCATCGAAGACGCTGAGGCAGCGGCGAACCTTGAGGCCGGTGGCGATGCCGTTCTCGCCCACAACTTCCTTCGGCCCCCACCCATTGTCAAGCACAATGCCTTCGTGCTCGGCCTCTTCGATCTCGCCTTTCCATGCCGGCATTTGCGCGCGCGATTCCAGGCTGACCATGTTCACCTGTTCAGCGCCCGAACGCATGGCCATACGCGCGGCATCGAGCGCGGGTTGCAGGCTTTTGTCCGCCTCGCCTGAAGCCGTCGGATCTCCCGCTGCCTCCTGCACCAGGCGTACCGCCGCGCGCGCCACATCAATGGCCACGTTGCCGCCACCGACGACAACCACGCGCTTGCCCAGCTCGATCTCAAAACCTAGGTTGACGTTGATCAGAAAATCAATGCCGTTGTAAACGCCCGTGAGATGAGCGCCCGGAATGTTCAACTCCCGCCCCTTGTTGAGGCCGGTGGCCAACAGAACCGCGTCAAACTTCGACCGCAGCTCGCTGAACGAAATATCCCGCCCCACCGTCACGCGCGTGTGCAGCGTGACTCCCATGGCGAGGATGTTGTCCACCTCCATCTTGATGATCTCGCGGGGAAGACGGAACTGTGGAATGCCCAGATAGAGCATTCCTCCCGGCACGGGAGCGGATTCAAAAACTTCGACCGTGTAACCCAGCAGCGCCAGGTCATGCGCGCAGGTCAGGCCACAGACGCCGGCTCCCACAATCGCGACGCGCTTGTTGCGCTTGGGTGCCGGAGGCAGCGCCTTTCTTTCAGGATCGTGGCCCATGCCCAGGTTGTGGCGCTCGGTTGCGTAGCGCTTCAGCGCGCAGATTGCTACCGGTTCATCGATCTTGCCGCGCCGGCAGTTGTCTTCGCATGGATGCGCGCAGATCCTCCCCAGGACATAGGCGAAGGGATTGGGCGCACGCGCCAGCAGGTACGCCTCTTCGTCCTTCGAAATTCCAATTGCCTGAACATATCGCCCGCATTCGGTATGGATCGGACAGGCGGACTGACAGGGAATATTCTTTTCGAAATACTCCCGGTCCGGGACTGTAACGGAATAACTCATGCGTTCCTCATTCTGGCCGTTTGTTGGCGGTAGTGGTTCAGATCATTGGCCCAAGACTGCATCGGTTGGAAACAAATCCCCCGGCAAGCCGGCCCGACGCTCGCCGGGGATCGAAGTACTACTTCAATGCCACACAAGCGCTTACTGCTGTTGCGCCTGCAGCTTCTGGATCTCCTCATCCGAAAGCGCCTTGTAGAATTTCGACGGATTCTTGTCCTTGCGCGTCTGCTGGTCGTACGCCAGGAACTCGAAGATCTCCTTGCCCTGGGCATTGGTGATGCCAGAGTTCGGCTTATGCATCATACGCTTGACATATTGCTCCCACTCCATCCTCGTCATCGTCGTGTTGATAGGCCGCGCGATGGTGTGGCATTGGGAGCACTTGTTCACAAACAGCTTGTATCCCTGTTGCTGCTCCGGCGGATACTGGGAGACATTGATCGTGGCTGGCCCCTTATCCTGCGGAAGTACTACGTTTCTGGTCTGAGCTGCCAGAAAAAACGGCACGCCTATAAGTGCGACTGCGATCCATTGAATTGACTTATGCATTTCCACCTCTCCTAACTTCTTTACCCGAATGCCTGGCATGAACTATCTTCGGCAGCGCCCGCGATAGCAACCTGGAGCGATCCTGTTCCCGGTTAAATACGGCGCCGAACCCGCGTTCAACCACATCTCTAAGTCCAAACACTGTCTTCAAAGAGAGTTCTGCAGTCTTGCCTGTTGGCATACCGTTCATGCCAGAACTTACTCATGAAAATCACCAATTGTCTTTCGGAGGATGCGCGTGATAGTAGTTCAGGAATTCGATAATGCGCTCAGCCTCCCGATCATTGAAATCCGCTGCGGGTTTGGCCTGCATCAGATAGACCCAATGTTTGGCCGTGGCGGGAGTGTCCGTCTCGCGTAACGCCCGGTCCAATGTATGACACTCAGAGCAGGTGTATTTGAACGATTTGTATGCCCGTTGAATATTGGCCGGGTACGTAGAGACATCGATCGGCGCATCCTTCTTATTTCCTGTATAGGTGCCACCGTAAAATTGGGCTTGTGCCGCCGTGCCGAGCATTCCCGCCACCAACAACAACCCCGCTAACCGCACCGCAATCATCCACGAAAATCTCTTAGGCTGCATATACTTCCTCCTTATCTCTGCGCCCCTTTAGAAAAAGAACTGGACATCGGCCATGGCCGTACGGCTGGAACTGCCAATACCCTGTATCGGATCCCGGCCATGAAGATTGCTGTAAGAAACCCGGCCGATGATGTTGCCCGAGGGTGTCAGCGTCCGCTCCAGCCCGAAGCTTGGCTGCTCCTGGCTTACTCCACCAATGCCGCCCTTGATGCGCTGATTCAACCGGTCATAGCGCACGATTGCTGCGGTTCCGCGGACGATGAAGTAATCCAGTTCTCCGTAGTAGTCCTTGGAAATGAAGTCATTGGTTGGTCCGGTCTGATTGAGTTCGTAGCCGTCGTGGTCATCCATGAATCCCCCCATCAGGTTGAGCCTGTTCTGGAAGGTCCGGTAGTTGGCGAAAACTCCATTGCGGCGAATCACTGGATAAAAGTTGAACTGGTTGGGAGCCCCGCTGTTTTGAAGCTGGTTTTTCTTTCCGTAATAACTCAGAAACGTTACGCCGCTCTCCTGAGCAAACCACCAGTCGACATCCGCATAGATATCCTTGGAGTTCTTTGCAGCCGGGCCCTGAATCGTGCTGCCGTCTGCATGGTCTCCGTTGCTCACGGCCACGAATGCGCCGAAGATTTGCTTATATTTCGGAAGTGCGTAAGTATAGCCGCCACGGATGCCTACCATGTCCTGGTCGAGCGTGAAATTGTCCGGATCGGCATATTCCCACATCAGGGGAGAGTTGGGCAGAAAACTCAGCGTGTTTGCGGCCGTGGTTCCGTTGGCGCCCATCACGCCCATCTGGCCGCCCTGAAGAAACCAGCTGCTTTGGGCACTCCCTCCGACATACCCGAAATACCCGCTTCCCACACTGGGGTTGGTATTTCCATCGCTGACCAGGTCGAACTCCGAGTAGTAATAGAAATTCGTGTCGGGAACCCAGCCGGCAAAGTAGGCGTTCCAGTTCGCCACCTGAAACGACGATGTCGAGCTGGGTGTTGTGCCTTGCTGCGTGTTGCGCTGCGCGGCAAAATCGAAATCCGCGACCGCAAAGGCCACATTCGTGGTAAGCGACCACGCCGGTTCCTGCTTGATGAGTTCAGTGAGACGCGGCGAAGCCTGTCCCTTCTGGAGTGCTGGCGGCAGGTGATAGCCCAGCCGCTTGAACATATAGCCCTCCTTGTTCAGGACGGGCGGAATCACATGGCATGCGAAGCAGCGAAGCCGATACCGCCTGGCGAACGCTGGAATGGCGCTCCCTCTTTGGGGCATCAAAAGGATAAGGCCAAGAATCAGTGCAAGTGTCTTAATGCCTGAAGTTAAATCTTTCATTGATGGCTACTCCTGCCGGCAATGAAAGCACTCCAGACGCCAAACCTATCACTCTTTTATATCAATAACTTACCGCAATCGACTCCACCAGATTGAGGAACTCATTCCCCACTTTCAAGCTCCTGCTGGGGAATTAATTCCCCAGGCTGCGGATCGCGGCCCCGCTTCAGCAACGTATAAAAGGTCTTCCGGTCCACTCCGGCCGCGCGCGCCGCGGCGCTGATATTGCCTCCGCAACGCGCCAGTACTGCCTGCGCATAGGACTGCTCGAAGCTCGCCAGATAGCGCTCACGCGCGTCCTTCCAAGGCAGCGTGGAAAAGCTGTTGGAGACCTCCCCGCCGCCAATCTCATCCTCCAGATCATCCGGCTCCAGCAAACCGCCGGGATGCAGCGCCGTGAGCCGCTCCATCACGTTCTTCAACTGCCGCACATTCCCCGGCCATCGCTGGCTCAAAAGCGCCTCGTAGAACTGCGGCGATCCACTCACGCTCTTGCCGTAGCGGCGGGAGAAGCGTTCCAGAAAAAAGCGCGCCAGGTGCGGAATGTCCTCCGGCCGATCGCGAAGCGGCGGCAATTTGATCGTGATCACGCCCAGCCGGTAGTAGAGTTCCTCGCGGAACGTTCCCGCCTTGATCTTGGCCTGCAGATCCTGGTTGGTCGCGCACAGAATACGGCAATCGACGCGCACTTGCGTGAGCCCTCCGAGCCTCCGCAGGGCGCGTTCCTCGACAAAGCGGAAAAGGCGCGTCTGCAGCTCCACACCCAGGTCTCCGATCTCATCCAGGAACAGCGTTCCGCCATCGGCCGATTCGATCAATCCCTTCTTGGTGCGCTCAGCCCCGGTGAAGGCCCCGCGCTCATACCCGAAGAGTTCGCTTTCAATCAGCGAGCCCGGCATGGCGCTGCACTCCACCGGCACAAAAGGACCGTCCTTGCGCCGGCTCTGACTGTGGATGGCCCGCGCCGTGACCTCCTTACCCGTGCCGCTTTCGCCCAGAATCATCACCGTCGCGTCGGTCGCCGCAGCTCGGCGGCACTTCTCCATCTGCTCCAGCATGGCGGGACTGCGGCTCTGGGCGGCTTCCGACTCGCCGAGCGATTCCAGGCGGCCTTTCAACCGCTCGACTTCATGCTCCAGCGAGGAGACGGAAAGCGCTCGTTTCACCACCAGCAGAAGGTCTTCACGCTTGAAGGGCTTTTGCAGATAATCGAAGGCCCCATTGCGCATGGCGATCACAGCGCTCTCCACCGACCCAAACGCGGTAAGAAACACAATGGGAAGCGCCGGGTGCGCTTCGTGCAGGCGCGCAAAGACCTCCTCGCCCGACATTCCGGGCATGCGCACGTCCAGCAGCACCAGTTCTGGCGGGCTCGCCAGGGCCTCCGCAAGTCCCTTGACCGGATCCACAAAAACAGAAACAGCCGCGCCCGATGCACGCAGCATCCGCTGGATGTTCTCGCCCAGCGCGGCCTCATCATCAATCACAAAAATCCGGTTCACTCGGATACTCCTCCGGCGTACCAGTGGTAAGGCTGGCCGCGCGTGAATCGCGCCGCGGGCATCTCGATCACAAAGCAGGCGCCTCCGCCGTTCCGTACCTCGTAGCGAATGCGGCCATCGTACATATCCAGAAGGCTGGCGGCCAGAAACAATCCCAGGCCAAGGCGCTCGCGGCCGCCGCTTTGTGAGACAAATGGCTCAAAGAGATGTTCGCGGATGCTTTCTGGAACTCCGGGACCGTTGTCTTCAATCCGGATCACAACCTTGGCGCCCGCGGTCCGATACGGTTCCAGGCGCGCCCAAACCACGCTGCCCTCCCGTTCCTTCAGGGCTTCCAGCGCGTTACTCAGCAGGCCGCGCACCACTTCGCCCACCACGTGCTCGGGCACATCCACCTTCGGCGCGTCGCCAAATTCTTCCTCCAGCTTCACGCCGAGACCATCGGCGCGCGGTCGAAAGGCCGACGCGGCTTCCTCCAGAGCTTTCCGCGGCTCCGAAGCCTCGAAGGTTTCCCCGTGCCGCTCCCTCCGCAGCGCTTGCAACAGCGTGCCTGCGATGTTGCCCATGTAGCGCGTCTCTTTCAGCATCTCGCGCAGGTCTTCGCAGAGAGCTGCGTCCTCTTTGCGTTCATCCAGCAACACTTCGATGCGCCCCGCAACAATCGCCAGGGGGTTGTTGAACTCGTGCATAAAGCCTGCCGTGAACTGCCCCAGGAGAGTGAGCTGATGCGACAGCCGCGCCTGCCGGTCGGCGGCCTGCAACTCCTCGCGCAGGCGTGCGGTGCGGTAGCGTACCGTATCCAGTTGCAGTCTTAATTGTGCTGCCGCCTCGTCAGCCTGGGCGGCGCAGGCCTGCAGATGCTTCCGCTGCCTGCGCATGGCGACGAGCGCCGGTAACGGCGCTAACAGAATTGCCAGAATTACGATGGATGCTCTTCCTGCGGAAGACGCCGGGAGAAGCCAGATCGCCAATGCCGCCAGAGGAATAACCCATCCTCCGCTGGCCCAATGCACTGCGTGGCCGCGTTCCCGGGCTCGATTTGGCTGACCGTTTTCCCGCGGTTTCTGGGGCATATTGCCCAGTGTAGTTTGTCGGGCGGCATCGGCCGCAATCCGCGTCCGGCGCGAACCCTATGACCGGGGAATCGGCCGAGCCCCGCTCATGCCGTGGCATGCATGGCGCAATGCTCGCCTTGTCGCTTTCTACGGGATGGCTGCGGCCAGTTGCTTCGCCTGCGCCGCCGCTTCCTGAGGATCGCTCATATTCGCGTAGCCTCCCACGTAGCGCCCTTTGCGGAAAAAGCAGATTCCCTCCAGATACTTCACTTTGGCCGTGAAAGATTCGTCGCCCACCTGCGCAGACGCGGCGTCATCAAACTGCTTGCGCACGCTCGCCAAAGACGCCGCGGCGGCCTCCGGCGAGGCCTCCGGCACAATGAATGCCTGCCCCGCCTTGTACTTCGCCACGTAACCGCGCTTGAGTTCGCTCAGCCCCAGCACGCTTTGAGGAACCACGCGGACGGTTTCAAGGTCCTCCTTGGGAAACCACCCCAGCGCCTCCGGCGGCGTCACGCGGCCATCGAGTCGCTTCTCCATCGCGGTGGCGAAAGCCTGCATCGTCGCGGTGTCATTGGCATCCGTGTCGGCCGCCGTCTCGACAATTTCCACGTAATACACGCCCTTGGCAAAGCTGGCGCTCTGCCACTGCACCTGCCCGCCCATACCGAGCTTCGCGGCCGGCGCGGTGGGATCGCTGTTGACGGCATACATCCCATACGCCGCATCCGGATCCTTCATCTCGGAGACATCGATGTCCAGCGTGTCTCGGCCGCGCTTGCAGCTGATCCCCACCATGCGCACGAAGCCGAAGCTCAGATAGCCTTCAGCGGCGCCGTCCTTATACTCGAAGAGATTATCGGCCCCATACTGCCGCTTTGCCCCTGCCTGCACCCAGCCGGGCGCAAACTGGCAGCTCAGATACTCCTGCGCACCCGCCGTTCCCGCAGCCAGCAGGATGGTCACCAACAGTCCGCCAGCCTTCATGCAAACAGCTCCTGAGCACGGGCTACCCGGCTCGCCACATGAACGCCGTATGGGCACTGCACCGTGCATTTGTCGCAGTCACCACAACTCGCGGCAACATGCTCGGAGGCCAGTTGCATATACCGCTCGCGGCCCAGCGCAAACTGCCCGTAGCCGTCGGCATAGGTCAGACAGCGCAATACATCGGACACCGGAAGGCCCTGCTGGCAGGTGCCATCGCACTTGCCACACATGCGGCAGTAAAGCGGCTGGATCGTCTCCAGATGCGCCGTCAGCAGCTTCTTGTCGGTGGCTGTGAGCGGCTGCCCCATCGCCTTCAGGTTCTCTTCAAGCTGATCATTGTCCGTCATGCTGGGAATGGTCGTCGCGACGCTGGGCTTGTTCACCACCCACTTCAGAGCCGCCAGCATCGCGCCGGGCTGCGAGAGCTTCTGCCCCATCGGATCGCCCGGCCGTACCCGCCGGAACCCCCCTGCCATCACCTTCATGGCCACCACGCCCATCCCGGCCTTCGCCGCCGTCTCGATCGCTGCGTCCATGCTTGCGTCCATGGAGAAGTTGTAGGCGGCGAGCACCACATCAAAGACGCCCTTCTGCGCCATCCACGGCAGCAACTGCTGCTGCCCACCGTGCGTGCTGATGCCGATAAAGCGCGTCTTACCCTGTTGCTTGGCGATCTGCTGCGCCTCGACCAGCCCGTCGAGAACCTGCTCCGGACTGCCTTTGCCGTGCAGATACCAGATGTCTACATAATCCGTGTTCAGCTCGCGCAGACTGGTTTCGAGTTCTCGCAGCGCGCCTTCCTTGTCGCGCGCCTCGGTCTTTGTGGAGAGCA
This sequence comes from Acidobacteriota bacterium, assembly GCA_021846945.1. Lineage (GTDB taxonomy): Bacteria > Acidobacteriota > Terriglobia > Terriglobales > Acidobacteriaceae > Telmatobacter. The sequence continues at coordinate 18,589 of JAJZVZ010000013.1, read as the reverse complement.
CAACCTGCTTCCGCTTCGCGCCGAGCGCCGCGCCCACCATGCGCTCGTTGTTGCCATGCTGGTAGCTGCGCGCGGTGTCGAAGTAGTTGATGCCGGAGTCAACGGCGCGCTCCACCACACTGCCGTCGGAGGTGATCATGCATCCCATGCCCACTGTGGTCACCTTCAATCCCGTGCGGCCCAGTGTTTTGTAGTCGAGCTTGACGGACGAACCGGCAGCATTCCCTGCGGTTTCCTCCGTCGGCTTGAAGAGATTCAGGCCGGAACCCGCGCCCACTACGGGCAGCATCAATCCAGCCGACAAAAATTCCCGTCGAGATGTCTTGGACGCCATGAAAGATACCTCCGCGCTGTATAGGCAGGAATTGCACCATCGTAACTTTTTTAGGTACCTGCCAATATGACGCAGATCACAGAACCTCCGGGCCTTGACAGCTTGGGGTTGGGATTCACCTCTGCGCCGCGTCCTGTCCTTCGCGGCTCAAGGCCGGGAAGCCGCGAGCGCCATCCCGGCGCTCAGGGCCGACAGCTGGCAAAACCTCGACATCTCTGCCGGAAGCCCGCCACACCTTCCGCTGATTACAATGATCCTTTCCGCTGCGCGCGGAGATGGAGAAGGAAAATGAAACTTGGCCTCGGGCTCTACCGGCACATGCTGAACGACGACTACTACGCCTTTGCCGTGCAGGCCGGCTGCACCCACGTCATTGTTCATCTCATTGACTACTTCCGCCAGGGCGAAGCCAACCCTGCGAACAACCAGCCTACCGGCGGCAAGGACAAGCCCTGGGGCGTAGCCGGCGATCCCAGCCAGCTTTGGACAGCCCAGGAACTGATCACACTGCGCAAGCAGGTCGAGGCCGCCGGGCTGAAGCTCGAAGCTATTGAAAACCTTGACCCGGCGCACTGGCACGATGTCCTGCTCGACGGCCCCAAGCGCGCTCTGCACATCCGCAACGTGCAATCGATCATTCGCGCCATGGGCGAGGCCGGCATCCCCACGCTGGGCTACAACTTCTCCATCGCCGGCGTCTCCGGCCGTGTTACCGGGCCCTTCGCCCGCGGCGGCGCGGAGTCCGTGGGCATGGACGGCCCCGTCGATACCCCCATCCCCAATGGCGTCGTCTGGAATATGGTTTATGACGCCGGCGCCCCTGCCGGTGTGCTTCCCTCGATCACGCACGAGGAGCTTTGGCGGCGCCTTGAGCGCTTCCTCGAAGAGGTGTTGCCCGTGGCTGAGCAGGCCGGCGTCCGCCTCGCCGCGCACCCTGACGATCCGCCCATGCCGACCATGCGCCAGCAGCCTCGCCTGGTCTACCAGCACGCGATGTACCAGCGCCTCATCGACATCGCATCCAGCCCCAGCAATATGCTCGAATTTTGCCTGGGCACGCTCGCCGAGATGACCGAAGGCGACCTCTATGAAACCGTCGAAAGATACAGCGCGCAGAAACGCATTGCCTACGTCCACTTCCGCAACGTTCACGGCAAGGTGCCGCATTATCGCGAGACGTTCATCGACGACGGCGACATCGATATGCTGCGCATCCTCTCCATCCTGCACAGGAACCAATTCGACGGCGTCATCATCCCCGACCACACCCCACAGATGACCTGCTCGGCCCCGTGGCATGCTGGCATGGCCCACACCCTGGGCTTTATGAAAGCCGCCATCATGGCCCTCGACCGCGGCTTTTCGCCAGAAGAGCGCTCGCGCGAAAAGCACGTCTCCCGCACTGCGCTCTGAGCGCCCCGCGGCTCAGCGGGGTTTCGCCGCGGCGTACAGCGCATTCTTGCATTCATCCGGGAGCCGGCATTCCGGCCACAATGAGGGATCCGCCATGCCGACTGATCAACGGTGTAGTTGATTCTGGTTCAGAAAGACCCAGGACAAACATGGCCGCCGATGCGGGAGTTCTTCCACCGGCGGCTCACATTGCTGATTCTTCAGGCAAACGCTGCTTATAAATCCGTCGACTGGCTCTCAACCAGCGCCCTGGACCTGGCAATGAACTCGGCCAGTGGCATCGACCCCTGGTCACCCTTGCCGCGGGTGCGCACGCTGACCGTTCCCGCCGCCTCTTCCTTGTCGCCGAAGACCAGGATGTAGGGCGTCTTCTGGTTGGCAAAGTCACGGATCTTGGCGTTCATCTTCTCGTTGCGCAAATCGACCTCGACGCGCAGGCCCGCGTCCTTCAGCGCCTTCTCCACCTTTTCGGCATAGGCCGCATGCCGCTCGCTGATGGGAACCAGACCCGCCTGCACCGGCGCCAGCCACAGCGGGAAAGCCCCGGCATAGTGCTCGATGAGCACACCGAAGAATCGTTCCACCGACCCGAAGAGCGCGCGGTGCACCATCACCGGCTGATGCCGCTCGCCGTCCTCACCCACATACTCCAGCTCAAAGCGCGCCGGCAGGTTGAAGTCGAACTGCACTGTCGAGAGCTGCCAAAGCCTACCCAGCACGTCCACCAGCTTCACGTCGATCTTGGGGCCGTAGAAGGCGGCCTCGCCCGAGATGGTTTTGTACGGAATGCCCTTGGCCTTCAGTACGTTATCGAGCGAGCGAATGGCAAGATCCCAGTTTTCATCCGATCCCGCATAGTGTGCGCGGTCATTCGGATCCCAGGTCGAAAGCTCCACCTTGAACTCGCTGAAGCCGAAGGTCTTCAGCACCGCTTCGGCAAAGTCGATGCAGGCCGCGACCTCGCTCTCGATCTGCCCCGGCGTGCAGAAGATGTGCGCATCATCCTGCGTGAATCCGCGCACGCGCAGCAGCCCGTGCATGGTGCCCGAACGTTCATAGCGGTACACATTGCCCAGTTCGGCGTAGCGCACCGGCAGGTCGCGGTAACTCTTCGGCGAGTTCTTATAAATGAGGATGTGGAACGGACAGTTCATCGGCTTCATGCGGTAGTACGCATCGTCCAGTTCCATGGGCGTGAACATATTGGCGGCGTAGAAGCCCTCGTGCCCCGAGGTCTGCCACAGATTCACGCGCGCCACGTGGGGCGTATAGACAAGCTGATAGCCGCGGCGCAGGCACTCCTCGCGCATCCAGTCTTCCATGATCTTGCGGATGATGGCGCCCCTGGGATGCCAGAAGATCAGCCCCGCGCCGGCCAGATCCTGAATGCTGAAGAGATCCAGCTGCTTGCCCAGCACGCGATGATCGCGCCGGGCCGCCTCTTCCAGGCGCGCAAAGTGCTCGTCCAGCTCCTTCTTCGAGAAGAACGCCGTGCCGTAAATGCGCTGCAATTGCGGATTCTTCTCGTCGCCCAGCCAATACGCTCCGGCCAGGTTGGTCACTTTGACCGCCTTTACGCGGCCCGTCGAAGGTACGTGCGGCCCGCGGCAAAAGTCCACGAAATTGCCATTGCGGTAGAAGCTCACCTGCTCGCCGGACTGGGTGAACCTGGTCACGAAGTGCGTCTTCATGAAGTCGCCGTCGCGCTGAAAGCCTTCCAGGCTCTTCTCTCTTGGTGCAAATTCGTGAACGAACGGCTCGTCGCGCGCGATCACTTCGGCCATTTTGGCCTCGATCCGCGCCAGATCCTCGGGCGTGAAAGCCTTCTCGCGATAGAAATCGTAGAAGAATCCCGAATCCGTGGCCGGGCCGTGCCCCAGCTTGGTCTCAGGGAAAAGCTCCAGCACCGCTGTCGCCAACACGTGCGCAGCCGAGTGGCGCACCACCTTCAGCGCCTCCGGATCCTTCTCGGTCAGCAGCTCCAGCCGGATATCCGCAGTTAGCGGGGTCGTCAGGTCCACCAGGCGCGGCGCGGCGGCATCTTCGGTAGCGTACATGGCCGCTTCTGAAGGCGCTTCGCCCGAGCTGACTGGCTGCATGGCACCGTTAAGCGGCGTCAGGCGGGCTACTACGGCGACTGCCGCCAGCCGCGGCGAAATGGATTTGGCGATTTCAAGGGGCGTCGTGCCGGAAGGCACTTCGCGAACAGCCCCGTCGGGCAAATGTACGGCGATCGTTTGCGTGCTCATCGTATGTAGGAATCCAGGGGGCCGCGCTTGAGGTAAAACTGCGGCCCACCTTTTGAGGATAGAAGGATGCAGGCCGCGAAGTCGAGCGAAGCCGGCCGATGGCGGCTGTCACCGCCGTGGTTTCTCTCCGTGCGGGAGCGGCCAATTCCCTTGCGTCCTTCCCGGTTGCGCTGCATCCTAACCACGACAGAGAAAGGCAGGTCTCCGATGCGCTGGATCGGGTTGTTGCTGTGGCTGGGATTGTGCTTCACCGTAGCGGGAATCGGCGGCGCATGGACAGGGAACGAAGTGACCGGCTGGTACCGGACTCTGGCAAGGCCATCGTTTACACCGCCTGAGTGGCTCTTTGGCCCGGTCTGGACGCTCCTCTACGCGCTGATGGCGGTTGCAGCCTGGCAGGTCTGGGCCTCTACCGCTTCGCCTCCGCGCACCTGGGGTCTCGCACTGTTTCTGGCGCAACTCGGCCTCAACCTTGCCTGGTCCTGGATCTTCTTTCGGCAACACGCCATTGGCGCAGCCTTTGCCGAGATACTCGTCTTATGGGTTCTGATCGGCTCTACCACGGTGATTTTTGCGCACACTTCACCCTTGGCGGCCTGGCTCATGGTTCCCTATTGGGTCTGGGTTACCTTCGCCACCCTCCTGAACGCCGCCTTCTGGCGGCTGAACTGAGTCGCAACCAAGTAGCAAGACACGAAAGGCGGGGATAACCCCGCCTTTCCTGTTTGCTAGATTCTGCCGGAATCCGGCTTAGCAGCTTACAGCGGCTGAACGTCCGCCGCCTGCCATCCCTTGGGCCCCTTTACCACGTTGAATTGCACGGCCTGGCCTTCCTGCAGACTCTTGAAACCACTCGAGTTGATTGCAGAATAATGCACGAAGACATCTTCGCCGTTCTGGCGCGAAATGAAGCCAAAGCCCTTCGCGTCATTGAACCACTTCACAGTACCTTGTTCCATCTTGTTTCTGATTCCTGAATTGAATTGCGCTGGATGAATCGGAGCGACCACTGGCAGAATCTTGCTTGGTTGGGCGAGTTGCTGCTCACGCCCGGTTCGGCTCTAACGCTGGACTCAGTGTACCACCCCTCTGGAAAAAGGGGATAGAATTCTTCTTTGCCACCGCCAAGTCCATTCCCAATTCAGGAAATCGTTGCCCGACATCGACTTAGAGTCGCGCCTCCGGCTGTGATACTGTGAAAGGTCGCCATGCCGCACGATCCCGTACCCGGCCTCTTATCCCGCGCCACGGAGCTGCTGGAGGCGGAGTTTACGGCTCTGCCCGCCTGGGAGTCTACCGCCGATCTCGCCGGCACGGCAGCCATCGAGCGGGTTCTGGAGGCCGTCGCTCACCGGCTGGGCGATAATTACCCCTACTTCCATCCTCTTTATGCCGGTCAAATGCTCAAGCCGCCGCACCCGGTCGCGCGCGCCGCTTATGCGCTGGCCATGAACCTGAACCCCAACAATCACGCTCGCGACGGGGGCAGGGCCAGCTCCGAAATGGAGATCGAAGCGGTCCGGGAGATTGCGGGGATGTTCGGCTGGAAGGAGTTCCTGGGTCACCTCACCTCCAGCGGCACACTGGCCAATCTTGAAGCGCTCTGGGTGGCCGGGCAGATCGCGCCCGGCCGCAGAATCGTCGGCTCTGAACAGGCTCACTACACACACCGTCGCATCTCCGCCGTCCTGAAGCTGGATTATGCCGAGGTCCCCGCCGACAGCCGCGGACGCATGAGCATCGTGGCGCTGGAATCGGAGTTGCGCAAGGGCGCCGTGGGCGCTGTGGTGGCGACGCTGGGTACCACGGCCATGGGCGCCGTGGATCCGCTCGATGAGATTCTGGCGCTCCGCGAACGCTACGGCTTCCGCATCCATGTGGATGCAGCCTATGGCGGCTACTTCCGGCTGATTCCCGAGTCGCTGGACGAACCGGCGCGGCGCGCCTTCGCCGCCATTGGTCAGGCTGATTCGATCGTGGTCGATCCCCACAAGCACGGGCTGCAGCCCTACGGCTGCGGCTGCGTGCTCTTCCGCGATCCGGCGGTGGGCCGCTTCTACAAGCATGATTCTCCGTATACCTACTTCACTTCAAAGGAATTGCATCTCGGCGAGATCAGCCTGGAGTGCTCGCGGGCGGGCGCGGCGGCAGTTGCCCTCTGGGCTACGCAAAAGCTGCTGCCTCTGGCGCCCGGCGGAGAATTTGCCCAAAGACTGGCGCGCAGCCGTGCCGCGGCTCTGGAGCTGGACCGTCGCCTACGCGGCGATGGCCGTTTTCAGCCGCTCGCAACCGGTTCTCCGGAACTCGACATCGTGGTGTGGAAACCGCGTGCGCAGACTGCCGAAGAGGCCTCGCGCCGGGCGCGGGAGATCTTCGCGGCCTGCGCCAGGCGGGATTTGCACCTGGCTCTTGTAGAATTGCCGCTAACCTGGTTTCATCTGGAAGAAAGCGGGAGCATCGCGGAGACGCCGAGGCCGGTCACATGCCTGCGTTCCGTGCTGATGAAGCCGGAACACGAAGCGTGGCTCGACCAGATCTGGGAAAGGCTCACCGCCGCCAGTATGGATGTCATGGCACAAGCAGACAAGCGCCCGGAATGAGTATGATTAAGGTTCGAAAGAAAACGTTCTCACGTCTGATCCGTTTGATCTCCTTCTCGCCCGGCCAAGCCATGAGACCACCGGCGAGCACAATGTTGCTGAACGCTGAACGCTAAAGGCTGCAAGCTTCTTTTTGAGTTTCAATCCAATCCGAGGTTACGAACCGATATGCACGATCCTGCCGTCCTGCGCTCCATCCATCGCGACCGCTTCCATGCGGACCCCGCCATCTTTGTCGCTCCCGGCCGCGTCAACCTGATCGGCGAGCATACCGATTACGCCGAAGGCTTCGTGATGCCGGCGGCCATCAACTTTGCCACCTTGGCCGCCATCTCACCGCGCACGGACGGCAAGATCGTCATCTACTCAGAGAACTTCAGCGAAGAGAAAACCTTCGACGCCGCGGCGCTTCCAGCCAAGGGAGACAAGCACTGGAGCGATTACCCCATCGGTGTCGCGGTCACCCTGGCCGGCAAAGGCCACAAGGTTCCCGGCTTCAGCATGAGCCTCTGGGGCGATGTACCGCTGGGCTCGGGACTTTCCAGCTCAGCCGCTCTTGAGGTGGTAACGGCGCTCGCGCTCCTCTCGCTGATCGGCGCCAGCTATCCGGGCCCGGTGCTCGCCCGCGTCTGCCAGCGCGTTGAGAACGAGTTTGTCGGCGCGAATTGCGGCATCATGGACCAGTTCATCTCAGTCAACGGCAAGGAGAATCATGCCCTGCTCCTCGACTGCCGCGACCTCAGCTTCAAGCTGGCGCCGATTCCCGACCATGTGGCGCTGGTGATCGCCAACACCATGGTCAAGCACTCGGTGGCCGGCGGCGACTATCCCACCCGCCGCCGCGAATCGGAGGCTGCCTGCGCCGTGATCGCCAGCCACCGGCCGGGCGTCCCGTTCCTGCGCGATGCCACCCTCGAAGACTTGGACAAATGGGGACACGAGATGGCGCCCAAATCGCTCATGCGCGCCCGCCATGTGATCAGCGAAAATCTGCGTACGGTAGCCGCCGCCGAGGCCCTGCTCAAGGGCAACATGGCCGAAGTGGGCCGCCTGATGGCCGAGGCGCACTGGAGCTACAGCAAGGACTTTGAAGGCAGTTGCGTGGAGGCCGACATCATGGTCGAGCTGGCCCAGGATCTTCCCGGCCTCATCGGCGCCCGCCTCACCGGCGGCGGTTTTGGCGGATGCACCATCAATCTGGTCGAGCAAAAAGACGCTCCGGCATTCGCCCGGGAATTGGGCAGCCGCTATGCCGCCAGAACCGCGATTGTTCCACAGATCCACGTCTGTCATGCCTCAGGTGGAGCGCATCGCCTGGATTGATCAAGAAGTGGATCAAAAGGCACGAATGATTTTCAAAACGTGGGACAAGAGAATGCGCACTGCGGAGACCGCCGCAGGCATCGGCAGTGCGCATCTCCTACATCTGGCGAGTCTTAACAAGTCCTGATTAACGATTACACCGTTCCTTGGTAAAATCGGTTGAAGTCTTTCCCCAATGAAGACCGGGTGAAAGAGTCCGAATCCCCGGCCGCTCGCCATTGGATATCGATTCCCACGATGCCGTTTGTGAGGTCGCAGGCGGTGTGGAGAAATTGAAACGATGCAGACAAATTCTTCCAAGGCAAATTTTTACGTAGATTTCCCCAACTCCGGCAAGATCGCCTACTTCTCAATGGAGATTGCGATTCATCCGGAGATGCCCACCTACTCCGGCGGGCTGGGAGTTCTAGCCGGTGACACGCTGCGTTCGGCTGCCGATCTGAGCGTCCCGATGGTGGCCTTCACTCTTCTGCACCGGAAGGGATATTTCAGCCAGCATCTGGACAGCGCCGGAACCCAGAGCGAGGATATCCAGCCGTGGAATCCTGCCGATTTCTGCGCCGAAGAACCCGCCCGCATCACGGTTACTGTGGAAGGCCGCGTGGTGACCGTGCGCGCATGGCGCTATGACCTTGAAGGCCGCTCAGGCCATATAGTGCCCATCTACCTGCTCGACACTGATCTGGATGGGAACTCTGGATGGGATCGCGGGCTGACCGACCATCTTTACGGCGGCGACACCAACTACCGCCTGCAGCAGGAGATCGTGCTGGGCATGGGTGGCGTGCGCATGGCCGCCGCGCTCGGCCTTCACGTGAATGTCTACCACATGAATGAGGGCCACGCCGCCCTGTTGACGCTGGCCCTGCTGGAGCAGCAGCTGGGCGGCGGGTTGCTGGACGTTCCCACCGAAGCCGACATCGAGCAGGTGCGCCGCAGGTGTGTTTTTACCACCCATACTCCGGTTCCCGCCGGCCACGACCGCTTCTCCACCGAGCAGGCCATCCGCATTCTGGGCGGCGACCGCACCGCGCGCCTTGAACGGCTAGGCTGTTTTCAGCAGAACCTGCTGAACATGACTCTGCTGGCGTTACGTTTCTCGCGCTACGCCAACGCCGTAGCCATGCAGCACGGCAAAGTTTCGCGCGAGATGTTTCCGGAGTTCACCATCGGCTCCATCACCAACGGCGTACACGCGCCGACCTGGATCTCCGACCCGGTCCAGCAATTGCTCGACGAGCACATTCCCGCCTGGCGGCAGGACACGCTTTGCCTGCGCAACGCCATTGACCTGCCTGAAGCCAGGATTCGGATGGCTCACGCCCGCGCCAAAGGCGAGTTGCTGGCTGAGGTCGCCTCTCGCACTGGTTTGGTACTGAATCCCAAGGTGCTCACGCTGGGCTTTGCGCGCCGCGTCGCCACCTACAAGCGCGCCAACCTGCTCTTCAACGATCCGGAGCGGCTGGTGGAGATTGCGGCCGCAGCCGGCGGCCTGCAGATCCTCTTTGCCGGCAAGGCGCATCCCCAGGACGAGCCCGGCAAGGCGCTCATTCGTGAAGTCATCGACAATGCGGCCAGACTCTCGGACGACGTCCTGCGCGTCGTCTACCTGGAAAATTATTCCTGGGACCTCGGCGCTCTCCTGACGGCAGGCGTCGATGTCTGGGTAAACACGCCGCGGCGGCCCTACGAAGCCTCCGGAACCAGTGGCATGAAAGCCGCTTTGAACGGCGTTCCCAGTCTGTCCGTCCTCGACGGATGGTGGATCGAAGGCTGTATTGAAGGCGTCACCGGCTGGGCCATCGAGGACGGCGCCGACGACGCCGAAGAGGCATCCGCGCTCTACAACAAGCTGGAAGCCGCCATTGTTCCGCTCTATCGCGATGAGCCGGACAAGTGGGCGCGCCTGATGCGCACCACGCTGGCCTTCAACGGTTCGTTCTTCAACACCCACCGCATGGTCATCCAGTACACACGCAACGCGTACTATCCCACAAAGCCGGCCGCGCGTGTTCCGGTGCGTGAAGAGACCTACGCGGATTGATCGTCAGACATACAGGCGCCGCTTACAGAATCTTCAGAGAATTGCACAAGGCCCGGAACCACGGGACGTTTATAGCTGGTCGAAGATCTCGCGGAAGTCCCAGGCCCCGGATTTGCCGCCGAGCCACTCGGCGGCGCGGACTGCGCCCAGCGCAAAGCCGCGCCGGCTGTGAGCATCGTGGCGCAGTTCCAGCGTGTCACACTCGCTGACAGCGCGCAGCAGGTGCTCACCCTTGGCATCACCGATGCGGTGCGATGCGATGGGAACGTCAACGCCCGGCCTGACCGACTGAATAATCTCCTTGAGCGTAAGCGCGGTGCCCGAAGGAGCATCGAGCTTGGAAGTGTGGTGCGTCTCGTCGATGGAGAATTGGTAGCCGTCAAGCCTGGCCACCTCGGCAACCAGGCGGAAGAGTTTTTGCACGCCGATGGAGAAGTTGGTCCCGTAAAGCAGCCCGCCGCCACGCTTGATGGCCAGCGCCTTCATTTCGTTCAAATGCTCATACCAGCCGGTGGTGCCCACCACCATGCGTCCACCCAGTGCCAGCACCGCGCGCATGTTTTCTATCGCAGCCTCGGCATTCGTGAAATCGACGACCACATCGACGCCAGCGAGATTGGGCGCGGTGAGCGCCGAAGCGTGCTCATTTTCAGTGATGTCGAGCGCGCGCACGCCATGGCCGCGTTCGCGCGCCACTTCAGCGACGAGACTGCCGGTCTTTCCTTTGCCAAGTACGAGAATGAGCATCTTTTGGCTCCCAGATCCAGGCTTCCAGCTCCAGGCGATCACAGATGGGGTGTTGCTTCCCCACGCTCCCTCCACGGCCAGAAGTCCTCAATCATTGTGGCGCATTCCGCTGAAGGTTGAAAGTCTCAGCCAGAAAAAACAAAAGTAGCTGCGGGCTTTGCACCAGAAGCCGAGAGCTGCGAGCTAGGATTTGGACGCCAGAAACTGCTTTCTCGCCGCCACGTCAAAGACCACCGGGTCGGGATCCCTGAAGAAGGCCGCGTGCAGAGAGCGCACCGCCTCATCCGCATCGTCTTCCTCGATCATGAAGCTCATGTTGATCTCGCTGGCGCCCTGCGAGATCATGCGCACATTGATGTGACGGATCGCACTGAAGACCTGCGCGGCGATGCCGTTCTGGCCACGGATATCTTCGCCTACCATGCAGACCAGCGCCTTCCTGCCTTCGTATTTCACGTCGGCCAGGCGGCTCAGGTCGGCGGCGATAGCCGGCAGCTTGTCATTCGAATCCACGGTGAGCGAGACGCTCACCTCGCTGGTTGAAACCATATCGACCGGGCACTGATGCTTGTCAAAGACATCGAAGATCTGGCGCAGATAGCCGTGCGTCATCAGCATGCGGCTGGCCACTACGTCGATGATGCTCAGCTTCTTCTTGACGGAGATCGACTTGAAAGGGCTCTTGCAGTGTGGGGCGAGCGAGATGATGCGCGTGCCCTCGCAGGCGGCATTGCGGCTGTTGAGCACGAGGACGGGGATGTTCTTCTTGACAGCCGGCAGGATGGTGGCCGGATGCAGCACCTTGGCCCCGAAGTAGGCCAGCTCGGCCGCCTCCTCGAAGCTGATGACCTTGACGCGCAAGGCATCGGGACAGACGCGCGGATCGGTGGTCATAATGCCGTCCACGTCGGTCCAGATCTCGATGGCTTCGGCCGAAAGCGCGCCGCCCACCAGCGCGCCGGTAAAGTCGGAACCGCCGCGGCCCAGCGTAGTGGTAATGCCGGCTTCGTTGGATGCGATGAAGCCACCCATCACGGGCACTTTACCCTGGTTGACGAGAGGGCGAAGCTTCTCAGCCGCGCGCTTTTCGATGATGTCGTCCTGCGGAACCGCCTTCTGGAATTGCGAATCGGTGATGATAACTTCGCGCGCGTCCACGTGGGCCGCCGGGATGCCGCACTCTCAAAAGGCGGCGGCAACGATGCGGCTGGAGATGCGTTCACCGTAGCTGACGATCAGGTCGGAGATGCGAGGAGTGAGTTCGAGGATAGCCGCCAGGCCGCGCAGAATCTCGTCGAGCGCGTCGAACTTCCGGTCGATCACTTCAAGAAGGGCGGCACAGCCGGCCGGATCCTTGACCAGTGCGATGGCGGTATCGCGGTGACGCGAGCGCAAACGCGAGCTGATGGCCAGTGCTCCCGTGCGATCGCCCTGCGCGGCGGCTGCGGCCGCGCGCAGCAACTGATCCGTCACCTTGGCCATCGCGCTGACAACCACCACCGGGCTCTTTCCGTTGGCGATGCGTCCGGCAACGATGGCCGCGGTGCGGCCGATGGCGGCCGGGTCTTCGACCGACGTGCCGCCAAACTTCATAACAACCAGGTTCATCTGAGTCTTCCCATCGTTGCTCGCGGGTCTGGTTCCGGCATTTGAGCCCTCAGGCGCGCGCCGCCGCGGCCGCAACAGGTTCCAGTTTGCCCAGACTCGCCAGCAGTTCGGCGTTGAGGATAGCCGCTCCGGCCGCTCCGCGAATGGTGTTGTGCGAGAGGACGGTAAACTTCCAGTCCAGCAGATTGCAGGGGCGCAGCCGGCCCACGGTCACGGCCATGCCGCGGCCGCGGTTGCGGTCCAGACGAGGCTGCGGCCGGTCGTTTTGCGGAGCCCACTCGATCGGCTGCTCCGGGGCCATTGGCAATCCCTGACCGGCGAGCGGGCGAAACTCCGCCCAGGCCGCCAGAATGTCTTCGCGGGTGACCGGCCGACCCAGCTTGTTACCGAGCTTGATAGAGACGCTCTCGGTGTGGCCGTCCTCGACCGCGACGCGGTTGCAGTGGGCGCTGATACGCGCCTTGAGCGGCGCGACGGCGTGGCCTTCAAGCCTGCCCAGCAGCTTCAGCGTCTCGGCCTCCATCTTCTCTTCTTCGCTGCCGATGTAGGGGATCACGTTACCGAGGATGTCCATGGAGGGCACCCCGGGATAGCCCGCTCCGGAAACCGCCTGCATCGTCGTCACAAAGATCTGCTCGATACCGAAGCGCTCCTCGATCGGCTTGAGAGCCATCACCAGCCCGATGGTGGAGCAATTCGGATTGGTCACCATATAGCCGCCCGATTCGCGGCGCGAGGGCTGTTCCTCGATCAGGTGCAGATGCTCGGCGTTGATCTCGGGAATCACCAGGGGCACGTTGGGCGCCATGCGGTAGGCGCTGGAGTTCGAAACCACGGCGCAGCCGGCGTTGGCGAACTTCGGCTCCAGCTCACGGGCGATGGCGGCGTCGAGCGCGGCAAAGATGATCTTCGGCGTTCCCTCCGGCTCGGCCGGCGAAACGGTCATCCTGGCAATCCGCTCGGGCAGCGGAGTGTCCAGCCGCCACTTGGCGGCCTCGCCATAGGGCTTGCCGCTTGACCGGTCGCTGGCTGCAAGCCAGGTAATCTCGAACCAGGGGTGGTTTTCGAGCAGTTGGATGAACCGTTGGCCGACCATTCCGGTCGCGCCCAGGATGCCAATAGGATGCTTTGTCTTCATGGTAGTGAACATTCCAGTGTACTAGAGGATGGGCATTGCGATGCCAAATACGCGGTCGGGTTAGGACGGGATTCGGACAGCATCTGTCGGGAACCACGCCGAAGAACCGTCGAGAATGCGTGCCTTAGTCTTCTTGCCGCAACACGTTGAGGGGTTCAACGGCTGAGCGATCCGCGCCGAATGCCTTGCCCGGAAGCCGGTAAAGCAGCAATCCCAGCAGCAGGCAGGCAGGGATGCCGATTCCCGCGTCCATTGCCAGGCTGCCCGCCACCCCGCCCGTGGAGTAGCCCCGCCCGTCGGCGACCATCATGTAGGTGACCGGAATGTTGGTGGCGGCCGTCAGGAAGGCGAAGGTGGTTGCGGCCAGCGGATTGTTTTGCCCGATGGTCTGGAAGACGATCCCGAGCTGGATGCAGTAAGCCCCGGCCTGAAAGAGAAATTCTCCCAGCAGGGCGAGAACAAAAGTCCATGGTTCATGGGGCAGCACGATGAGGCTCAGAGTAAAGAGGCCGCCCACAATGCCATTGGCGAGATAGAGAAGGCGCAACGGCATTCCTCGGGCGATGATGGGAAACAGCATGCATCCGACCAGGCCGGGGAAGAACGCCCCCGCTCCTCCGGCCAGACTCACCATCCGCGGAGAGGCGTGGAAGTCGGCGCCCAGACCTCCCAGTATGTTGGTGAGGGCGAAAGAGCTGCATGGGAAGACGAAGAGCAGCAGCGCGATCAGGACTTCGCGGCGGCGCAGCAGCGCCAGAACCTCGCGATTGAACTGAGCAAAGCTTTCGCCGGCCAGCCGCCTGTCAGGACCGGGCGCGGGCATGATCAGAAAGATGCTGGTAGGGAGAAAAACAAGCAGGCCCAGAAAGGCAGCCGCGATCCACACCGGCAAATGACGAACCAGCTCGCCCCCAGTGGCGGAAGCAATTCCCGTGCCACAAATCAGCGCGATGTTCATCCACGCGCTGAGCTTGTTCTTCTCCGCATCGCGGCAGACCACCGAGAGCCACCCGCCGAGCGCTGCAGTCGAGAGCCCTGCCGCCGCCACGGCGAGGACCAGCGCAAATTCGAGGATGACGAGATGGCGAAGATTCGTGACCGCAATGAAAACCAGGATGAACGTCACCGCGGCAAAGACAGTGGCATACCAACGGCGGCTGAACCGTACATCAAGGATCGGCCCAAACACGACGGCCCAGAAGTTCGACGCCATGGCCGCCGCCGTAATGCCGGCAATTCTTGCTTCGGGAACGTGCTCCGCCGCCAGCAACTGCGGCATGACGAAGAATACGATACCGGCGGTGAGGCCCACGGTGGAGTTCGACAGGCCCATCAGCCAGACGGGGGGTAGACGGCGGTTGGCCTTCATGCGGCCTCCGGGGATGACTCATCTTACAGCGTTTCTCGCCGGGGAGCACTGCAATTCCATGTACATGTAAGAGTAGCGGCCAACCGGGCTATGGCATGCCGCTGAACTTATCCCATGGCCTCCAGCACGGCGTCGGCGAACTGGCTGGTTCCGGCCGTTCCGCCGACGTCGCGGGTGAGGGTTTTGCGCTCGGAATAGACGGTTTCCAGGGCCTTTTGCAACCTGTCTGCAGCGGCTATTTCGTCCAGGTGGCGCAGCATGAGGATGGCCGACTGCAGCAGCGCCGTGGGGTTCGCCACATCTTTGCCGGCAATGTCGGGCGCCGAGCCGTGTACCGCCTCGAAGATGGCGCACTCCGCGCCCAGGTTTGCCCCCGGCACCAGGCCTAGTCCGCCAATCAAGCCGGCACACAGGTCGCTCACAATGTCGCCATAAAGATTTTCGAGCAGCAAGGTGTCGTACTGGAAAGGGTTCATCACCAGTTGCATACAGGTGTTGTCGATCAGGTGCTCGCCGTAAATAATGTCAGGAAACTGCTCGGCCACCTGCCGGGCACAGCGCAGAAAGAGCCCGTCGGAAAGCTTCATAATGTTGGCCTTATGGACGGAGTGGATCTTTTTGCGGCCGTGCTTGCGCGCGTACTCGAAGGCAAACCGGGCGATGCGCGTCGAGCCTTTCTCGCTGATGACCTTGATGCTCTCCACCACGCCGGGCACCACTTCATGTTCCAGACCCACGTACTCGCCCTCGGTGTTTTCGCGCACGATGATCAGGTCCACGCCGGGCCACTTCGTCACCAGCCCAGGCAGGGCGCGGACGGGGCGAAAGTTGGCGAAGAGGTCGAACTTCTTGCGCAGCGTGACGTTGATGCTCTTGAAGCCGCCGCCGATGGGCGTCGTCACCGGACCCTTCAACGCCACACGATTGCGCTCGATAGAGGCATAGAGCGCGGCGGGAATGTACTCGCCGTGAATCTCAAAAGCTTCGGCACCGGCGGCGAAGCGCTCCCACTCGAATTTGACGCCGGTCGCTTCGAGAATGCGAACCACGGCCTGCGACACTTCCGGCCCGATACCGTCGCCGGGAATCAGCGTGATCCTGTGGGTCTTTGTTTCTGACATGGCGTTCAGCTCCTAGCTGCTCTTTCATTTCTTCGTCTTCACCGGCCGATGGCTGTCCAGCAGCTCTTCCAGTTCTTCCTTGAACTCACGTACGTCTTTGAAGTCCCGGTAGACGGACGCGAAGCGGATGTACGCCACCGTGTCCAGCCCCTTCAGGTGATTCATGATCAGCTCGCCGATCTCGCGCGTGGATCGCTCCCGCTCGGGCGCGTCCACCAGGTAAGTCTCAACCGCATCGACGATCGCCTCCAGCTTGCTCGACGGCACCGGACGCTTTTCGCAGGCGCGCAGCAGACCGCTGAGCACTTTCTGGCGGTCAAAGCGCTCGCGGCGACCGTCCTTCTTTACCACCATGTAAGGAATCTCGTCGATGCGCTCATAGGTGGTGAAGCGCCGGTTGCAGCGCTCGCACTCCCGCCGCCGCCGGATGGAGTCGGCCTCTTTGCTTTCGCGCGAGTCCACCACCCGGTCCTGCCCGAAGCCACAATACGGACACTTCATGCTAAGGGCGATTTTACGGCATAAGTCGGTAAGGCGCAGGGGCTTGCCGCAGAACGGCATCTCACGGTGCGGGAAGATTGGGCGGACAGCTTGCACCGCCGCGGACCCGGCTGCATCAACCAAGGTAAAGGAGCTTCTGCAGCCGCCGGGGAGCCGACTCAACAAGCGATTTCCCTTCCTGCCGAGCCGGCAGAAGAATCCGCGCCATGGCAAAGAATGTAGCGGAATTGTTTGTGGAGGTTCTGGCCGCCGCGGGGGTCAAGCGCATCTACGGCGTGGCCGGCGACTCGCTCAATGGCATTACCGATTCCGTCCGCACTCGCACCGGGATGGAGTGGGTCGGAGTGCGGCACGAGGAATCGGCGGCCTTCGCCGCCGGGGCCGAGGCAGCGCTAACCGGCAAGCTGGCGGTCTGCGCTGGCAGTTGCGGGCCGGGCAATCTTCATCTCATTAACGGCTTGTATGACTGCCAGCGCAGCCGCGTGCCAGTGCTGGCGATTGCCGCTCACATCCCGTCGCGCGAGATTGGCAGCGGCTACTTCCAGGAGACGCATCCCGAGCTTCTCTTCAAGGAGTGCAGCCACTACTGCGAGCTGGTTTCACACCCCGCGCAGATGCCGCGCACCCTGGAAATCGCCATCCAGACGGCATTGTCAAAGCGCGGTGTCGCCGTGGTGGTGCTGCCCGGCGATGTCGCGCTGTCAGACGCAGTCAATCCCGGTCGCCGCGTTACCTTCACCACGCAACAGTCTGAGGTCACGCCGGGCCGGGAGCAACTCGAAAAGCTGGCCACGGAGCTGAACGGCGCGCAGCGCGTCACCATCCTTGCTGGAGCCGGCTGCGCGGGCGCGCACGACCAATTGCTGGCGATCGCCGGCAAGCTACAGTCGCCGATCGTGCATGCCATGCGCGGCAAGGAGTTCATTGAGTACGACAATCCTTATGACGTGGGTATGACCGGCCTGCTCGGCTTTGCTTCCGGCTATAAGGCGATGATGAACTGCGACACGCTGCTGATGCTGGGCACGGATTTTCCCTATCAGCAGTTCTATCCGCAGAATGCGCGCATTGTGCAGGTCGATCTCCGCGAGGAGCAACTGGGGCGCCGCAGCCACGTCGATCTCGGCGTTGTGGGCGGCGTGGCGGAAACCCTGCGCGCCGTGCTCCCGCTGGTGGAGCAGAAGCAGAGCCGCGCCCATCTTGACGCTGCGCTGGCCGACTACCGCGAGGCGCGCAAGGGGCTGGACGATCTGGCCAAAGGCACGCCGGGACAGCGGCCGATCCATCCGCAATACCTGGCCAAAGTGTTGAACGAAGTGGCCTCGGACGACGCCATCTTCACGGTCGACGTGGGGACGCCGGTGATTTGGGCGGCGCGTTATCTCAGAATGAATGGCCGCCGCCGGCTGCTCAGTTCGTTCAATCACGGCTCCATGGCCAACGCGCTGCCGCAGGCTCTCGGCGCGCAGATTTCGCATCCAGGCCACCAGGTGGTTGCGCTCTCCGGCGACGGCGGCGTCTCGATGCTTATGGGCGATCTGCTCTCACTGCGGCAACTGAATCTGCCCGTGAAGATCGTCGTCTTCAACAACGGATCGCTGGGCTTCGTGGAGCTGGAGATGAAGGCGACAGGCTTCCTGACCCATGCGACGGATCTGGTGAATCCGGACTTCTCTAAAATCGCCGAAGGCGCGGGCATACTGGGCCTGCACGTGGATGACCCCGGAGAGGTGCGGCAGGCGCTGGCGCAGGCCTTCGCGCATCCCGGTCCCGCGCTGGTGGATGTGGCCGTTAATCGCCACGAGCTGGCCATGCCGCCATCGCTCAAACTCGATCAGATCGTCGACTTCAACCTCTATATGATCAAGGCGATTCTGAACGGCCGCGGCGACGAGATCATCGAGCTGGCCCGCACCAACTGGCTCCGCTGATACAGCCCATCCCCGCCCAAATGCAACAACGGCCTGAGAACACCCGTTCCCAGGCCGTTGCCCTCGCGAACTCTCCTCTCGCGATCGGCAATGCGCAGCCTTAGAGAGCCCTCGCCTGCATGTCCCCTTCAGAAACGCACCGCTTTGCACAGAGCCGTTACCATCTCTTGTTGTCGTTATTTCACTCGCACCATTGCCTCTTTAATTTGAC
>JAJZVZ010000143.1:4010-12001 GCA_021846945.1 Acidobacteriota bacterium | reverse complement strand
CCGATCTCGCTGGGCGCATCCCGCGAGAGCGTTGCGCGCATGGTCCTGCGCCAGGGTTCCATCCTGGTGGGCACAGGGCTTGGTGTGGGCCTGCTGCTGGCCGCGGGTAGCGGGCGGCTGGTGGCGAGCTTTCTTTACCACGTAAGGCCGCTGGATGCATGGACTGATGTTGCCGTAGCCGTGGCGCTTTCGGCGGTTGGGCTGACGGCGGCGCTTCTTCCCGCGCGCAAAGCCGCATCCATTGAGCCAATGGATGCACTGCGGGAAGAGTAGCGCATGCGCCTTGCAGATCTTCGCGGGACGATGGCAATCCAATCACCCGACTCCTGAGTTAGCCGCGATGCTTTCAGGGCCGCTGTCTGCGATACCCTGAAGCAGTATGCTCACGGCTTACATTGGTCTCGGCGCCAACCTCCCTAGCCGCGTGGGCTCGCCGGAGACAACACTGGCCGCCGCCGCAAAGCGCATTGAGTCTCTGGGGCAAGTTGTTGCGCGCTCGTCGCTTTACTCGACCGTGCCGGTTGGATTCGCCAATCAGCCTCGCTTTGTCAACGCGGTTCTTGCTCTGGAAACGGATCTCGCGCCGCGCGAACTGCTGGAATCTCTTCTGGCCATTGAACATGATTTCGGCCGCAATCGCTCTGCCGGCGTCGCCAAGGGACCGCGCACGCTCGACCTCGATCTTCTGCTCTTCGGCGATATCGTGCTGAGCGAACTGGGCCTTGAAATTCCTCATCCGCGGCTTGCCGAGCGGGCTTTTGTGCTTGTCCCGCTTCACGAGATCGCTCCGGAGGCGCGCGAGCCGCGCACGGGATGCAGCGTGTCACAATTGCTAAAGAGCCTTTTCCCTGATTCCGTTCATGCAAGCGATGCGGTGGTACAGATACAAAGCGATCTTTGGCATGCCGGTACTGCTTCTGATGTTGATGATTCCGGCCGCCACTAGCGCACAAACTGCCGCTACGATCACCATCACCATCGAAGACAGCAGCGGCGAAGCGCTTGCCGGAGCTACGGTCACAGATTCCGGGGGCAAGCTGCTGGGTCGCACCGATGCTTCCGGCCATCTGGACGTCTCCTGCGCCGCGCCCTGCCGCATCCGCGTGGCCGCGCAGGGCTTCGCCACGCAATCTTTGCAGCTTGCGGCGGCAACCACCGTCCGCCTTCAGCTCGCGGCCCATCCTGAGCAGGTTACCGTCACCGCTTATCGCACTCCGCTGGGCGAACTGGAGAGCCCGGCTTCAACGCGCATCCTTACGCAACGGGCGCTTCGCAGCACGGCGGCCATCACCCTCGACGACCAGGTACGCCAGCTTCCCGGCGTCGAACTTTTCCGCCGCACCAGTTCGCTGGTGGCCAATCCCACCACGCAGGGCATCAGCCTGCGCGGCCTGGGTTCCACCTCCGCCAGCCGCACGCTGGTTACTGAAGACGATGTGCCGCTGAATGACCCGATCGGTGGGTGGATCCATTGGGAAGAGCCGCCAGAGCTGTCGATTCAAAGCATCGAGGTGGTGCGCGGCGGCGCAAGCGATCTCTACGGTTCCGCTGCCATCGGCGGCGTAGTCAGCGTCATCCCCATTCAGCCAACCGCTACGCAGGGTGAGCTCTATTCCAGCTATGGCGGCGAAGGCACCTACGACGACAATCTCTTAGGCCAGACGAAGCACGGTCCGTGGGGACTGCTTGGCTCGGGCGGGCTGCTTGGCACAGACGGCTACATTCAGGAAGCGCCCTACCAGCGCGGCCCGGTCGATCAGCCCAGCAATGTTCACAGCCAGAATGCCCTGGCCCTGGTTGAGCATGATCGCGGACCGCTTCGACTCTTCGCGCGGGGAACAGGATTCAACGAGTCGCGCCACAACGGCACGCTTTACCAGATGAACGCCACGCGGCTCATCCGCTATGCCACTGGCGGCGATTGGCAGGGCCGGCGCAGCTCGGCGCTCGCTGTGCGACTCTATGGCTCCAGAGAGGGTTTTCGGCAGACGTTTTCGAGCATCTCCAACCTGCCCACCGTCGCTTATCCGACGTGCTCCTACCGCTGCGGCGAAATTCCCGTCAAGCGTCTGAACACGGCCGACAATGAACTGGGAGCGGCGGCGCACTGGAGCCAGCCTTTAGGCGCAGGGCTGCTTCTGCTGGGCGGCGCCGACGTCCACGATGTGCGCGTCTGGGACCGCCAGCAGCTTTTGACCGGCAGCGATCTCCTCACCAACCTTCACGATCACCAGCGCGACTCCGGCGTGTACGTCGAGATGATGTGGGTCCGCAACGCCTGGACGGTGACCGCCTCGGCGCGCATGGACTTTTTCCAGAATTACGACGGGCAGGAACTGCAATGGAACGGCTCGAGTTGGATTCCTGCACCGGCACAGCCCTCGCAGCGCGATGAACGGCCCTTCGACCCGCGCGTGGGAGTTTCACGCAAACTCACGCCGCATTGGGCGCTCTCCGCTTCAGGTTTTCGGGCTTTTCGCACGCCCACGCCCGACGAACTTTACAACTCATTCCAGGTGGGCAATGTCTTCACAGCGGCCAATAGCAATTTGTTAAGCGAGCGAGCGACCGGCTGGGAAACGGGCGTGGTCACCCAACAGCCTTGGGGCAGCGTCCGCGCCAGCTACTTCCTCACCCAGGTCAACCGGCCCATTACCTCCTTCACCATTAACGGCAGTTCCTCGCCCATTCTGCGCAAGCGCGAGAATCTGGGCCAGATCGAGAGCCGTGGCGTCTCGCTGGACTTCGAGCTGATGCCGCTCCGCTGGATGGCAGTGGATGGAGGCTACCAATATGCTCACGCGACCGTGACAGGCGGGACGCAGGACTACGGCAAGTGGATCCCAGAAGTGGCCCGCAACATGGCCACGCTCAATCTGCGCGCGTTCAAGCCTGCGTGGGGTATGCTGAGCCTGCAAAGCCGCCTCAGCGGCCGCCAGTACGATGATGATGCCAACGTCTATCTCCTGCACGGATTCTTCCGCCTGGACGCCTACGCTTCGCACAACTTCGGCAGCCGCCTGGAGGTGTTCGCTGCCGGCGAAAATCTGCTCAATCGCGCCATCGAGGACTCCAAGACACCAACGACCACGCTGGGCATGCCCCGCGTGGCGCGTGCCGGCTTCCTGGTCCGCTTCGGTGGCGCAGGCGGGACGGGCAATCCGCGCTGAGTCCTGATTCGGGCTACTCCACAGTTGCCGTTCGCGGTATTATTCTGGGACGTCCACAAAATGCCCGTGGCGAAGATCGCGAATTCTTCCTGAGAGACGCCCATGAATCGTAGAGAATTTCTGGCCCGGTCAGCGGCGGTGGCGGCCGTTTCGGCTTATCCGGGATTGGCGCAAGGAGCGGCGCAGAACCAGCAGCCCTGCGCGGACTCCACATTTGAGAAGGCCTGGGCTGCCAGCATCCCGCCGGCCAGCAATGACGATTACATTGAGCAGGAGCCTCTGCCGCAATTCCACCGCCCCCCGGCCAGCGCCTATGAAGCCTTCCAGGACACCAAGTTCGGTATCCGTATTCATTGGGGCATCTACTGCATCTGGCATCGCGGAGCGGAGTCGTGGCCGTTTCTGACCATGTCGTTCGAAGATCGCCAGAAGTATAACCAGCTTTATAAGACATGGAATCCGGCGGGCTTCGATGCTGCCACGTGGATGGACACCTTCAAGCAGAGTGGCATGCAGATGTTCACCTTCACGACCAAGCATCATGAAGGCTTCTCCATGTTCGACACCAAAACGCGCGTGAAGAACCGCGCCAATTGGACCGCGCCCGGCGGGCCGAAGATCGAAGAGTGCGACCTGGCCTACTCCATCATGGAGACGCCGTTCCATCGTGACATTTTGGGCGAGATCTGCGACGCAGCGCACAAGCGGGCGATGAAGATCAACTTGTACTTCTCGCATCCCGATTGGTATGACGCCGACTTCCGCCCCTACGTGCGCCATCCTTTTCAGGTGCCGTCTTCGGCGCAACTGCTTCCCCGCGGTGATTGGAAGAGCACGTTAAAAGTGTATGGCGATCATCCGGTGATTGTGCCCGATCCTACCGACGCTGAGGTGACGCGCATGATGAAGCGGCACCGGGCGCAGCTTCTCGAACTGCTGACGAACTACGGCAGGATCGACATGATTGATCTTGATATGTCGCTGGGCTGGCGCGTCTGGCCGGAACTGCGCCAAACCCTGGTCAAAATGCGCGAAGTGCAGCCGGATGTGCTGCTGCGCAGCCGCGGCATCGGCAGCTATGGAGACTACACCACGCCCGAGCGCGTTGTCCCCGGCTCGAATGAGGCGCTGCACAATCTGTGGTTTTGCATTTATCCGCTCGGTACTGATTTCTCCTATGACCCCGACGCCGCTAACTACAAAGGCGCGCCGTGGATCGTTCACACCCTCGCCGACACAGTTGCCAAGGGCGGCGGGCTGGAGATCGGCGTCGGCCCCGATGCGCACGGCGAATTTCACCCCGAAGCTGTTCGCCAGATGAAAGCGGTGGGCCCGTGGCTGCATGTCAATGGAGAAGCGATCTATGCCACGCGCGCTCGGGCGGGCGATCTCTGGTCGGAAGGCGACTCGGTGCGTTACACGCGCTCCAAAGATGGCCGCTTTGTCTATGCGATCCTCATGCAGTGGCCCGGCTCGCAAATCACGCTCAGGAACGTGCGCCCCAGACCCGGCTCCAATGTTGAATTGCTGGGTTCCAAAGCAAAGATTGCCTGGACCTTCGACTCATCGCAAGGAACCACGATCACCTTTCCTGAAGATTTGCAGCAGGCAAGCAATCGCCCCTGCGACTTCGCCTGGAGCCTGAAGTTCGAAGCAATGAGCGCATCGTGACCGGCGCGGAGAGATTTCACCTACACTCCAATGCCTCCCATTCCTGCCGCATGCTTCGCGGCAGGAATATGGAGAGATCGCCTGCGGGCGCCCGCAAGAGCGCTGCTTGCGGCCTGAAGCCGTCCGGTTAAGTGAAGATGATCTGGCCGCCGGCGGCCTTCTCGTAAAACTGGCCGACAGAGATCACGCCGTCAACCTCGGGGCAAAAGTCATCGGGCTTCAGATGGAACATGTCCACCGTGGCGCGGCATGCGTAGATCTCCGCGCCGGTATCGTGAATCATGGTCAGGAATTCGCCCACGGGCGGAATATCCAGCTTCTCCATCTCTTTCTTCATCATGGAAGTGGCGAAGGAGGACATGCCCGGCAGCGCGCCCACGAGCGTCGGCATATGCATCGCCGGATTGCCCACGGTGGCCACCTTAAGGTTGTGCATGCGCTTCTTGATGATGGCCTCAAGGCCAAAAAAAGTGAAGAAGAGTGAAGCCTCAATCCCCTCCATGCGCGCGCCATTGGCCATGATGAGGCCGGGGTAGACGCCTTCAAGCGATCCGCGCGAAATAATGATCGAAACCTTTTCAATTGGTTGTGCCGGTGTGTCTGTCATGGCGTCCTCGCAATCTAGATGCATCCCTTCGGTTTGGGCAGTCCCGCGATCCGGGCCGCGCGTTTTGCAGGTCCCTTGGGAAAGAGCTGGTAGAGCGTTTTCGTGTCCACGCCGCTTTCCTTTGTCAGTCTGCGAATGGACGGCGCGTCACCCTCTTTCTCGAAGACGCTGCGCATGAAGTTAATCACGGCCCAGTGTTGCGGCGTAAGCTCGGGAATGCCTTCCTGTGCTGCGAGCTCGCGGGCGATCTCTTCATTCCAGTCGTTGCGGTTGGCAAGATTTCCGTCGGCGTCAAGCGCCAGTGTTTTGCCGGCAATGGTCAGTGTTTCCATGTGTTACCTCGTCTTGGTTGATACGGCTGTTGGTTTCGAGGAAGCGGCGGCGGCGCTACTCGCTCCCACAACTTTCAGAAATTCGACCAGGATGGCGACACCGCGGCGTGCCTCCGGGGTGGTCAGGTCGCGCGCAATCGCGAAGTACGATTTGTTGACGTCCATGGTTGCCTGCACGCGACCAAAGCCGTGAATGATTGCTTCCAGCGCTTCCAGAACCTCGGGATGCGTCAACTCGCGCAAGAAGCCGATCAGTTGCGGCACGCTGGCTTCAACCTGCTTCAGGTCTTCGGTCGAATGGGCCTGAACCAGCGCATCGCCGATGCGGAGGCCGGCGCGCGCCTTGTCGATGTAGCCTTTCCGCTGCGTGATCTGGCAGCAGTCCACCGCCTGGCGGTAGAGGTCGCGGGCGATGGGTTGAGCGTCCTGGATGAAATCGGCAGCGCTCTGCAACTGCTGCAGTGCGGCCGTCAGCAGCCGGGCATTGAGCAGCAGGGTCTTCCCCAATTGAGCAATCTCGTCGGGGTGCAGAGCCGTTGAGCCGAGAGCTTCAATGGCACTGCCCATTGCGCCCTTGCTCACCAGCGTAAGATCAGCCACAAGATCCTCGGCGCTGTTGCGCACCCGCTTGAGGTGAGCGATCTCCTCCACGATGAAGTCGAGCTTGCGATCGAGTTCGGCGATACGGTCTTCAGTAACGGCGGTTGCCATGGTCACACCCGCTTTCCGGCCATCGACATTTCGGCTTCGATGGGCAATTCCATGCCGCGCAGGAGCAGGTTCCAGTACACCCAGCGGAACATCAGCTTGCCGTAGTGGTTCACCCGGCTTTCTCCCAGCAGCGTGAAGGGGCCGACGCCCGGCAGTGGAAACTCGCCCGGGAGCGGCTCGGTGTCGTAGTTGAAGTCGATCAGCATTCCTTTATCAAAGCCCGATTCGATGAAGCAGTTGGAGTGGCCGTCGAAGTGCGCGATCGGCGGACGTCCATCGATATGCTCCAGGAAATTCTGGAAGAGAATCTCTGACTCGAAGTGCGCGACCGAACCCGCCTTCGAAGTGGGAAGATTGGTCGCATCGCCAATGACGAAGACATCTTCAAGCCCTTCGGCCATCAGGGTTTCCCGATGGGTGGCGACAAAGTTCAGATCGTTGCCCAGGCCGCTGCGCGCGATCGCCGCATCTCCCATGTTGGTGGGAATGGAAACGAGCACGTCGTAATTTACCTCGGTGTCGTCCCATGCCACGATCTTCTTCTCCTTGCTATCCACGCGGCCCAGGTCGAAATCGGGCGTCACCCGGATTCCCTTGCGCTCCAGAAATTCGCCGAGGACCCGGCTCGACGTAGGCTTGGTAAACGCGCCGGAGAGCGGCGTGATCAGATGCAGTTCAACTTTGTCGCGCATGCCGCGCCGGGTGAAATACTCATCGGCCAGGAAGAGGAATTCGAGCGGCGCAACCGGGCACTTGATGGGCATCTCGGTGATGCTCAGAACCAGGCGACCGCCCTGCCAGCCTTTCAGAAACTGGCTCAGACGCTCCGCACCTTGCGGAGTATAAAAATCGAACTTGCTGCGGCCCCATTCCTCATCCAGCAGACCTTCTGTCTGCTCCGGATGAATGTTGGCCCCGGTTGCGATGATCAGATAGTCGTACTTCAACGGCGTGCCGTTGGTCAGCTTCACCGTCTTCGTGCCGGGATCGATGATGTCGATGCCGGACGGAATGAACCTGACGTTGCCTGGCAGATATTGCCGCCTCGGCTTTACAAGGTCGCGCATTCGATAGATCCCGAATGGAACGAAAAGAAAACCAGGCTGATAATAGTGCTCTTCGGTCCCGTCCACAATGGTGATGCGCCATTCCTTGTCGTCCAGGGCGGCGGCCAGCTTGTTGGCCATGATGGTTCCGGCGGTGCCACCGCCGAGAATGAGGATGTTCCGCATATTTTGTCTCCTTCTTCCTGGGGGCCCACACCAGAAGAGAGCCCATGCCGTGCATAAGCGTTACAACCGCTGAAGCGTTCGCCGGGTGTGCAGCGCCGATGGCGAGCGCGCAAATATCAGCGTTATTTCTGCTTCAGGTTGGCATGGTCAGCGGCAAACCAAAAATGCGTAAGTCTCGTATTTTTAACTGAATACGACCGCTTGCAATCTCATTTGATTTCCCGCTCGAACCGGGCGCTTATGGCATGATGCACCAGGAGCATGAGGC
>JAJZVZ010000143.1:0-4000 GCA_021846945.1 Acidobacteriota bacterium | reverse complement strand
AGCACACATATGTGTGTCGTACGTCACAAAGGCGCGGCATCTAAAGCGGCGCCGTAGCGTAGATCACTCTGTAGCGTGCGCCCTACCTTTCCCGGACGGCTTTTGGGGCTCAAGTACACTTTTAGAGGAGGCTGCGGATGCCGGGGATCCTGAAGAAGACGCACACGACGCTGGAGATGATCAAGTGGGAACACTCGATCTTCGCGCTGCCGTTTGCGCTGACAGCGGTGCTGCTGGCGGCGCATGGCCTGCCGAGCTGGCCGGTGCTGGGCTGGATTCTGGTGGCGATGGTCTCGGCGCGTTCATGCGCGATGGCCTTCAATCGCTGGGCTGACGCCGATCTGGACGCGGCCAATCCGCGCACCAGGAGCCGCGCGATTCCGGCAGGCCTGTTGTCGAAGCAGTTTGTGCTGGGGTTTACGTGCGTCACCGCGCTGATGTTTGTGCTTGCAGCCGCCAAGCTGAACCGGCTGACGCTGGAGTTGTCGCCCGTGGCCCTGACAGTATTGCTCGGCTATAGCTATATGAAGCGCATGACGCGCTGGTCGCACCTGGTGCTGGGCCTGGCGCTGGGGCTGGCGCCCTCGGCGGCGTGGATTGCGGTGCGAGGCAGTCTGGACCCGCGCATCGTGGTGCTGACGGCGGCCGTAACGCTGTGGGTGGCAGGGTTTGACGTGTTGTACGCCTGCCAGGACTACGAGCATGATCGCGCCGCAGGACTGCATAGCCTGCCGCGGTCGGTGGGGCTGCGCGGAGCATTTGTGGCGGCCCGGCTGATGCATCTGGCCATGCTGGGGCTGCTCGTGTGGTTCGGCCTGCTTTTCCATTTTCGCGCGTCAGGATGGGCTGGAGTGGCCGCGGTGGCCCTCCTGCTGGCCTATGAACACGCGCTGGTTTCGCCGCGCGACCTGCGCCGGCTCAACGCCGCCTTCTTCACAATGAACGGCGTGATTGCGATCGTTTTCCTGATTTTTGTTGCGGCCGACGTGTGGTCGGGCCGCTGAGTTCATCGGTGGGGTACGCTGGGTTTATGCCGGAGAGCAAATCAACCAGGGATTTACAGCGGAGCCTGTGGTACGGCGCTGGACGGCGTTCCGGCACTCCCACCCTGATCGTTCCCCAAAACCAGCAGGAAGCAGGCGGTAACACGATGAAGATTGCGATTCAGGGGGAACCCGGCTCCTTCAGCCACGAGGCGGCGGCAAAGCTCGAACCCTCGGCGGCAATCCTGCCGCTTGCGCTTTCGGCCGAAGTGTTTGCGGCGCTCGATGACAAAAGGGTCGATGCGGCGGTGATCCCTATTGAAAACAGCCTGGCCGGCTCGGTTCTGGAGCACTACGACCTGCTGCTGCGCTACGACGTGAAGATCGAGCGTGAGACGCTGTTGCGCATCCGGCACAACCTGATCGCGATGCCGGGCGCGACAATCGGTGAAATCGAGCGGGTTTTTTCGCATCCTGTGGCTCTGGCGCAGTGTAAGAAGTTTCTTGCCGCGCACCCGCGCATGGAGGCCCTAGCTTTCTACGATACGGCAGGAAGCGTCAAGCAACTGATCGAGTTGGGCGATCGCCAGGCGGCGGCCATTGCCAGCGAGGCGGCGGCTCGTTACTACCGAGCCCAGATCCTCGAAGCCAACATCGAGGACAACCCCGAGAATTTCACGCGCTTTTTCCTGGTGCGGCGCACGGCGGAGTCCGTGGCAAATCCTGAAGCAAACAAGGTCAGCCTCGCCTTCACCCTGGAAAACCGGCCTGGATCGCTGGTGACGGCGCTCAATGCCCTGTCGGAGATTGGCACCAACCTGACCAAGATCGAGTCGCGGCCCGTGCACGGCAAGCCGTGGGAGTACATCTTCTACGTGGATTGCCAGATTCGCTCGTTCGAGGAGGGTTCGGGCGCCGCCGATGCGCTGCGCTCGCACTGCGGGATGGTGAAGGAACTGGGGCGCTACCGGGAAGCGCGCGGCTAAAGCGGAGTGACGCCGGTCTTTGGCCGGCTGTGCTGGCGGCGTGGACGCCGCCAGCCAACTAGCCAACCGGCAGATTTTTAGACGGCCAGCGGCCTAGAAGTGATAGGCGATGCCGACCACCGGATTATAAATGTTGTAGTACCGCTTGGTTGCCATCTGTGAATAGGCAAAGTCGGGAACAGCAGTGACCCAGCCGCGGTATTCCACACGCAGATCGAAGCTCGGGCTCAGTTCGTAGGCGAAGCCTGCTCCATAGATGCCACCAATCGTGACCTGCTGCTTGACGTCGAGACTAGTCGTGCCAGAGTCACGGATTGGCAGGAAGATGAACGCTCCCGGGCCGGCCTCAAGAAAAGGATTGAAGTTCTTGAAAACGAAGGAGCGCACGTAGGCGAAGGAGACCTCCTGTGTGCGGGTATTGACCAGGTAGCTGTTCGTGTTGCTGATCAGGTAGTGGATGCTGTTCTCGTAAGTCATCTGGTAGTTGGCCTCAAGGGCGCTTGAAGGCGTCATCATAAACCGGTAGCTGACCAAACCGCCAAAGGCGCGGTTCGCACTCACCTGAACGTCGGTCGATGAGGCCATAAACGGCTCGATCAAGCCGGTGGCACTGAGGCTGATGTCCTGGCGGCTCTCCTGAGCACGGCCCGTGGCCACACAGATGGCCAGCACAAAAACAATAAGGGCAATCTTCTTCATTCGGTCTTGAACCTCACGACTGCGCAACCAACTGGCTGGCAACAAGCTTATCGATTCCGGTGCACCGGTCAGAGCCGGGTCCCGCTTTCAGCATTGTAACTGGCCGGAACGGGTCATGGCGGAAGCAGTTGCCAAGGCCATGGTGCAAGATGATCTGAGGCTATAGACGCACGAGTGGGAAAAGGGGCGTTGGCATTCGGCGAAACTGCGGATAAGCCGCGATTAGACGGCGCGTTCCGGCTGGAAATAAAAGGGCGGACCCTGCCGCTTCGCCAGATCCCGCAGGGTGCGCAGAAAGGCCTTGGCCGCATAGGAGAGAGTGGCCTGGCGGCGATGAACCAGGCGCAGCACGCGCCGCACCTCCAGCTCGTCGACGGGAATCCGGACCAGGTCGCCCGTTTCAAGTTCGCGGGCCACGCTGAGGTGCGGCACCAGGGCCACGCCGTTGCCCATGGCCACAAAGCGCTTGATGGCCTCGATCGTCGGCAGTTCGATCTCCATATTCAGAGGAGTGCGGTACCGCTGGAAGGTTTCAATGACCTTGCGCCGCAGCGGCGAGGCGACGTTGTGGGCGATAAAGACCTCTTTGCCCAGGTCGCTAATGGAAACGCGCCGCTCCGAGGCCAGGGGATGTTTGGGGCTGACGATGAAGGCCAGGCTGTCGGCATAGACGGCGATAGTGCGGAATTGCGCTGGATCGGGGCGAAAGGAGATAACCCCCAGCTCAAAGGTGCGCAGGCTCAGTTCGTCGGGGATGCGCGAGGCCAGCATGCGGTGTACGGTCACGCTGATGTGGGGATACTGGCGGCGAAAGGCGTCGACGGCTGGAAGCAGATACATGCAGGTGTACTCGTTGGCGGCCAGTTGCAGGCGGCCGCGCTCCAGGCTCCTGAGTTCGCCCAGTGCGCTGGCTGCCTCGCGCCGCAGGGCCAGCAGGCGCAGGGCATAGTCGCGCAGCAACACACCGGCCGCGGTCAGCGAGCCGTCGCGCGTAGCGCGGTCGAACAGGACTTCACCCACCGACTCTTCGAGCTTGCGGATGACCTGGCTGACCGCCGGCTGTGTGCGGTGCAGCCGCTGCGCGGCGCGGGAAAAACTGCGCTCCTCGGCGACGGCCAGAAAGGTTTCAAGCTGGTTGAGTTCCACGGCATTCCTCCGGAATGCAGAGATCAGGGATCAGGAGCTGGAAAACGAGAGTTGCGGGACTAGCCATTTCTTATCGGCGCTGGTTCGTGAAAAGCTCTGTTTGGCCGCTCATGGCTAAAGAAGGCGCCTGTGCGCCTTCAATCGAGAATTGCCCCCTGCTCCCCCCCCCCCCCCTGTTATCATAAG